>NZ_JACAQC010000042.1:0-11903 GCF_013385345.1 Pseudomonas sp. I8001
GGAACCAATAGCAGCCGTTACCCAAATAACGGATATACACCCAAAACCTCCCTAATCGTGCAAAGCCTTAGCCGCCCCCAACAACCCCCGAAACTTCAAATATCGCGCCTGCAAAACAGCCTGTTGAGCGCCGTCCGGGAAAAACCGTTGCTTCACCGGCATCCCCGCCTGCAACAGCGCCGCACCCTGGCCGCTCGACAGGAACCCCAACTTCGCTGCACCAATACACGCCCCCAACTCACTGCCATGCAACGTATAAATCTCCCGCCCAAGAATATTGGCCAACAACTGCGCCCAATACTCACTGCGCGCCCCACCACCCACCAACGCACAAGCCCCCACCGTGGCCCCGGCCGACTGCACCGCATTCAGTGCATCCAGCAACCCGAACCCGACCCCCTCCATCACCGCATACCCCAACATAGCCGGCGTGCAGTCATGCCCCAGGCTCATGAAACCACCCCGCAACAACGGGTCGTTATGGGGCGTACGCTCCCCCGCCAAATACGGCAAAAACAACGGATTAGAAACCGGCACGCCCTGCCCGATCGGCCACTCGGCCTGCACCCGATCCAGCAACGCCTGCTCATCAACCGACCCCGTCAACCGCGTCACCCACCGCAAGCAACTGGCCCCGGCCAGCATGGCGCCCATGGTGTACCAGCGATTAGGCAAGGCATGACAAAAACTATGCACCGCACTCGCCGGATTCCCCGCCGAGTGATCAGTAATCGCCACGATGGCCGCACTCGTCCCCAACGTGATAAACGCATCACCCGCATTCACCGCCCCTATGCCCACCGCCGCCACCGGGTTGTCCCCGCCACCGCCGGCAATCACCAGGCCCTCGGCCAAGCCCAGTCGCCCCGCCGCAGCCGCATTCAAACAAGCACTGGCCGCGCCACCTTCTACCAGCCGTGGCATCTGCGCCCATCGCAAACCCGTGGCCTGCAGCATCGGTTCAAACCATTCACGGTTGGCCACATCCAGCCACAACGTCCCCGCACCATCGGACACATCACTCACGCGCTCACCACTCAGGCGCAGGCGCAGGTAGTCCTTGGGCGACAGCACGCAATCAATGGCGCTGAATACCGCCGGTTCATGCTCCTGCAACCACAGCAGCTTGGGCGCCGTGAGACCGGCCATCGGCAAGCTGCCGGTGACGTCGGCAAACTCACTGCCCAAGGCTTCAGCCTGGGCCATGGCACGGGAGTCATCCCAGAGAATCGCCGGGTACAACACCCGGTCGTCTTGCCCCAGCAATACCGCCCCGTGCATCTGCCCGGACAACCCGATGCAGTCGACACGGCCGTAGGCATCCGGCTGATCAGTGCGCAGTTGGTCCAGAGCCTTCAGGCATGCTTGCCACCAATCCTCAGGCGCCTGCTCGGACCAGCCTGCGTGCGGGCGTGAGACCGTCAGCCGCGCGCCCGCATGGGCGAGGACGTTGCCTTGCTCGTCCATCAGGATCGCCTTGAGTTCCGAAGTGCCGAGATCAATGCCAAGGGAAACCGCGTTGTTCATATCAGGGGCAGCCGCATGAGTTACGAATCTTCAGGGTGGGCGCGAGCCGCACGCTGTGTGTTTTACGCTTGGGCGACGCCATGCGCTCAAGCAGCAGGTTGACCGCCCGGGCGCCGAGTTCCTGGACCGGCTGTGCGATCAGGGTCAGGCGTGGCACAAAGAAATCCGCCCAGTCAAAATCATCGAAGCCCACCAGGGCCATCTGCCCGGGCACGTCGATATTCGCATCACGCAAGGCGTGCATCGCACCCAGGGTCATCAGGTTGTTGCCCGCCATGATTGCCGTGGGCGGTGTTGCCAGGGCCAATAACTGCGCGGTCGCTTGCCGTGCCGGCTCGCTGCTGGAGCCGCCGTTGACCAGCAACTGCGGGTCAAACACCAACCCTGCCGCCTGCAACGCGGCTTGATAGCCGGCCACTCGTTCATCGGAAGTGCAGAGCCCCGCGCGCCCGGAAATAAAGCCGATGCGCCGGTGGCCATGCTCGATCAAGTGCGCCACCAAAGCCTGGGTAGACAGGGTATTTTCCACCCCGACCTGATCGAAACGATCACACATCATCCGGTCCACCAGCACCGCCGGCACTTGATTGGCCTGCAGGTATTCCAGGGCCAGCGAACCGGTAGACGGCGCCAGCAGAATGCCGTCCACCCGCCGATGGTGCAGCGCCGTGACCACACGCAGTTCCTGTTCGGGATCGTCGTGGGTATCGACAAACAACATCATGTAGCCGTGCTTGGCGCACTCGGTTTCAATCGCGTGCACCGTTTCGCTGAAGTAGTGGTTGGACAGCGCCGAGATCGCCACGCCAATCGTATTGGTGGTGGACCGCGCCAGGGAACGCGCCAGCGTGTTGGGGATGTAGCCCACCTGCCGGATCGCGTCCTGCACCGCTTGCACCGTGTCCGGGCTGACCTTGCGGGTGCCGTTCAAGACGTGGGAAACCGTCGACGTCGACACCCCTGCAATTCTTGCCACATCCTCCATGGTTGCCACGGTGCTCACTCCTGGTTTCTTTTAATGTTTGCTGGACCAACCGCTGTAGGAACCTACGTTATCGCGGGTGATCAATTTTGGCGCCAGCAGGGTAACCGCTTCGGCGGGTTGTTTGTCGTTGAGAATGTCATTGCCGACATTGACGGCGGTCTGGGCCATGGCCCATGGGTCCTGGCTGGCGGAGGCCTGGATCAGGGTGTCGGTCTTCAAGGCATTCTCGATGTCCGGCGCGCCGTCCACGGAGGTGATGATGATGCCGCTGCGTTTCAGTTGCTTGGCCGCCAGGTCGCTGCCGATGGCTTGCGGGTCGTTGATTGCGAACAGGCCGTCGATTTTCTGGAAGCGCGTCAGGTAACCCTGCATCACGTTCAAGCCGCCTTCGCGGGAGCCTTTGCCGTCCTGGTCATCTGATAGCACCTTGATCTCCGGGGCGCTGGCCAGCGCGGCTTTGCACCCTTTGACCCGATCGGTCACGGCGGTGACTTGCGGGCCGTTCTGAATGATCACATTGCCCTTGCCCGACAGTTTGTCGACGATGAACTGGCAGGCGAGCTTGCCAGCCTCGACGTTGTCGGTCTGCACCGTGGCATTCACGCCCTTGGCGTCGACGTCCACGGCCACCACCACGATCCCGGCATCACGGGCTTTCTTGATCGCCGAGGCCATCGCCGACGGGTCGACGGCGTTGAGCAGGATCAGGTCGACCTTGGACGAGATGAAGTTGTCGATCTGCGAGAACTGCTTGCTCAGGTCATAGTCGGCCGACACCGAGGTGACTTTCACCGCCGGGTTCAGCTCCTTGGCCCGCGCCGTGGCACCGTCGGCCAAGGTCACGAAATACGGGTTGCCCAGGGACCCCATGCTGATGCCGATGGCTTTCAGTTCACGGGCTTGCACCGCCTGGGACATCAACACGGCAACGCCCAGGGAGGCGACAACAGGAAACATGCGTTTGAAGTTCATGATGACTCTCTTGTGATTGTTGTTTGAGTGAAATCAGGTCCGCGCACCGGACTGGCGATAGCGATCCAGCGCTACCGCGCCAATGATCACGATGCCCTTGATGATGTACTGCCAGATATCCGAGACGCCCAGCAGCACCAGGCCGTTGGTCAATACCGCGATGATCAGCGCACCAATCAGCGTGCCGCCGATGGTGCCGACGCCGCCGGTAAAGCTGGTGCCGCCGAGGATCACTGCGGCAATCGCATCCAGCTCATAGGATTGCCCCAGCTGCAGGCCATTGGCGGCGAACAGGCGTGACGCGCTCATCACCGCGCCCAACCCGGCCAACGCACCGGACATGGCATAGACGAACAGCAGGACCTTCCACACCTTGATCCCCGACAGCCGCGCCGCTTCCGGGTTGCCGCCCACGGAGTAGATTTGCACCCCCATCACCGTGCGCCGCAGGATGAACCACGACAGCGCAATCACGGCCACGGCAATGATCACCAGCCAGGGCACGCCCAGCACCGAATCGTTGCCAATAAAGGCAAACGGCAAATCAGGGTTGAACACGGTTTTGTCGTCGGCCAACAGGCGTGCCAAACCGCGCATGGCGGTCAGCGCACCCAGGGTGACGATAAACGGCGGCAGGCGCATGAAGGCGATCAGGCCGCCGTTGACCAGGCCCAGCAACAGGCCGAAGCCAACCCCGGCGGTAATCCCGAACATGCCGAACTGCGGTGACATCGACGCTTGCAACGCAACCACAGCCGAAGCCGCAAGAATCGCTCCCACCGACAAGTCGATGCCCGCCGTGAGGATCACAAAGGTCATCCCCGCCGCCAGCACCACGTTGACCGACGCCTGCTGGGTGATGATCGACAGGTTCTGCACCGTCATGAAGTTTTCGCTGGCCAGGGCAAAACCCACCAGCAGCAGCACCAGCACCGGCAACATGCCCACCGTGCGCATCAGTTCGCGAATACGCTCAGCCTTGCCGATCGTTGCCACAGTCATGGTGTTGCTCCCGCTTGTCGTTGAATTAGCCATGGGCGGCCACCTGTTCGCTGCCGGTGGCGAGGTCGATGATCGCCTCCTGGGAAATATCCAGCCCCGATGCCCCGCCCACTTCGGCCACCAGTTGCCCTTCGCGCATGATCAGCACGCGGTCGCAGGTGCCGATGATTTCCGGCAGTTCGCTGGAGATCACCACGATGCCTACGCCGGCCTTGGCCAACTGGTTGATGATGCGGTAGATCTCGGATTTGGAGCCTATGTCCACGCCACGGGTGGGCTCGTCGAGGATCAGCACGTGCGGCTTGACCTCCAGCAGCCGTGCCAGCAGCACTTTCTGCTGGTTGCCACCGGACAACGCGCCGACGTTGACCTTGCCCGACGCCACGCGGATCGACAGGGACTTGATCGCATCGCGTGAGCGTTGTGCGGCGTGGCCACGGTCGAGCACGCCACCGGCATGGGCATCCGGCACACACGCACAGACGTTGATGTTGTCGGCCACGCTCATGTCGAGAAACAGACCCTGGGCCTTGCGGTCCTCGGTGAGGTAGACGACACCGGCACGAATCGCATCCGCCGGGTTGCGCAGTTGGGTCACGGTTTTGCCGACCACCTCCAGGGTGCCGGAGGTGCGTGGGTCGGCGGCAAAGATCAGCCGTGCCAGTTCGGTACGCCCGGCGCCCACCAGGCCGGCGATGCCCAGCACTTCACCGGCGTGCAGGTCAAAGCTGCAGTTGCGCACGCGCTTGCCGTCGGCCATGTCACGCACGCGCATCACCACCTGGCCGGGGTCGTAGGCCGCATGTTCCTTCTTGTAGAAACCGGAGAGGTCGCGGCCCACCATCATCTTCACCAGCACTTCGGCCGACAGCACGTCCCGCGCCAGTTCGCCGACGTACTCGCCGTCCCGCAGCACCGAGACCCGGTCCGACAGCTCGTAGATTTCCGCCATTCGGTGGCTGATGTAGATGATCGCCAGGCCCTGGCTGCGCAGCTGTTTGATCAGCGCGAACAGGCGGTCGGTCTCCCGGGAGGACAACGGCGTGGTGGGCTCGTCCATCACCAGGATTTTTGCGTGGGCATGCAAGGCCCGGGCGATTTCCACCAGTTGGCGCTCGGCGATGGACAGGCTGGCGACGCGGGTGGTGGGCAGGAACTCCGCACCGAGCCTTGCCAGCACCTCGGCCACCCCGGCTTCCATGCCCTTGCGGTCGATGGTCCAGCCACGGCGCAGTTCACGGCCCAGGTAAATGTTCTCGGCCACCGTGAGGTTCGGACACAGGCTCAGTTCCTGGTAGATCACGGCAATGCCGAGGGCTTTGGCGGAGGCTGGGTTGTAGCTGGCGACGGGCTGGCCATCGATGCGGATGGTGCCGCCGTCGTCGGCCTGGTAGGCACCGGAGAGGATCTTCATCAAGGTCGATTTGCCGGCGCCGTTCTCACCCATCAAGGCGTGGATTTCACCGGGGTAGACCTTCAGGCTGACGTTCTTGAGCACCCGCAGACCATTGAAGGTCTTGCTAATGCCCTGCATTTCAAGCAAGGGTTCAAGGCTCATGACTGAGCTCCTGGTTTTATTATTGTTGTGTTCGGGCGTTTGCCGATGGCAGTCATCGGCAGACCTGATTGCTGCCGACTCTAATCAGATACATTTGCTTACGCAAGCGCTTGCGTCAGCCGTTTATCGTTTGATTAAACGTTTCACCTGATGAATAAATGTTCATCCAGCGACCTGGAGTGACTAATTGCAGATAAAATCCCCGTTTTTCCACCTTCACCTATCCGATTGAGTGCTTTTCTAAAAATAACACCGCGTTTGGCCACTACGATCCCTGTCAGTTGCGGTTTATCTGCTATCGTCCAAAGACCTCATCTCCTCCTCATCGCGCCTGCGCGATCTTCTGTGAGCATGCTCTGCGGCGCCGCCTTTGGCAGCGTCGGGCCTGAAGTTCACGGAACACTGCACGATGGACAACTCTTCAGTCGACAGCCCGGCGGAGCCGCAATCCCGGGCTGAAAAAATCGTCGAATTCAAACGCCAGAAAACCCTGCTCAAGGCCGGCGCCTTGCAAGATGCGATCTTCAACAGCGCCTACTTCTCCAGCATCGCGACCGACGAAAAAGGCGTAATCCAGATTTTCAACGTCGGCGCCGAACGCATGCTTGGCTACGCCGCCGCCGATGTGCTGAACCGCGTCACACCGGCCGACATTTCCGACCCCGCCGAGCTGATCACCCGCGCCGCTGCCCTCAGCCTGGAACTGGACACACCGATCACGCCGGGCTTTGAGGCCCTGGTGTTCAAGGCCTCCCGGGGCATCGAAGACATTTACGAACTGACTTATATCCGCAAGGACAACAGTCGCCTGTCGGCCATGGTGTCGGTGACCGCCCTGCGCAACCGCAACGACGCGATCATCGGCTACCTGCTGATCGGCACCGACAACACCGCGCGCAAGCAGGAAGAGGCGCAACGCAAAGGTTTCGAGCGTGCCCTGGAAGAGAAAAACCTGGAGCTGGAACACGCCAGCCACATGAAGTCCGAGTTCCTTGCCACCATGTCCCACGAGCTGCGCACGCCGCTGAATGCGGTGATCGGTTTTTCCGAGGCGCTCAAGGACGGCCTGGTGGGCGACATGAGCGATATCCAGCGCGAGTACATCGGCGATATCTTCACCAGCGGCCAGCACTTGCTGTCGCTGATCAACGACATCCTCGACCTGTCCAAGGTCGAGGCCGGCATGATGGACCTGGAACTGGAAGCCGTGGAGTTGGCCGGCCTGTTGGCCAACAGCCTGCTGATCGTGCGGGAAAAGGCCGCATTGCAGCGCATCCAGTTGAAACTCGAAAGCCCGGACGACTTCGGCGCGCTGGAACTGGACCTGCGCAAGACCAAGCAGATCATCTACAACCTGCTGGCCAATGCGGTGAAGTTCAGCGAGCACGGCGGCTCGGTGACCCTGTCGGTACGCGAGGTGAGTCGTGCACAAGTCGGGCAGGTTCTCGGCGACTGGCCCACCTATGGTTTTGCCCTGCAGCCCAGCGAGCATCAACAGTTCCTTGAATTGAGCGTGAGCGACACCGGCATCGGGATCGCCCGGGACGACATGAGCAAGCTGTTCAAGGCCTTCAGCCAGATCGACAGCAGCCTGGCGCGCAAATTCGAAGGCACGGGCCTGGGCCTGGCGATGGTCAAGCAACTCACCGACCTGCACGGCGGCAGTGTCGCCGTGGCCAGCCGCGAAGGCGAAGGCGCGCGATTTGTGGTGTGGCTGCCGCTGCACCGCGCCGCAGATGCGGAGGCCCCATGGCCGAAATCCTGATCGTCGAAGACAACGAGGCCAATATGCGCCTCGCCCGCCTGTTGCTGGTGAACGCCGGCCACAGCGTGTTGTGGGCCGCCGATGCCGAGACCGGGTTGACCCTGGCCCGGGAAAAACAACCGGCATTGATCCTGATGGACATCCAGTTGCCGGGCATGGACGGCCTGGCAGCCACGTCACTGCTCAAGCAGGACCCTCATACCGCGCACATCCCGGTGATCGCCCTGACGGCCATGGCCATGAAGGAAGACCGTGACAAGACCCTGCGGGCCGGCTGCGATGCCTACATCATCAAGCCCCTGCGCTACAAAGAGCTGTACCAGGTGATCGACACGCTGCTGCAAAAGAACATTACTCCCTCGACTTGAGTCCTCTCCATGGCCAGCCAACCCGCAACGCTGTTGATCGTTGATGATGAAATCCAGGTGCGCAAGCTGCTCGAAACCCTGCTGCGCCACGAGGGTTACCAGACCGTGAGCGCCGCCAGTGGTGAAGAAGCCTTGCAGTTGGTGGCGCAGCGGCCGCCGGACTTGATCCTGCTGGACATCATGATGCCGGGCATGGACGGCTATGAAGTGGCCAACCAGCTCAAGGGCAACCAGGCCACGGCGAACATTCCGATCATCATGCTTTCGGCATTGAGTGAGTCCAGCGCGCGGCTCAGTGGCCTGGAAACCGGTGCTGAAGAATTCATCAGCAAGCCGGTGGAGCGGGTCGAGTTGTGGCTACGGGTACGCAACCTGCTGCGGCTCAAGGCCCACGGCGATCGGTTGAAAAACCATAGCCAGTTGTTGGAGCAGCAACTTCAACACCACCAAAATGAGTCCTCGCGGTTGAATGTGCATGACCTGGCGCGCCTGGACCTGGAAAAAGCCCTGCGCCTGGCGGTCGAGCGCGAAGAATTCGTGCTGCATTACCAACCCAAGGTCGAACTGGCCAACGGTCAGGTGTGCGCCCTCGAGGCCCTGCTGCGCTGGGACCGGCCCGGTTACGGTGCAGTGTCTCCAGCGGTCTTCATACCGATCCTGGAAAGCCAGGGCTTGATCGTCACGCTCGGGCGTTGGGTGATCGACAACGTGTGCCGCCAGATCGCTGCCTGGCAATCCGGCACGGTGGGCGCGGTGGAGGTATCGGTCAACGTTTCGGGCCATCAATTGATCGAGGGCGACCTGATTGCCGATATCGCCCAGTCCCTCGCCCAGGCCGGCGTGGAAGCGCATTGGCTGGAAGTTGAATTGACCGAAGGCTCGCTGATGGAGAACACCCAGCACACCATCGCCAGCTTGCAGCGCCTGCGGGCGATGGGGGTGAAGATCTCCATCGACGACTTCGGCACCGGCTATTCCAGCCTGGCCTACCTGCGGCGGTTCCCGATTGATACGCTGAAAATCGATATCGCGTTTATCCGCGAAGTCACCAGCAACCCGCAGGACGCGGCTATCACCCGCACCATCATCGAACTGGCCCACAGCCTGAAGCTGCGAGTGGTGGCCGAAGGCGTGGAAACCCAGGCGCAGCTGGAGTTTCTGCGGGAAGCCGGCTGCGATCAGATCCAGGGGTATCTGTTCAGCCGGCCTTTGCCGATGAAGGAGCTGGAGCGCCTGCTGCTGGATAAGCGCAGTCTGGTCAGGCCGCAGCCTCACTGACTTCGAACAACCCCACCAGCTTCTGCAACTTGTTGGCATTGACCCGCACGGTTTCCGCGCTGGTCTGCAACACCCCTACGGTCAGGCGCATTTGCTCCGAAGAGTGGCTGACCTGCTTGATGGTCTTGCCATAGTCGAGGCTGCGGGCGTTGAGCTGCTGGATGATGCTGAACATGCTCTCCACCGCCTGGTGCAGGTGCACGTTCTCCGAGGAGGCGTCCTCGGCCAGGCGCAGGCTGCTGTCGACGTTGGTCACGCCGTTTTCCATGAAGCCTACGGCCTTGCGGGTTTCGCCTTGCAGGCCCTCGACCATCTGGCGAATGTCTTCCGCTGCCTTGGAAGTGCGTGACGCCAGGGTGCGGACTTCGTCGGCCACCACCGCAAAACCGCGGCCATGCTCGCCTGCCCGCGCCGCTTCGATGGCCGCATTCAGGGCCAGCAGGTTGGTCTGGTTGGTGATGTCGCTGATCAACCCGGTGATGTTGCTGATCTGTGCCATGCGGCTGTCCAGCAGTTGCACGCTTTCCGAGGAGCGCTGCACCACATCGCGAATCGACTGGGTGCCGACCTGTACCGCGAGGAATTGCTCGCGGGCCCGGCTGACCACCTCGTCCATGGCCTGCTTCATTTGCTCGGCGCTCACCGAGGCTTGCTGGATTTCTCCCAGTTGCTCTTCAACGATGATCATCATGCGGTGGGTGGCGTCGGCCACTTCATGGGACATCAACCCGGCCGCCTCGCTGCGGCCGAGCATCAATTGGTTGGTGTTGCCAACGCTGTGGCTGGCCTTGACCACCTGGCCGACCACCGAATCCAGGCGGTCGATGAAGCTGTTGATCCAGCGGCTCATGTCGCCGGTTTCGTCGTTGACCATGCGCCCGCTGTCCAGGCGTTGGCGCAGGTTGCCCTCGCCTTCGGCAATGGTGCGGATGACCTCGGTCATTTCATTCAGGCGTGCGGCCAGGCGCCTGGGGCCCAGGCGGCTGAACAGCAAGGCCGCGACGACCATGCTCAGCACCTCGCACGCATCGGTCCAGGCGGCGGGCAAGCCACTGTAGTGACGGACCAGGAAGTTGCAGGCAAACAGGCCGCCCATGGTCGCCAGATAGGGCTTCATCAAGCCGTGGCTCAGGGAGCGCCGGCGGTAGACCTCTTCCAGGTCGGCCTCGCACATCATGCCCCAGCGATCCGGCGAGCCCGGCAGTTCGAAGGTCACGCCCTTGCCCACCACCGGGATGTGACGGTAGTCGGAATAGCCGGGATAGGTGACAAACAGGTTCGAGCCCTTGCGGATGGTTTCCCGCACGCCGGGGTGCAGTTGTTGGGTGGCGGGGTCGATAAACCGCAATTCCAGCTCGGTGTGGCGCTGGATCTGTACGGTTTTCCAGGGTGTGTGCACGCCGCTCTTGAGATTTTCACCGTGGGTGAAGGTGCCGTCCTCGAAGCGTGAGCGGGACAGCGCAATGCCCGGCTGCAGCGCCGGGTCGAAGCGCGATTGCACCATGAACAGGTAGTTATCGCCGGACTCGGGGAAGATATGCCCGGCCTCGCGCTGGATCAAATCCCCGAGTATGTCGTTGGGCACCCGACCGCAGAGGCAGCCGACCACCCTGCCCTCGCGGGTCAATGGTTGGTAGAACATCAGGGTCACTTCGTCATGGAAGCGCGAGGACGAAGGGCCGATCTGCAAGGTCAGCGGGTCGCTGTAGGGACCGTGGAGGAATGGCGCCTTGAGCCCGGCGGCCAGGGCTTGTTGATTGAGCGCGCGGTGACTGGCCTGGCTCCAGGTACTCGCCAGTAATTCGCCCTTTGGGTCGACGATAAACAGCTCGGAGAAATCCCCGGCCTGGTGCAGTTTTTCCAGCAGCAGGCTGTTGTCGGTGAGCACGGAATCGCGGGCCAGTGTCGTCGCCAGTTCGTTGAGGTGTTCCCACTGTTCGCGGGTCCAGGTTTGCAGGAGTTTGACCCGGGTTTCGGCAATGGCCTCGAAGGTTTGCTCCATCACCGGGTACACCGCGCGGTTGAGGTGGCAGGACCAGCCCATGGCGAACTTGCCGGTTTTGCCCCACCAGGGCAGCCAGCTTTTCTCGGCGGAAGATAACTGCATCGTGCTGCTCGACAGGCTGCTCATGGCGGACTCCGGGAGTGATGTCTAATTGCCATATTTCAAGGCAATTAATGCGCCAATTAGCTAGCTTGCTATTGATTAGGCTGTTTGGCCTGCCATGCGGGTCAACGGGAGCGAGCTTCCTCGCTACAAAAAGCTGCATGCAATCAAGAGCATGCACCAGCGGGTGGCAGTGAGATCGCTTGTCGGGTGGGATGTCCCAGGGGGGGCCGTGGTTTTCGAGATCGAATATCGGCGGAATTTTGGGGGCATATCCGTTATTTAGGTAATGGCGGCTTATGGTTTCGCTCTTACAGCGAGTCACTTTGCAAAAGCGGCAA
>NZ_JACAQC010000043.1:0-156899 GCF_013385345.1 Pseudomonas sp. I8001
AACGTTAATAGGGCCAAACAACACTGCCTTACTAACTCCTTCTGGGCTTCGATGATCTGAAGCAACTCGCTGCCGAAACCTACATAACTCTTTGTTTACCAAGGAGTTTTCCGTTTCGACTGCGCCGGAAGTGGGGCGAATTATAGACTTCCAGAATCTGCCGTCAAGGGTTAATTACGCTTTTGTTGCAGAAGATGGTTTTTTAGCAATAAGACGGGGAATTCGCCGCATCACCGACGGTATACGCAGGACCAGAAGCAGCGCCCCTATAGATGCATAGATAGCCCACTCCTTGAGATCTGCCCGCACGATCCACAGCATATGCAGCAAACCAAGCCCGAGAATCACGTAAACCAAACGATGCAGTTTCTTCCAGCGCACACCAAGGCGACGCTGGCTGTATCGGTTGGAGGTGACTGCCAGCACCAATAGAGAAAGGAATCCCAACGTACCCACAATAATGTAAGGCCGCTTCCGTAGCTCAACCCCCAACTGCGACCAATCCAACCCAAGGATAAACACGCAGTAAGCAGCGAGATGCAAAACCACATAGGCAAAGCACCACAATCCCAGTTGCCGTCGCACGGCGATCCACCCCGCCCAACCACTGAGCTTCTGCAACGGTGTCATACCCAGGGTTATTAACAACAGAATCAAGGTGCCAAGCCCGAGCCGATCCATCAGCACCTTGCCCGGGTCAGGTCCCAGCGCAAAGCTCCAGGCCTCGTACAGCCAGAACAGCGGCCACACCGCCGCTGCTATAAAGACGCCGATGCGCCAGATCGGATAGCGCATCAATAGTTCTTCCGCAGATCGAGGCCCGTATAAAGAGAAGCGACTTGATCGGCGTAGCCGTTGAACATTTGTGTCTCACGCACATTGGGACTGAACAGCCCGCTGGGCAACCGCCGCTCCCGCGCCTGGGTCCAACGCGGATGGTCGACGGTAGGATTCACATTTGCGTAAAACCCATACTCACTCGCGGCAATACTTTGCCAGGTGGTTTTCGGCTGCTCGCTGACCAGGCTGATGCGCACGATCGACTTGACGCTCTTGAATCCGTACTTCCACGGCACCACCAACCGCAACGGCGCGCCGTTCTGGTTCGGCAGCTCCCGCCCATACATGCCCACCGCAAGGATCGCCAGGGGATTCATCGCCTCATCCAATCGCAGCCCTTCTACATAAGGCCAGTCGATCAAAGCGAAGTTGGAACGCTGCCCCGGCATGCTCTTGGGATCCTGCAGGGTTTCAAAACGGATGTACTTGGCGTTCGAGGTCGGCTCGACGTGCTTGAGCAGTTCCGATATAGGGAACCCTATCCACGGAATGACCATCGACCAGGCCTCTACACAGCGCAGTCGATAGATTCGCTCTTCCAACTGATAGGGCTTCATGAAGTCTTCAAGCGCATAGCGCCCAGGTTTGGCGACCTCACCATCTATCACCACACTCCACGGCTCAGTCTTCAGAGACCCGGCATTGGCTGCAGGGTCGCCCTTGTCCGTACCGAACTCATAGAAGTTGTTGTAGTGGGTTGCGTCCTTGAAAGGGGTGATGGCCTCGTCCTTGACGGTAATCGCCTGCCATTTGGTACCCGGGAGCTTTTCGGCAAACCAGCCAGGTGCATTGCCCGGCTCGACATCGGCATAACGTGCCGCATCATCCGCACTGGCCCAACGCGGCAGGCTGCTGGCAGCCAGGCCGGCAAGCGCACCACCGAGCAATCTGCGGCGAGAGAAATAGAGGGATTCAGGCGTGACATCCGATTCTTGGCAATCAGACGCTTTGGGAAACTTGATTAACATGGCAACTCCGCAGCTTTGGAGGACAGATGCACCAATAGACTGCGGAGTATGGGGGAAATTACATTAAGGCAACGTTTTGCGCTGACGAAGATGCAGCAAGTACTGCACCGGGCCGGACGCGGCATAGACGAGGAAAGCCAACAGCAGGATTCGCGGCGGATCACTGAAGACCACGGCAAACACCAGCACCACTGCCAGGATAGCCACAAACGGCACACGCCCCTTGAGATCCAGCTCCTTGAAGCTGTTGTACTTGATGTTGCTGACCATCAGCATGCCGGCCGCCGCAACCATCAAGGCCACCAGGAACGACATCTTGGAACCCTGGATACCGTAGTCGCTGAATGCCCAGACAATACCGGCTACCACACCCGCCGCAGCCGGACTGGCCAGGCCAATGAAGTAGCGCTTGTCGGCAGTCCCCACCTGGGTATTAAAGCGCGCCAGACGCAATGCCGCGCCCGCCACATAGATGAAGGCAACCATCCAGCCAACCTTGCCCATATCACCCAGCGCCCAGGCAAATGCCAGCAGCGCCGGCGCCACACCAAAGGCAACCATGTCCGACAGCGAGTCATACTCGGCGCCGAAGGCACTCTGGGTGTTGGTCATCCGCGCAACCCGGCCATCCAGGCCATCAAGGACCATGGCGACGAAGATCGCAATCGCAGCAAAACCAAAGTACTTGCTGGCCCCGGCCGCATCGCCGGCCGCCAACGCACTCTGGGCACTCATGGAATTGATGATGGAGTAGAACCCCGCGAACAGGTTCGCAGTGGTGAACAGATTGGGCAGAAGATAGATGCCACGATGCCGGACTTTACGGCCTTCAGCATCGTGCCCTTCTTCGACATGTTCATCGATCGGTAGCAGGCTTTCGGCGTCAGAGGCCTGGTTTGGCTCTTCGGGACGTTCGCTCATGGACTTTACCTTGCAACGGTGTGAAAAATTTCGACAGAAACTTGCGGCGAGTGTTCGCCCGCAAACGATGCAGCTTTATACCAGAACCTGCCCCGCAAACGAAAAAACGCGGCCTAAGCCGCGTTTTCCCTTGATCCGTACGACTTAGTTTTTGGCTTTGTCGACGATCTTGTTGGCACCGATCCACGGCATCATGGAGCGCAGTTGCTCGCCGATGATCTCGATACCGTGAGCGGCGTTGTTACGACGCTTGGCGGTCATCGAAGGGTAGCCGGTTGCACCTTCGCTGATGAACATTTTGGCGTATTCGCCGTCCTGAATACGTTTCAGGGCGTTGCGCATGGCCTGGCGCGACTCGGCGTTGATCACTTCCGGGCCAGTCACGTACTCGCCGTATTCGGCGTTGTTGGAGATCGAGTAGTTCATGTTGGCGATACCGCCTTCGTACATGAGGTCAACGATCAGCTTCAGTTCGTGCAGGCATTCGAAGTAGGCCATTTCTGGCGCGTAGCCAGCTTCAACCAGGGTTTCGAAACCGGCTTTGACCAGTTCAACGGTACCGCCACACAGAACGGCTTGTTCGCCGAACAGGTCGGTTTCAGTCTCGTCCTTGAAGGTGGTTTCGATGATGCCGGTACGACCGCCACCCACGCCAGCAGCGTAGGACAGTGCGACGTTCTTGGCGTTGCCCGAGGCGTCCTGGTAGATCGCGATCAGGTCAGGGATACCGCCGCCTTTGACAAACTCGGAGCGCACGGTGTGGCCCGGTGCTTTCGGCGCGATCATGATCACGTCGAGGTCGGCGCGCGGCACAACCTGGTTGTAGTGGATCGCGAAGCCGTGGGAGAAGGCCAGGGTGGCGCCCTTCTTGATGTTCGGCTCGATCTCGTTCTTGTACAGCGCGGACTGGAACTCGTCCGGGGTCAGGATCATGACCAGGTCGGCAGCAGCAACAGCAGAAGCAACGTCAGTCACTTTCAGGCCGTGGGCTTCAGCCTTGGCAACAGTGGCCGAGCCTTTGCGCAGGCCAACGGTCACGTCAACGCCGGAATCTTTCAGGTTGCACGCTTGGGCGTGGCCCTGGGAACCGTAGCCGATGATGGCGACTTTTTTGCCCTGGATGATCGACAGGTCACAATCTTTATCGTAATAAACTTTCATGAGGTTCCTCTATATATCCAGGCCGTTTAAGGCCATTCGCTAAATTTGAGTTAGATGCTGAGTACTTTGTCGCCACGAGCAATCCCGGTGACGCCACTGCGTACAGTTTCCAGAATCGAGGCCGTCCCGATCGACTGGATGAAGCTATCCAGCTTGTCGCTTGTACCGGTCAGTTGAACGGTATAAACGCTGGCGCTCACATCGACGATCTGCCCGCGATAAATGTCGGTAGTGCGCTTGATCTCGGCCCGTTGTGCACCCGTAGCCTTGACCTTGACCAGCATCAGCTCACGCTCGATGTGGGCACTTTCCGACAAGTCGACCAGCTTGACCACTTCGATCAGCTTGTTGAGGTTCTTGGTGATCTGCTCGATCACCTCATCATGGCCAACGGTGGTCAGCGTCAGACGCGACAAGGTCGGGTCTTCGGTCGGCGCCACGGTCAGGCTTTCGATGTTGTAGTTGCGTTGCGAAAACAGTCCGACCACACGTGACAGAGCGCCCGGTTCGTTCTCCAGAAGCAGGGAGATAATGTGCCGCATGATTAGGTACGCTCCGTCTTGTTCAGCCACATATCGCGCATGGAGCCGTCTTTGATCTGCATCGGGTAGACGTGCTCGCTGGTGTCGACCTGAATATCGAGGAACACCAGGCGGTCCTTCATGGCGAACGCCTCTTCCATCATCGGCTTCAAATCCTTCAGATCGGTGATGCGCATGCCGACATGGCCATAGGCTTCAACCAATTTGACGAAGTCAGGCAGAGACTCCATGTAGGAGTGGGAGTGACGGCTGCCGTAGCTCATGTCCTGCCACTGGCGAACCATGCCCAGTACACCGTTGTTCAGGCAGACGATCTTCACCGGCAAGCCATATTGCAGGCAGGTCGACAGTTCCTGGATGTTCATCTGGATACTGCCTTCGCCGGTGACGCACGCAACGTCAGTATCCGGAAAGCTCAGCTTCACACCCATGGCCGCAGGGAAACCAAAGCCCATCGTGCCCAGGCCACCGGAGTTGATCCAGCGGTTAGGCTTGTCGAACTTGTAGTACTGCGCCGCGAACATCTGGTGCTGGCCCACGTCGGAGGTCACAAAGGCATCGCCCTTGGTCACTTCGCACAGGGTTTCGATCACGGTCTGTGGCTTGATGACGCTGCCATCACCCTTGTCGTAAGGGAACAGGCCACGATCACCGCGCCACTCGTCGATCTGCTTCCACCAGCTGGCAACGGAATCCTTGTTCGGGGCTTCGCCGATTTCCTTCAGCGCAGCGACCATTTCGGTCAGCACACTTTCCACAGGACCTACGATAGGCACGTCGGCCTTGATGGTCTTGGAGATGGATGCCGGGTCGATATCGATGTGGATGATCTTGGCATTCGGGCAGAACTTGCTCGCGCCATTGATCACCCGGTCATCGAACCGCGCACCGACGGCGAGGATCACGTCAGCATGGTGCATGGCCAGGTTGGCGGTGTAGCTGCCGTGCATGCCGAGCATGCCGACGAACTGACGGTCCGAACCCGGGAACGCGCCAAGGCCCATCAAGGTGTTGGTGACTGGCAGGTTGAGCAGCTTGGCCAGTTCGGTCAGCGGTGCAGAACCGCCGCCCAGAATCACCCCACCACCCGAGTAGAGCACTGGACGCTTGGCCGCCAACAGCATTTCTGCCGCCTTGCGGATTTGCCCCGAGTGCCCGCGAACGGCCGGGCTGTAGGAACGCAGCTTGGCTTTCTTCGGGAAGATGTATTCGAATTTTTCCGCAGGGTTGGTCATGTCTTTCGGGATATCGACCACCACAGGACCCGGGCGACCGGACTGTGCGAGGTAGAACGCCTTCTTCATGACTTCCGGGATTTCCGAGGCATGCTTGATCATGAAGCTGTGTTTCACGATCGGCCGGGAAATACCGATCATGTCGGTTTCCTGGAATGCATCGGTACCGACCATGGTGCTCGCCACCTGGCCGGAAATGATCACCATCGGGATGGAGTCCATATAGGCCGTCGCGATGCCGGTAATGGCATTGGTCGCGCCAGGGCCGGAAGTCACCAGTACCACACCGGCTTTACCGGTGGCACGGGCGTAACCGTCAGCCATATGGGTAGCAGCTTGTTCGTGGCGAACCAGGATGTGGGTAACAGCCGGTTCCTTGAACAGTGCGTCGTAGACATGCAGCAGAGCACCACCTGGGTACCCGTAGATATAGTCGACGCCTTCGTCACGCAAAAAGCGGACGAGCATCTCACCGCCAGATAAAAGCTCCACGTTGTTCACCTCTAAAACGCCAGAATACCGTCCGTTAAAAACCGACGGGTCTTAATAGGTTTACTTCTCAGCAGAGCATGAGCGACGGTGGTCGCCGACTACGTCAGCACTGACTGAGCAAGTATTGGGAGCGTCCCAAGTGTTGCGGGATTTTCCCACCCAGCGCGAGGTAACGCGTTGCGGGTGTAACAGGTCGGCGCGGGTATGCGCCTCATGATCTGCTGAGTGGGTCTGCTTCTGGCAGTCCCTCTACAGCGGACTTTGGATTCTTCTGTTTCAGCCCCTCCAAGTCAAGCAATAATTGCGCTTTTTTCCAACTAAGCGCATGAGAACGTAGAAGAAAGGGGCTTGAGGAGGGATAAAACTCGCCTGAATGGCGCAAAGCGGTAGAAATATGCGCAAGACTGCCGGAAAAACCGGCAGCCAGGCAATTAACGAGCGTCGACGATCAGTTGATCGAACTTTTTCAGCGCAGTCCGCAGGCCAAGGCTCTCAAGTGGCCGATCGGCGTAAACCATCTCGGCCATCTCCAGAATTCCAGACGCATTGGGCAATGGCAGGTCCTGTTCGAGGATTTGCTTCATCCGTGTCAGGAAAATCCATTGCAGCCACTGGTGAAAGTCCAGTGTGTCGACGGAAAACGGCTCAACACTGCTCAAGGCTTCAGCACTGGGGGACACTTCGTCCCACCAGCCCTGCAAGCGCAGTTCGCGCTCGATCAACAACAACTGTTCGGCAATCGCCGGAAAGCGTGCATCCATCAGAGGCTTACCTTGGCTTTTTGCCGAGCCTGGGCGGCGCCGGCAGCATCGCCTTGCTTCTCGCGGGCATCACCGATCAAGCTCCACAGGCTGGCCTGCAGGTCTGGACGGCCATTGGCCAGGGTCAGGCCGCGGCGGGCAAATTGTTCTGCTTGCGGGGCATCGCCCTGGGCCATGCGAACCTGAGCCAGGCGGTATAGCACTTGCGGTTCACGCGGTGCCACGCGCTGGGCGCGCTCGAGGCTCGACGATGCGCCGTTCAAATCGCCACCCGACTGCTGCTGTTGGGCAGTGGTGAGCAACGCCAGCACCGGGCCATCCAACTGCTCATCGGCTGACAGACCGCCGGCACTGCTGGCGGAAGGAATTCCACTCGGCGTCGACGGCATGTTGTAGGTGCCCTGGTTGATCGGTGCCGTTTGAATCGGCGTGGCGTCGATCGGGCCCGATGTACTTGGGCCTGGGGTCCACGGCTGAGTACTGATCGGAGCCGAGGTGGCAGCACCGCCACCCGGGATCATCACCACTACACCAGAGTCCTGAGGCACGGCTTGCGCCTGGGGCCGGGCCTGGGCAGGACGGTTGGTAACGGTTTGGCGGAAGCCGCCGTTGGCCGAGATCCGGTCGTTGTTGGACACCGTTGTACTGGAGTCCACCACCGGAATAGAGCCCCGCTCCACGCTGGCGCAACCACCGAGCAATGCCAAAACTGTAATAGCTGGAATCAACAACTTGTTCACGTGAAACCCTCTTTGCTTAATTCATCCAGCCCTTGACCCAATCCATCACCGATTCAGCACTGGCGGGCGCACTGGCACCGCACGCTGCACCGGGTGGTGGCTCGCTGCCGCGAATATACGGCATCTGCACCGCGCCCGGACAGTTGGCATCGGAACCCTGGCCGGTGTGCGGATCGATCCAGGCCTGGACGATATTGTCCGGCTGCGGCATGTTCAGCGGCAGTGGATCGGCCTTTTTCATGAAACTGGTCCATACCTGCAACGCGCCGGTGGCACCGGTAAACGGCGTCTTGCCGTTGTCATCACGCCCCAGCCAAACCACTGCCAGCAGGTCCTGGCTGAACCCTGCGAACCAGCTGTCCCGCGAATCGTTACTGGTACCGCTCTTGCCAGCCAGTGTCAGGTTGGCCGGCAGCACGTTGTAGGCCGAGCGCCCGGTACCTTCGCGCATCACGCGCTGCATGGCGTTCTGGATCAGGTAGATCGAGGCCGGGTCAAAGCGTTGCTGAATCTGGAACGGATAACGCTTGAGGGGTTCGCCTTCGGCCGTCAACACGCTCCGGATCCCACGCATCGGCGTATTGAAGCCACCGTTGGCCAGGGTCTGGTACATGGTCGCCACTTCCATCGGGCTCATCGCACCCGCACCCAACAGCATCGATGGGAACGCCGGGAACTCACGAGTGATGCCCAACCGGCCGAGCGTCTTGAGCACGTTCGGCACGCCCAGCTCAAGGCCGAGGCGGGAAGTCGAGATGTTGTAGGAATGCGCCAAGCCCTGGTACAGGAAAATCGTACCGTGGGAGCGACGATCAAAGTTATGCGGCGTCCACATCTGGCCATCAGCTCCTTTGACCGACAGCGGGTCATCGGACAGCCAACTGGTCAGCGTGTACTTGCTCGGTTTTTCCAGCGCGGTCAGGTACACCGCCGGCTTGACCAGCGAGCCAATCGGCCGCACCGCGTCCAGCGCCCGGTTGAACCCGGCAAAGCTGGCCTGGCGACTGCCGATCATGGCCTGGACTTCGCCGGTTTCCGGGTTGGTCACCACCATCGCAGCCTCGACGTCGTCAGAGCCTTTACGACCTGTCAGGCGTTTGAAGGTGTCATTGACCGACGCTTCGGCCTTCATCTGCAGGATCGGGTCGAAACTGGTGAAGATCCGCAGGCCTTCTTCGGTCAAGTCTTCGTCGCGGTAGTCTTCACGCAGTTGGCGTTTGACCAGGTCGATAAAGCCCGGGAAGGAGCTGTCGGCGAGCTTGCCGCGGGTGGTTACACCCAGTGGCATTTTCTTCGCGGCGGCCACTTGTTCAGGGGTGGCGACACCTTGCTGCTCAAGTACATCCAGCACCAGGTTACGGCGCTCCAGCGCCCGCTCCGGGTTGCGACGCGGGTTGTAGTAGGACGGCCCCTTGACCATGCCCACCAGCAGCGCCACCTGGTGCAACTTCAGCTCGGACAACGGCTGGCCGAAGAAGAACTGGCTGGCCAGACCAAAACCGTGGACGGCACGCTGACCATCCTGGCCAACGAATACTTCATTGAGGTACGCCTCAAGAATTTCCTGCTTGCTGTAGTGCAGCTCCAGCAGCATCGCCATCATGGCTTCGGTCAGCTTGCGGGTCAGGCTGCGCTCGTTGGTCAGGTAGAAGTTCTTGACCAATTGCTGCGTCAGCGTACTGCCGCCCTGGGTCATCTTGCCGCCGGAGGTGTTGACCCAGATGGCGCGCGCGATGGACTTCGGTGATACGCCCCAGTGGCTGTAGAAATCCCGGTCTTCGAC
The DNA here is from genome assembly GCF_013385345.1 of Pseudomonas sp. I8001. Lineage (NCBI taxonomy): Bacteria > Pseudomonadati > Pseudomonadota > Gammaproteobacteria > Pseudomonadales > Pseudomonadaceae > Pseudomonas > Pseudomonas sp. I8001. The sequence continues at coordinate 9,444 of NZ_JACAQC010000043.1, forward strand.
GGCGATCAGGGTATCCAGCAGGTAAGGCGGCACCTGATCGATCTTGATCAGGATGCGGTCTTCCAGGTTTTTCGGATAAATCCCACCGATCATTAAGGGTTCCAGGCGCACCACCGGCAACTTCGAGCCGTTGAGCGAGGACAGTTCGGCTACGTAGTCGCCAGAGAAACGCACGCGCACCGGCTGGGGTTTTTCCAGGCCTTCATAGAACTGGAAGCCGCGGGTGTTCAGGTCAACCGTGTTGCCGCTGACGGCAGCGGCGCCGGGGCCATTGCTCACGGGTTCGCGGCGATAGCCCAGGGCATCGAGCTCGGTGAGGAAGTCATCCTTGCTCAGCTTCTGGCCGCTGAACAGTTCCAGCGGGCGCGCGTAGACCTTGGCCGGAATGGTCCAGCGCTTGCCGGAGAACTTCTCCTGGACCACGGCATCGAGATAAACCGCGAAGCCGGCGATCACGACAAGCCCTACCAGGCTGAGCTTAAGCGCCCAGCCCAGCCAAGGGCGCAGGCCGCGGGAAGGAGGTTTTTTACGGGAACGGGGAGATCGGGTACGAGTCATGGCGGCGGATTATACGCACTTTATTGATGACCAACATGAGCCGGACAGCGGTTTGCACGACCGCCTGTAGGAGCCATAATGCCCGCCATGAATTTTCCCAGACTCTGAAGGATCGCCCGTGAGCCAGTCCCTGATTGCTGCCCTGCAAAACCCGGCCCTGTTTCCCCATCCGGTGGATCAGTTCCAAGTCATCGAGACCCATATTTCCTGGGTCCTGCTCACTGGGCCTTATGCTTACAAGATGAAGAAGCCGGTGAATTTCGGTTTCCTCGATTTCACCACCCTGCAAGCCCGCGGCCACTTCTGCAATGAAGAGCTGCGCCTCAACCAGCGCCTGACCGATGATTTGTATCTTGAAGTGTTGCCGATCACCGGCAGCGCCGAGGCACCGCAGTTGGGCGGCGACGGTCCGGTGGTCGACTACATGCTGAAAATGCGCCAGTTCCCGCAAAGCCAACTGCTCAGCACTCTGCAGGCCAACGGCGAACTGACCAGCGCGCACATCGACGAAATGGCCAGGCAGATCGCGCATTTTCACCTGAATGCCCCGAAAGTCCCGGCCACTAACTCTGCAGGCACGCCGCACGATGTCATGGCACCGGTGCTGCAGAACTTCGAGCAGATCCGTCCGTTCCTTAGCGACAAGGCCGACCTGGCACAACTGGACGCCTTGCAGGCCTGGGCCGAAAGCAGTTTCGAGCGCCTCAAGCCACTGTTCGAACAACGCAAGCTCAACGGCTTCACCCGCGAATGCCACGGTGATATCCACCTGGGCAACGCCACGATGATTGATGGCCACGTGGTCATCTTCGACTGCATCGAGTTCAACGAGCCGTTCCGCTTCACCGACGTGTATGCCGACACCGGCTTTTTGGCGATGGACCTGGAAGACCGCGGCCTCAAGAGCCTGGCACGACGCTTCATCAGCCAGTACCTGGAGCTGACCGGCGACTATCAAGGCCTGGAAGTACTGAACTTCTATAAAGCCTACCGCGCCCTGGTACGCGCGAAGATCGCGCTGTTCAGCATGCCTTCCGAGGCGGATGCGGTGCAGCGCGCTACCACCCTGCGCCAGTACCGCAACTACGCCAACCTGGCAGAAAGCTACAGCACCATCCCATCGCGCTTCCTGGCCATCACCCATGGCGTATCGGCCGTTGGCAAAAGCCATGTATCCATGCGCCTCGTAGAAGCATTGGGGGCGATTCGCCTGCGTTCGGACGTAGAGCGCAAGCGCCTGTTCGGCGAGCAGAAGGTCGAGAACACGCCGCAGGCCGGGATCTACGCCGCAGACGCCAGCGCCGCGACCTACGCGCGCCTGAACGAAATCGCCGACACCGTACTGCGCGCCGGTTTCCCGGTGGTATTGGACGCGACCTTCCTCAAGCGAGAACAACGCGACGCGGCGGCCAAGATCGCCGAGGCCACCGGCGCGCCATTCCTGATCCTTGACTGCAATGCGCCACAGGCGGTAATCGCCGCTTGGCTGGCACAACGTCAGGCGGACAAGAACGACCCTTCCGACGCCACCCTGGCCATCATCGAAGAACAGCAGGCCACCCGTGACCCGCTCAGCGCCGAGGAGTTGCTGCTCAGCAAGCGCGTGGAGACCAATGAAAGCGGGACCCTGGACGCATTGGTGGCACATATACGCCAGCGCCTGCCGGGGCTGTAAGAAATATTTCTTGGTCGTGCAGCCTTCCGGGGCTCACGGCCGAGAAATAGTGGCACTATAATGGCGCCATAATTCCAACACGGGAGTCGCCATTGTGAGCCAGCCGAAGCTACTTGATACCCCGCTGTACGCGCTTCTGCATAAAGATGATATCCGCGGCTTCAACCAGGAGCGTCCGAAAGACGGCACCATCGATATGCGCGGTGGCGACTTTCGCGGCCTGGACCTGCGCGACCTGAATGCCGAGGGCGTGGATTTCACCGACGCTTATTTCCGCTCCGCCGACTTGCGCGGCCTGGATTTGCGCGACTGCCCCCTGGAAGGCGCGAGCCTGGCGCATGCCCAGATCTCCGGCACTTATTTCCCCCCTGAGTTAAGCGCCGATGAGATCCTGATGTCCGTCAATTTCGGCACACGCCTGCGCTACCGCACTCGCTAAACCGCTGCATCGGCTCCCGGCTACGCACAGGGCGTACCGGGGGCTTCACCCTTTCCTACGCTAAAACCCCCGCCTGCCTTAGAAGCTTTTAGGTCGTTGCCGACCAAAGAACTACGCTTTTCCTACTGAGCGCTACACTCCTTTCAGGCTTGCCTGGTCACGATACCCACCGAACCATTCGGCCGTCGCAAGGAGGCTTGATGAATGATGAGCTGCAACACCTGAAAAACCTTGGCAAGACGTCGGCGCAATGGCTGCATGCGGTGGGCATCCACAGTGCGTCCGACCTACGCCGCCTGGGGGCAGTCGACGCGTACCGTGCCGTACGCACCCGCGGTTTCAGGGCATCCAAAGTGTTGTTGTATGCCATTGAAGGCGCGCTGATGGATGTGCACTGGAATGACATTCCCGTTGAACGCAAGGAAGCTTTAAATCGTCAATTGGACGCTCTGACCGCACGCCAAAAGAATTGAGACGCCAACTTGCACCCGCGTTTACGGGGATTCCAAGCAGAAGTTTGAGGAAATTCGAAGAGGCCGCAAAAACAAATGTTGACTCTCAAATGAGAATCGTTATGATTATCACAACTGGTCGCGAGATCAGCCGATAACTGAAAGACCATTGGTTCGGACTCTCAGATTATCTCCTCATCAGGCTAATCACGGTTATTTGACCCGGCTCTTGCCGGGTCTTTTTTTGCCCATAAAAAACTGCGGCGATTTTCAGCGGGCAATGATCAACGGATGGCCGCGCTCCGGATGCGGCTGCACCAACACATCCAGCCCGAATACCGCCTTCAGCGGCTCAGGCCGCAACACCTGTGCCGGTGTGTCCAACGCATGGGGCCGGCCATCCTCCAGCAACAGGATGCGATCACAGTAGCGCGCCGCCAGGTTCAGGTCGTGAAGGATCACCAGCACCGCCGCGCCACGGTCGGCAAAGCGGCGGATCGCCTGCAAGGTGGTGTGCTGGTGCAGCGGGTCAAGCATTGACGTCGGCTCATCCAGCAACAAGGTCTGCCCCGCTTCACCCGGCCATAGCTGCGCCAGCACCCGTGCGAGGTGCACACGCTGCCGCTCGCCGCCCGACAACGCCAGATAGCTGCGCCCGCTCAAATGGCCGACGTCGGCAGCCTGCAAGGCAGCATTGATGATTTCATCGTCACGCACCCGGCCCGTCTGATGAGGCAAGCGCCCCATGCCCACCACCTCTTCGACGCGAAAGGCAAAGTCCAGGGTCGAGGTCTGCGGCAACACCGCCAGCCGCTGGGCACGCTGCGCTCCGCCCCAGTCTTTCAACTCACGCTGATCCAGCCACACAAGGCCTTGGTCGGGCTGCAACTCGCCGCATAACGCACCGAGCAATGTACTTTTTCCCGCACCGTTGGGGCCCAATACGCCGAGCACTTCTCCTGGCAACAGGTCCAGGGTGATGTCCGCCAGCACAGTTTTGCGCCCACGGCAGATCTGCAGGTCTTCTACTCGCAGCATCAGGCGCGCCCTCGTAACAACAGGTAGAGGAAAAACGGCGCACCGATAAACGCGGTAACAATGCCGATCGGTAATTCCGCCGGCGCCAAGGCCAGGCGCGCCACCAGATCGGCAAACAACAGCAAACTCGCCCCCGCCAGCACCGAGGCTGGCAGCAGCACCCGATGATCCGGCCCCGCCAGCAGGCGTACCAGATGCGGCACCACCAGCCCGACAAAGCCGATCATCCCCGCAGCCGCCACGGCCGCGCCCACGCCCAGCGCGGTGCAGAACACCAGTTCGCGCTTGAGGCCTTCAACATCAATGCCCAAGTGACTGGCTTCCGACTCACCCAGCAGGAGTGCATTCAGCGCCTTGGCCCGGCGCGGCAGCCACAGTGCTACGCCGGCGCTGACCAGCAGCAGCGGCCATAAGCGCGAGTAGCTGGCGCCATTCAGGCTGCCCAGGTTCCAGAACGTCAGGGTGCGCAAGGTAGCGTCATCTGCCAGGTAGGTGAACAGGCCCACCGCCGAACTGGCGAGCGCCGTCAGGGCGATACCCGCCAGCAACATGGTCGCGACGTTGGTTTGGCCGTTGCGCCGCCCCAGGCGATAGACCAGCGCTGTTACCCCCAAACCGCCGAGGAAGGCACACAACGACAGCAGATAAGGCCCGAGCGCATCCGGCAAACCGCCAAAAAACGAACCACCGACAATCGCAATCGCCGCGCCCAACGCCGCACCGCTGGAAACCCCGACCAACCCGGGATCAGCCAAGGGGTTGCGAAACAGCCCCTGCATTGCAACGCCGGAAAGCGCCAGAACCCCACCGACGGCCAATCCCAGCAACGTACGCGGCAGGCGAATCTGCCCGAGGATCAGCTCCGCCTGCTCCAGGCCTTGGGCCTCGATTGGCACACCCATCAAGCGTAAGGCTGCCCGCAGTGTGTCCATTAACGGCAGACTCACCGGCCCCAGGGCCAATGACAACCAGATCGCCAGTACACACAGCAGACTCAAGCCGATAAACAGGGTTCGCGGTTTAACCAGAGTGGTCATGGGGCGGTATTAGCCTGAGACGGATAGAACCCGGCAGACAGCTTCACCAGGCTTTGCGGCAAGCGTGGCCCAAGCCCACCCACCAGCAGCGTCGGGTCCAGTTCATAGACGCGTCCATTCTTGGCCGCTGGCGTCGAAGCCAGGATCGGGTTTTCCTTGAACAACGCGGCGCGGGCCGCATCCCCGGTCAAAGCGCGATCGGCAAACACCAGCACCTCAGGATTGAGCCCCGCCAGCGACTCTACGGAAAACGGCTTGTAACCATCGTGGGTCGCCAGGTTGTGGCCGCCGGCCTGCTGCAACATCCAGTCAGCCGCCGTGTCTTTGCCCGCAATCAGCGGTTTGCCGCCGGCATGTCCCAGCAGCAACAGCACTCCAGGCGCCTTTTGAGTGGCCTGGGCCTTGGCCACCCAGTTCTTTTGTTGGTCAAGTTGTTGCTGATAGTCACTGAACAGTTCTGCAGCCTTCGCTTCGTTACCCAGCAGCTTGCCCAAATGCTGAAGGTTGCCCTGCAGCGTCGGCAGATCCGGCTCGGCTGAAAACAGCTCCACTTTCACACCGGCATTGCGGATTTGCGCCAACACCGGTGGCGGCCCCATTTCCTCGGTGCCCACCAGGATTTGCGGGCGCAAGCTCAGAATGCCTTCCGCCGACAACTGACGCTGGTAACCAATGCTCGGCAACGCCTTGAGGGATTCCGGATGCTGGCTGGTGGTATCCACGCCCACCAGCTTTGACTCACCGCCCAGGGCCGTCACCCATTCCGACAACGCACCACCGGCGCTGACCCAGCGTTGTGGCAGTTCAGAGGCCTGGGCCCCAGCGTTGACCAGCAGTCCGACAACGAGCGCGATAGCACTGGCACTCAGGCGCATAAAAGGGTTTCCTTCCAAGGGGTGAGCCCGCTGAAACACTCGCAATGTGACAGATCAAGGCTGCCCGACATCGTACAGAGCGCCCAGTCAGCTTACGGGCGAAGCCGGCATTTGATAATTGTTTGCATTTGCACGTCAAGCACCGGGCTCTGCGGCAAAAACCAGGATAGCCTTGCAGCCCGCAAACGGCGGCACTTAAGGATCGATATGAAGTTTCTCTGCGCCTCCAGCGAACTCGCACCCAACGCCAGCCTCGGTTTCGATATCGACGGCCGCAAGCTGTTTGCCGTGCGCCGCGAAGGCATTGCCTACTTCTATATCAACCGCTGCCCACATCGCGGGGTGCCGCTGGAATGGCAGCCGCACCAGTTTCTCGACCCCAGCGCCAGCCTGATCCAGTGCGCCACCCATGGCGCGCTGTTCCTGATCGAAAGCGGTGAGTGCGTCGCCGGCCCTTGCGCCGGCCAGAGCCTGACAGCCCTGCCCGGCCGCGAGGACGAACAAGGCCTGTGGGTACAACTCTAGTCGCCGAGCAATACTTCCAGCCGGCGATCGACGCAGATTTCCTCTGACGTCACTCGTACGCCATAGGCCAGCACCTCGACGCCCGCCGCCTTGGCCTCACGCAACGCTGCCGCGTAACCGGCATCAATTTCTTCGGCAGGACGCACCGCATCGATCCCCGAGAGGTTGACGCAGTACAACTGCACTGCCCGTACACCCTCACGCGCCAGATGCGCAAGCTCACGCAGATGCTTGGCACCGCGCTGGGTCACGGCATCGGGAAACGCCGCCGTCGAGGTCCCGTCAAACCCGAGGGTGACGCTTTTGACTTCGACATATGCCGCGCCCGCCGGGTAATCCAGGCGAAAATCGATCCGGCTGTTTTCCTGGCCGTAGGCGACTTCGCGTTTCAAGGCAGTAAAGCCATTGAGCTCGGTGATAACCCCCGCGCGCAGCGCTTCTTCAACCAACTGATTGGCCCGCGCCGTGTTCACACACGCCAGGCGCCCTTGTGGGGTTTCGCTGATTTCCCAGGTGCCTGGCAGCTTGCGCTTGGGGTCATTGGAGCGGCTGAACCAGACCTGGCCACCTTCCACCATGCAGTTGAACATCGAGCCGGTGTTCGGGCAGTGAATGGTCAACAACTCGCCGGTAACGGTTTCGATATCGGCGAGAAAACGCTTGTAGCGGCGGATCAGCCGGCCTTCTTCGAGGGGAGGATTAAAGCGCATCAGCCTTGCCAACTCCGCAGGCCGCGAGCTATCCGTTCAACGGCTTGCTGTAGGCGATCAAGGTTTTGCGTATAGGCAAAACGCACATGGTGACCGGCTTGATAACGGCCGAAATCCAGGCCCGGCGTGAACGCAACGTGCTCGGTTTCGAGGAAGTGCCGGCAGAACGCGAAGGCATCGCCGCCGAATGCGCTGATATCGGCATACAGGTAGAACGCGCCTTCCGGCTCCACGGCAATACCGAAACCCAACTCGCGCAACGCTGGCAGCAGGAAGTCGCGACGCCGGCCAAACTCGGCCCGGCGGTCTTCAAGAATGTTCAATGTTTGCGGGGTAAAGCAGGCCAGGGCCGCATGCTGGGCCATGCTCGGCGCGCTGATGTAGAGATTCTGCGCCAGCTTCTCCAACTCACCCACCGCAGCAGGCGGCGCCACCAGCCAGCCCAGGCGCCAGCCGGTCATTCCGAAATACTTCGAAAAACTATTTAGAACGAAGGCTTCATCGTCAACTTCCAGCACGCTGGCGGCATCGGTGCCGTAGGTCAGGCCGTGGTAGATCTCATCCACCACCAAATGCCCATTGCGCGCCTTGATGGCGCTCGACAACCCCGCCAACTCGTCCCGCGTCAGGATGGTGCCGGTAGGGTTGGCAGGCGACGCGACCAACGCGCCCACGCTTTCCTGATTCCAATGGCGCGCCACCAGGTCGGCGGTCAGTTGATAACGCACCTCGGGGCCGACCGGGACCAGTTGGGCCGCGCCCTCCACCAGCCGCAGGAAGTGGCGGTTGCAGGGGTAGCCTGGGTCTGCCAGCAGCCAGTGCTTGCCGGGATCCACCAGCAGGCTGCTCGCCAGCAACAAGGCTCCCGAGCCGCCGGGTGTAATCAGGATTCGCTCGGGATCGATGCTCAACCCGTAGCGCTGCTGGTAGAAACCGCTGATGGCTTGCCGCAACTCCGGCAGCCCGCGGGCCGCGGTATAGCGGGTCTTGCCATTGGCCAGCGCCGCCTGCCCGGCCTTGATGATGGGCTCGGCGGTGGTGAAGTCCGGCTCGCCGATTTCCAGGTGAATCACGTCGTGACCGGCGGCCTGCAATTCATTGGCCCGCGCCAGCAACGCCATGACATGGAAAGGTTCGATAGCGCGGCTGCGCGCACTGTAGGGCTGAGCCATTAGCCTTCCTTAACTCTGAGGACAAACCCCGATTCTACCCAACCCGCCGCGCAAAACCTGCTCTATTGCCCCAAGACATGTAGCAAGCACGGCAAGCAACTACCTGCAAAACAGCTAAAATCAACATTCGAGACCGTACAAGCCCGCCCTGCTGGGGCCTGCGGCGGTTTGCAAGCCTCAGGAGACGGTGCCTCGACAACCGGGAGTGGCGCACCCCGAATCTATCTGGTAAGTTCGCCCGCTTGCAGCCGCAGGGCCGGCAGGTGTCGGTGATGTTGCAATCCTGCGCAATGGATTAGAAGAGTGAGAGGCGGTCCATTCATGCCCACCCAAGCAAAGCAACAGAGCATCAGCGGCTTCCAACCCTACGTCGAGGCGAAGGGTGAGGAATACATGGGCAAGCCCATGCGCGAACACTTCTCCAAGATCCTGAAGCAGTGGAAACAGGACTTGATGCAAGAGGTTGACCGTACCGTTGACCATATGAAGGACGAAGCGGCCAACTTCCCGGACCCGGCAGACCGTGCCAGCCAGGAAGAAGAGTTCGCCCTTGAACTGCGCGCCCGTGATCGCGAGCGTAAGCTGATCAAGAAGATCGACAAGACCCTGCAACTCATCGAAGACGAAGAGTACGGCTGGTGCGAGTCCTGCGGCGTCGAGATCGGTATTCGCCGCCTGGAAGCGCGTCCTACCGCCGACCTGTGCGTGGACTGCAAGACCTTGGCTGAAATCAAGGAAAAACAGGTCGGCAAGTAATCACTGCCGGGCTGGACAAATGGGGCGTGCGAACGCCCCATTTTTGTTTCTGGCGTTTGCTGGTTTTCCAGTAATATCCGGCCCATGACAGCCTCCTCCTATATCGGGCGTTTCGCCCCCACGCCCAGCGGACACCTGCACTTCGGTTCCCTGGTCGCCGCCCTCGCCTCCTACCTCGACGCCCGTGCCAATCAAGGCCGCTGGCTGATGCGCATGGAAGACCTCGATCCGCCACGGGAAGAACCCGGCGCCCAGGCCGCAATCCTGAATGCCCTTGAACGCTACGGCTTCGAATGGGACGGGGAGTTGGTCCGACAAAGCGAGCGGCACGATGCCTACGCCGAAGTGCTCAACCGCCTGTTCAATCATGGCCTGGCCTACGCCTGCACCTGCTCGCGCAAGCAACTGGAGCCCTATAACGGGATTTATCCGGGACTGTGCCGCAATGCCGGGCATGACCAGCAAGATGCCGCCATCCGTCTGCGAGTGCCGGAGTTGGAGTACCACTTTACCGACCGCGTACAAGGCGAATTCCGACAGCATCTGGGTCGCGACGTAGGCGACTTCATCATCCGCCGTCGCGACGGCCTGTATGCCTACCAACTGGCGGTAGTCCTCGATGATGCCTGGCAAGGTGTGACCGACATTGTGCGTGGCGCCGACCTGCTCGACTCCACGCCGCGCCAACTGTATCTGCAAGAATTGCTGGGCCTGCGCCAACCGCGTTACCTGCATGTGCCGTTGATCATCCAGCCGGACGGTAACAAGCTGGGCAAATCCTACCGCTCACCGCCCTTGACCACTGACCAGGCCACGCCTTTGCTGTTAAGAGCACTGCGCGCCCTGGGCCAGCCGGCGGGCGACGAACTGCACCACGCCAGCCCACGGGAACTGCTGGATTGGGGCATTCAACACTGGGATGCCACACAGATCCCGCGCACACTCACGCTGGCCGAAGCGCAATTGCGCTGAAGGCGCTTGCAGCTTGCGAGCCATCCGTTACCATCGCCGCAGTTTTTCAATCAGAGGCCAACATGTACATCTATCGATTGGTCCTGCTGCTGGTCGTCGGGATCTACCTGTTTTCTCCCGCCATCATGGATTGGTGGATCGACGCCACAGGCGCCTGGTACCGCCCCTATCTGCTTTGGCTGATTCTGATCGTCGTGACTTTCATCCTGCAGAGCCAAAAAGATGCCGATGAGCTTTAGCCTGACCGAGATGCTGCTGATCAGCGCCGCCTACCTGGCCGCGTTGTTCGGGGTAGCCTGGATCAGTGAACGCGGGATGATTCCGCGGGCGATCATTCGCCATCCGTTGACCTACACCTTGTCGTTGGGCGTGTACGCGAGTGCCTGGGCGTTTTATGGCACCGTGGGCCTGGCCTATCAGTACGGTTACGGCTTTCTTTCGAGTTATCTCGGGGTGTCCGGCGCGTTCTTGCTGGCGCCGGTGCTGTTGTATCCGATCCTGAAAATCACCCGCACCTATCAGTTGTCGTCCCTGGCCGACCTGTTTGCGTTCCGTTTTCGCAGTACCTGGGCCGGTGCGCTGACCACGATTTTCATGCTGATCGGCGTGCTGCCGTTGCTGGCATTGCAGATCCAGGCCGTGGCCGACTCCATCAGCATCCTCACCCGCGAACCGGTGCAACACCGCGTGGCATTGAGCTTCTGCGCACTGATCACTCTGTTCACGATTTTCTTCGGCTCACGGCATATCGCCACCCGTGAAAAACATGAAGGACTGGTGTTTGCGATCGCGTTTGAATCGGTGATCAAGCTGATCGCCATCGGCGGCGTCGGTCTGTACGCGTTGTATGGCGTATTCGACGGCCCGCAACAGCTGGAACTGTGGCTGCTGCAAAACCAGACCGCCCTGGCCGCACTGCACACGCCGTTGCAGGAAGGCCCATGGCGCACGCTGCTTTTGGTGTTCTTCGCCTCGGCGATTGTGATGCCGCACATGTACCACATGACCTTCACCGAAAACCTCAACCCGCGCTCGCTGGTCAGCGCCAGCTGGGGCTTGCCGCTGTTCCTGCTGCTGATGAGCCTGGCGGTGCCGCTGATCCTGTGGGCCGGCCTGAAACTTGGCGCCACCACCAATCCCGAATACTTCACGCTGGGCGTGGGTATTGCCGCCAACAGCAAATCCCTCGCATTGCTGGCCTATGTCGGCGGATTATCGGCCTCCAGCGGGCTGATCATCGTCAGTACCCTGGCGCTGTCGGGGATGGCGCTGAATCACCTGGTGCTGCCGCTCTACCAGCCGCCGGCCGAAGGCAATATCTACCGCTGGCTGAAATGGACCCGCCGGGCCCTGATCGTCGCGATCATCATGGCCGGCTATGGCTTCTACCTGTTGCTGGGTGCAGAACAGGACCTGGCCAACCTGGGGATTGTCGCCTTCGTCGCCACCTTGCAGTTCCTGCCGGGCGTGCTGTCGGTGCTGTACTGGCCGACCGCCAACCGCCGAGGCTTTATCGCCGGTTTGCTCGCCGGGATCCTGGTATGGACCGTGACCATGCTGCTGCCGCTGGTGGGCAACCTGCAGGGCTTCTACATCCCGCTGCTGAACATGATCTACGTGCTGGATGACACCAGTTGGCACATGGCGGCAATTGCCTCGCTGGCGGCCAACGTGCTGATGTTCACCCTGATCTCGCTGTTCACCAACGCCAGCTCCGAAGAAACCAGCGCCGCCGAAGCCTGCGCAGTGGACAACGTCCGTCGCCCGCAACGCCGCGAACTGCACGCCGCCTCACCCCAGGAATTCGCCACGCAACTGGCCAAGCCGCTGGGCGCCAAGGCTGCGCAAAAGGAAGTCGAGCAGGCCCTGCGCGACCTTTACCTGCCATTCGACGAACGCCGGCCTTACGCGTTGCGCCGCCTGCGTGACCGTATCGAGGCCAACCTTTCCGGCTTGATGGGCCCGAGTGTGTCCCAGGACATGGTCGAGACCTTCCTGCCCTACAAGGCCGGCGGCGAAAACTACGTGACCGAAGACATCCACTTCATCGAGAGCCGGCTGGAGGATTACCACTCACGCCTCACCGGCCTTGCCGCCGAACTCGATGCCTTGCGCCGCTATCACCGCCAGACGCTGCAGGAGTTGCCAATGGGCGTCTGCTCCCTGGCCAAGGATCAAGAGATCCTGATGTGGAACAAGGCCATGGAAGAACTCACCGGGATCGCCGCCCAGCGCGTGGTGGGTTCGCGCCTGAACACCATTGGCGACCCGTGGAAAGAATTGCTCCAGGGCTTCATCAACCTGCCCGACGAACACTTGCACAAACAGCACCTGGCGCTGGATGGCCAGACCCGCTGGCTCAACCTGCACAAGGCCGCCATCGACGAGCCACTGGCGCCCGGCAACAGCGGCCTGGTGCTGCTGGTGGAAGACCTGACCGAAACCCAAATGCTCGAAGACAAGCTGGTGCACTCCGAGCGCCTGGCCAGCATCGGGCGCCTGGCCGCGGGTGTGGCCCATGAAATCGGCAATCCGATCACCGGTATCGCCTGCCTCGCGCAAAACCTGCGGGAAGAGCGCGAAGAAGACGGCGAAATCATCGAAATCAGCGGGCAGATTCTCGAGCAGACCAAGCGTGTTTCGCGCATCGTGCAGTCGCTGATGAGCTTTGCCCACGCGGGCGCCCATCAGAATCACGACGAAGCGGTGTGCCTGGCCGAAGTGGCCCAGGATGCCATTGGGCTGCTGGCCTTGAACCGGCGCAATTTCGAAGTACAGTTCTTCAACCTGTGCGACCCGGAACACTGGGTCGACGGTGATTCACAACGTCTGGCCCAAGTGCTGATCAACCTGCTGTCCAACGCCCGCGACGCATCGCCGGCCGGCAGCGCAGTACGGGTCAAGAGCGAGGCTTTCGAGCACACGGTCGATCTGATCGTCGAGGACGAAGGCAGCGGCATTCCACAGAACATCATGGATCGATTGTTCGAACCCTTCTTCACCACCAAGGATCCGGGTGAAGGTACCGGTCTGGGCCTTGCACTGGTCTATTCCATCGTTGAAGAGCATTATGGACAAATCACCATCGACAGCCCGGCTGACACCGAAAGCCAACGCGGCACCCGTATTCGGGTGACCTTGCCGCGTCATGTCGAAGCGACGTCCGCTGTGAACTGAGACCGTCGAGAGAGTTGAATCAATGCCGCACATTTTGATCGTCGAAGACGAAACCATTATCCGCTCTGCCTTGCGTCGCCTGCTTGAACGTAATCAGTACCAGGTCAGCGAAGCCGGCTCGGTGCAGGAAGCCCAAGAGCGTTTCAGCATTCCCACGTTCGACCTGATCGTCAGTGACCTGCGTTTGCCAGGCGCCCCCGGCACCGAGCTGATCAAGCTCGGCCAAGGCACTCCGGTGCTGATCATGACCAGCTACGCCAGCCTGCGCTCGGCCGTGGACTCCATGAAGATGGGCGCGGTGGACTACATCGCCAAGCCCTTCGACCACGACGAAATGCTCCAGGCCGTAGCGCGAATCCTGCGTGACCGTCAATCGGCCAGCAGCGCACCGGCTGAACGCCCGGCAGCGGGCAAGGCCGCCAATGGTTCTGAAAAACCCGGTATTGATAACAGTAACGGCGAAATCGGCATCATCGGCTCCTGCCCACCCATGCAGGACCTTTACAGCAAGATCCGCAAAGTAGCGCCAACCGACTCCAATGTACTGATCCAGGGCGAGTCCGGTACCGGTAAAGAACTGGTGGCCCGTGCCCTGCACAACCTGTCCAAGCGCGCCAAGGCACCGATGATCTCGGTGAACTGCGCGGCGATCCCCGAATCCCTGATCGAATCCGAATTGTTCGGCCATGAAAAAGGCGCCTTTACCGGCGCCAGTGCTGGCCGTGCGGGTTTGGTTGAAGCCGCCGACGGCGGCACGCTGTTCCTCGACGAGATTGGCGAGCTGCCGCTGGAAGCCCAGGCACGCTTGCTGCGGGTACTCCAGGAAGGCGAAATACGCCGCGTCGGTTCGGTACAGTCGCAAAAGGTCGACGTACGACTGATTGCGGCCACTCACCGTGACCTGAAGAGCCTGGCCAAGATTGGCCAGTTCCGTGAAGACCTTTATTACCGCCTGCACGTGATCGCACTCAAACTGCCGGCCCTGCGTGAGCGCGGCGCCGACGTCAACGAAATCGCCACGGCCTTCCTGGCGCGCCAGAGTGCGCGCATCAACCGTACCGACCTGAAGTTTGCTGCCGATGCCGAGCAGGCGATTCGTCACTACTCCTGGCCGGGTAACGTGCGGGAGCTGGAAAACGCGGTAGAGCGTGCGGTGATTCTGTCGGAGAGCCCGGAAATTTCCGCCGAGCTGCTGGGGATCGATATCGAGCTCAGCGACCTGGATGATGATGACTTCATCGGTTTGCCACCGCAGCAAGGTGGCGGCAGTAACAACAGCCACGAGCCGACGGAAGATTTGTCACTGGAAGATTACTTCCAGCATTTCGTGCTGGAGCACCAGGACCACATGACCGAGACCGAACTGGCGCGCAAACTGGGCGTCAGCCGTAAATGCCTGTGGGAACGGCGCCAGCGCCTGGGTATCCCGCGGCGCAAGACCGGGGTTGCCAGCGAAAGCTGAGTGGGCTGCCCCCACAGGTAACACCCTCAGATGTGAAAAAACTGTTACCGCTGATTTTTCACGTAACAAAAGCCGGGGCTTACGGTAACGAAGCCCCGGCTTTTTTTCGCCTTCAACAAACCCGAAAACGCCCCGAACCCCTTATTTTGCTGGGCCTCGCAAAAGTTGGCACGCACCCTGCTATATGCTTAGTACAAAAACAATAACAAGCAAATGTACAAGACAATAAAAATAAGACGAATCGACTCACGCATAACAAAAACAACACGGCGGAGGCGCAGCTAACTGATTCTTTTGGAGAGGCGTTGCATTTGGGGCTTGCCCCGCAACCAGGCCGAGAACAACAAAAACTGCCCTAAGGCAGAGCCTGAACTGGTTGGATCGTAGATCAGCAACACAGCGACCAAAGCAATCCGTTTGCTCTTGGCTCCCGATTGGGAGTGTCATGAAGGTGAAGCTTCATGGCGAGGGCGATCAACAAAAACAAGAAGCCCGAAACCAATAATAAAAATAGAGCACGCAACTACTTCTGGGGGAGCTTCGGCTCCCCTTGTAGTTTCCGCGATTTGGCACCTGCCACCCTTCTTTTAAGCTTCTGGCTCAAGCCTTGCAGCTAGTTCCTACACCATCCCCTGACTAAATGCTAGAATCCCGGCCCATCATGCGGTCATTCTTCGTTATGGCCGAACATTCCTTCAAACAGTGCATCCCATGCTGAAGAAGTTGTTCCAGTCATTCCGTTCTCCCTTGCGTCGTACGCAACACAAACGCAGCACGCCTGAAGTGCTCAATAGCAGCCAGCATTCGCTGCAACGCGCCCAGTTCAGCCGTTATGCGGTGAACATCGTCGAACGTTTGCAGAACGCCGGCTACCAGGCCTACCTGGTTGGCGGTTGCGTGCGCGACATGTTGCTCAATATCACTCCCAAGGATTTCGACGTCGCCACCAGCGCCACGCCGGAACAAGTGCGTGCCGAATTCCGCAATGCGCGGATCATCGGCCGGCGCTTCAAGTTGGTGCACATCCACTTTGGTCGCGAGATCATCGAGGTCGCGACCTTCCGCGCCAACCATCCGCAAAACGATGAAGAAGAAGACACTAACCAGTCTTCCCGCAATGAAAGCGGGCGCATCCTGCGGGACAACGTCTATGGCACCCTGGAAGAAGACGCGCAACGCCGCGACTTCACCATCAACGCCTTGTATTACGACCCGGTCAGCGAGCGCATCCTCGATTACGCCAATGGCGTACACGACATCCGCAACAACTTGCTGCGCCTGATCGGCGACCCGACGCAACGCTACCAGGAAGACCCGGTGCGCATGCTGCGGGCCGTGCGTTTCGCCGCCAAGCTGAACTTCGGCATCGAGAAGCACACGGCCGCGCCGATTCGCGACCTGGCGCCGATGCTGCGGGAAATTCCCTCGGCCCGGTTGTTCGAAGAGGTGCTCAAGCTGTTCCTCTCCGGCTATGCTGCCGACACCTTCGAAATGCTGGTAGACCTGCAGTTGTTCGACCCACTGTTCCCGGCCAGCGCCGAAGCACTGGAGTACAACCCGACCTACACCCACACGCTGATCAGCGAAGCCTTGATCAACACCGACCTGCGCATCAAGCAGAACAAACCGGTAACCCCGGCGTTCCTGTTTGCCGCCCTGTTGTGGCCAGCGCTTCCAAAACGCGTCATGCGCTTGCAAGACCGTGGCATGCCGGCAATTCCGGCCATGCAGGAAGCCGCTCACGAGCTGATCGCCGAGCAATGCCAGCGCATCGCCATCCCGAAACGCTTCACCATGCCGATCCGCGAGATCTGGGACATGCAGGAGCGCCTGCCACGCCGCAGCGGCAAACGCGCCGATCTACTGCTGGACAACCCGCGCTTCCGTGCCGGCTATGACTTCCTGCTGCTGCGCGAAAGCGCCGGCGAACAGACCGACGGCCTGGGCGAATGGTGGACCGACTACCAGGACGCCAACGACAGCCAGCGCCGCGAGATGATCAAAGAGCTCAGCAGCAAAGGCGAAGCCACCGGCGATGGCCCGAAAAAACGTCGCCGCAGCAGTGGCAGCAAGCGCAAACGCAGCGCTGGCGATTCATCGAGCGCGTCGGGCGAGTAAGCACGTGGAACGTATCTACGTCGGCATGGGCAGCAACCTGGCTGCCCCTGAACAACAATTGCGCGACGCCATCGAGGCCCTCGCGCAATTGCCGGACACCACGCTGGCGGGCGTCTCCGCCTTCTATCAAAGTGATTCCCTGCTCCCGGGCCAGCCGCGCTATACCAATGCGGTCGCGGCCCTGGACAGCGCGCTTGCACCACTGGAACTGCTCGATGCGCTGCAAGCCATCGAGAATGACCAGGGCCGCGAGCGTCTTGAGCGTTGGGGCCCGCGCACCCTGGACCTGGATATCCTGGTGTTTGGCGACCGGCTGATCGACGAGCCACGCCTGAAGGTGCCGCACTATCAAATGCACCTGCGGGCGTTCGTGCTTTACCCGCTGGCAGAACTGGCCCCGGCCAGCCTGCAACTGGCCGATGGCCGCCTGCTCGGCGACCTGCTGGATGCCTGCCCGTTTGTCGGCCTGGAACGCCTGCCTTCAAACCTGTAGGAGCGAGCTTGCTCGCGAAAAACCTGAGAACACCGCTCTGGGCGCCAGGCTTCCCGCGTCATCATTGACGACCTTCGCGAGCAAGCTCGCTCCTGCATTTACTACGCATCATTTACTGCTGAATCGCATCAGTAACAGCGGTAACACCACCGCCGTAACAATGCGGTAACACATCCAATTGACTTCCAGAGTCCTCCTCACGACTATAGGCGTCCCGCTGCCGCCTACCCGGCGCTAAAGGGCGCAATCCAGGCCTTATAAGCACTGATCCTTAAGAAAGTGCGCCTGTATAAACGAAGACTCACGCGCGTTACTCGCTGTTTCCAAGCGCCTGAATGAGGACCCTTTTCATGCCAAACGTTACCCTGAGCACCTTGCAGAGCCTCAAGCTCAAAGGTGAAAAGATCACCATGCTGACCTGCTACGACGCCACTTTTGCCCAGGCCAGCAGCCAGGCAGGAGTTGAAGTGTTGCTGGTGGGGGACTCCCTGGGCATGGTTCTACAAGGGAATGACAGCACCCTGCCCGTCACCAATGATGAAATCGCTTACCACACGGCCTGCGTCAAGCGCGGCAACGAAGGCGCCTTCATCATTGCCGACCTGCCCTTCATGGCCGATGCCACCATCGAACAGACCCTGACCAACAGTGCTCAACTGATGCGTGCCGGTGCACACATGATCAAGGTTGAAGGTGCCGCCTGGCTCGCCGAGTCGATTCGTTTGCTGGCTGAACGCGGCGTGCCGGTTTGCGCGCACATGGGCCTGACGCCACAGTCGGTGAATATCCTCGGCGGCTACAAGGTACAAGGCCGCGGCGAAGCCCAGGCGCGCCAGATGCGGGCCGATGCCATCGCCCTTGAACAGGCCGGTGCGTGCATGATTCTGCTCGAATGCGTGCCAAGCGAGTTGGCAGCGGAAATAACCCAGGCCGTTAAAGTTCCGGTGATCGGTATCGGCGCCGGTTCTGCCACAGACGGCCAGGTATTGGTACTGCATGACATGCTGGGCCTGTCCCTTACCGGCCGCGTACCCAAGTTCGTGAAGAACTTCATGGCGGGCCAGGACAGTATCCAATCAGCCCTCGCCGCCTACGTCAGCGAAGTCAAAGCCGTCACCTTCCCGGGCGCCGAACACGGATTCTCCGCATGAACACCGTCAAGACCGTGCGCGAACTGCGCGCCGCCGTCACCCATGCCCGCAGCGCGGGCAAACGCATCGGCTTCGTGCCCACCATGGGCAACCTGCACAGCGGCCATGCCACGCTGGTCACCAAGGCTGCGCAACAAGCCGACTTCGTGGTGGCGAGCATTTTCGTCAACCCGCTGCAATTTGGCGCCGGCGAAGACCTGGACAAATACCCGCGCACCCTGGCGGCCGACCAGGAGAAGCTCTTGCAAGCCGGTTGCAACCTGCTGTTCGCCCCGACCGTCGAGGAGATGTACCCCGACGGCATGGCCGGCCAGACTCGCGTCAGCGTGCCGCAACTGTCCGAAGGCCTATGCGGCGCCAGCCGGCCCGGGCATTTTGAAGGCGTGGCCACGGTGGTCAGCAAGCTGTTCAACATGGTCCAGCCGGACCTGGCGATCTTTGGCCAGAAGGACTACCAGCAACTGGCGGTGATTCGCGCCATGGTCCATGACCTGAACATGCCGATCCAGATTATCGGCGAGCCGACCGTGCGCGCCGACGACGGCCTCGCGCTGTCGTCGCGCAATGGTTACCTCACCGACGAGCAGCGCGCGATCGCACCGGTGCTGTACCGCAGCCTCAGCCAGATCGCCGCCGCCATTGAAGCGGGCGACCGCGACTTCGCCAAACTGCGCGCCGCACAGGTCCAGCAAATCGAAGCGGCAGGTTTTCGCATGGACTACCTGGAGGTTCGCCAGGGCCTGCACCTGCGTCCGGCCACCGCCGAAGACAAGGACCTGGTGATCCTGGTCGCCGCCTACCTGGGCGCCACCCGGCTGATCGACAACCTGCATCTGCATCTGAACTGACCCCGCCGCACACCCCGCCTGTTGCACTGCCTGATCGGCCGGTATAAAAAAGTACCGGCCACAGCGCAGACAAAGCCAAGACAGATCGACACGCTAGGTTTAATGTATTCGCCCTACGCTCTTCGTTGGCGTTGACCGGAGCCTGTCATCTTCACAAAGACAGGACATTCCCGGCTTTCAAGTGTCCTAAAAGCAGTCCCAGCAATAAAAAGGAAACCCGCAGCGATGGCGTACTACCGCACTCCTCATGACGTTACCGCTCTGCCCGCCTGGCAAGCGCTCAATCAACATCGCCAAGCCATGCAGGATTTCAGCATGCGCGAAGCCTTTAATGCCGATCCCCAGCGCTTTACCCAGTTCACCTTGAGCAGCTGCGGACTTTTCCTCGATTACTCGAAAAACCTGATCACCAGCGAAACCCGCGACCTGCTGGTAGGCCTGGCCAAGGAAGTCGACCTTCAGGGCGCGATCAAGTCGCTGTTCAACGGCGAGCCGGTCAACTCCTCCGAAGGCCGCCCGGCGCTGCACACCGCACTGCGTCGCCCGGTGGGTGACAAGCTGTCGGTCAACGGCGTGAACATCATGCCGGACGTGCACAAGGTGCTGAACCAGATCACTGACCTGGTCGGCCGCATCCACGACGGCCTGTGGCGTGGCTACACCGAGAAGCCGATCACCGACGTGGTGAACATCGGTATCGGTGGCTCGTTCCTCGGCCCGGAGCTGGTGTCTGAAGCGCTGTTGTCCTACGCCCACAAAGGCGTGCGCTGCCATTACCTGGCGAACATCGACGGCAGCGAGTTCCACGAGCTGACCATGAAGCTGCGCGCCGAGACCACGCTGTTCATCGTCTCGTCAAAATCCTTCAACACCCTCGAAACCCTGAAAAACGCCCAGGCCGCCCGCGCCTGGTACCTGGCCCAGGGTGGCTCGGAGGCCGAGCTGTATCGCCACTTCATCGCCGTATCGAGCAACAACGCGGCGGCCGTGGCCTTCGGTATCCGCGAAGAGAACATTTTCCCGATGTGGGACTGGGTGGGCGGTCGTTACTCGCTGTGGTCGGCTATCGGCCTGCCCATCGCGCTGGCCATCGGCATGTCCAACTTCAAGGAACTGCTGTCCGGCGCCTACACCATGGACCAGCATTTCCAGACCGCTCCATTCGAGGCGAACATGCCGGTGCTGCTCGGCCTGCTGGGCGTGTGGTACGGCAACTTCTGGGGCGCGCAGAGCCACGCAATCCTGCCGTACGATCACTACCTGCGTAACATCACCAAGCACCTGCAACAGCTGGACATGGAATCCAACGGCAAGAGCGTGCGCCAGGACGGTACGCCGGTTTCCACCGACACCGGCCCGGTTATCTGGGGCGGCGTAGGCTGCAACGGCCAGCATGCTTACCACCAGCTGCTGCACCAGGGCACCCAACTGATCCCGGCCGACTTCATCGTGCCGATCGTCAGCTTCAACCCGGTTTCCGACCACCATCAGTGGCTGTACGCCAACTGCCTGTCCCAGAGCCAGGCCCTGATGCTCGGCAAGACCCGCGCCGAGGCTGAAGCCGAGCTGCGCGACAAGGGCATGGACGAAGCCGAAGTGCAGAAGCTGGCACCGCACAAGGTGATCCCGGGCAACCGTCCGAGCAACACCATCGTGGTTGAACGCATCAGCCCTCGCCGTCTTGGCGCACTGGTGGCGATGTATGAACACAAAGTGTTCGTGCAAAGCGTCATCTGGGGCATCAACGCGTTCGACCAGTGGGGCGTGGAGCTGGGCAAGGAGCTGGGCAAAGGCGTCTACAACCGCCTGACCGGCACCGAAGAACAGCCTGCGGACGATGCGTCCACCCAGGGGTTGATCAACTACTTCCGCGGCCGTCACCGCGGTTGATGGTATCAGCACTACAATGAGGGTCTGAACCTGCGGGAGCGGACCCTTGTAGGAGCTGGCTTGCCAGCGATGCAAACACCTCGGTGAAACTCAGTACCGAGGTGATGCAATCGCTGGCAAGCCAGCTCCTACGAGGGTCGCAAAGCTCCCCTCTTGTCGCAAAAAACAAGAATAAGGATCCCTCATGTTCGATATCAGCACGTTCCCCGCCGCCGATGCCGTCCGCCGGGCTGCGCAACTCAGTCAAGAGGACTACCAGCGCCTCTACCGCCAATCCGTCGAGCAACCCGACACGTTCTGGGCCGAACAGGCCAAGCGTTTTCTCGACTGGAGCACGCCTTGGCAGACCGTCCAGAAATCCGACATCAAGACCGGCGCCGCCCAATGGTTTGCCGGAGGCCAACTGAACGTCAGTTACAACTGCATCGACCGTCACCTCGCGCAACGCGCTGATCAGCCGGCCTTCATCTGGGAGGGCGATGATCCTGCGACGTCTTCCAAAATTACCTACCGCCAGCTCCACCAAAACGTCAGCCGCCTGGCCAACGTGCTGAAAAGCCGTGGCGTGAAGAAAGGCGACCGGGTGTGCATCTACATGCCGATGATTCCCGAGGCGGCCTACGCGATGCTGGCCTGTACGCGGATCGGTGCGGTGCATTCGGTGGTGTTTGGCGGATTCTCGCCGGACGCCCTGCGCGACCGCATTCTCGACGCCGATTGCCACACGGTGATCACCGCCGATGAAGGCGTGCGCGGCGGCAAGCCGGTGGCGCTGAAACAGAATGTCGACAAGGCCCTGGCCAGTTGCCCGGGTGTCAGCACGGTACTGGTGGTGCAGCGCACTGGCGCGGCAGTCAATTGGACTGAAGGGCGCGACCTCAAGTATCAACAGGCCCTGGATGCAGCCAGCGACGACTGCCCGCCCGAGCCGATGGATGCGGAAGATCCGCTGTTTATCCTCTACACCTCCGGCAGCACCGGCAAACCCAAAGGTGTGTTGCACACCACCGGCGGTTACCTGCTGCAGGCTGCGATGACCTTCAAGTACGTGCTCGATTACCGTGACGGCGAAGTGTTCTGGTGCACCGCCGATGTCGGTTGGGTCACCGGCCACAGCTATATCGTGTACGGGCCACTGGCCAATGGTGCGACCTCGCTGATGTTTGAAGGCGTGCCGAGCTACCCGGACAGCTCGCGGTTCTGGCAGGTGATCGACAAACACAAGGTCAACATCTTCTACACCGCGCCGACCGCGTTACGCGCGCTGATGCGGGAAGGCCACGGGCCACTGGAAAACACTTCCCGCGCCAGCCTGCGCCTGCTGGGCAGTGTCGGCGAGCCAATCAACCCGGAAGCGTGGGACTGGTACTTCAATGCCGTGGGCGAACAACGTTGCCCGATTGTCGACACCTGGTGGCAGACCGAAACCGGCGGCATCATGCTCAGCCCGCTGGTCAGCGTCCAACGGATCAAGCCCGGCTGCGCCACCCAGCCGATGTTTGGCGTGGTGCCGGTGCTGCTTGATGAGCAAGGCAAGGAAATCAGTGGCGCCGGCAGCGGCGTGCTGGCGATCAAATCCAGCTGGCCAGGGCAAATCCGCAGCGTGTACGGCGACCCTCAGCGGATGATCGACACCTATTTCAAACCCTACCCCGGCTACTACTTTACCGGCGACGGCGCGCGGCGCGACGAGGACGGTGACTACTGGATCACCGGCCGCATCGACGACGTGATCAACGTTTCCGGGCACCGCATCGGCACCGCCGAAGTCGAAAGCGCCCTGGTGCTGCATGATCAGGTCGCAGAAGCCGCGGTGGTCGGTTATCCACACGACGTAAAAGGCCAGGGCATCTATGCCTTCGTCACGCCCATGAATGGCGTCGAGCCCGACGACGCGCTGAAAAAACACCTGCTGGACCTGGTCAGCAAGGAAATCGGCAGCTTCGCCAAGCCCGAACTGATTCAATGGGCGCCGGCCTTGCCGAAAACCCGCTCAGGCAAGATCATGCGGCGGATCCTGCGCAAGATTGCCTGCAACGAACTGGACAGCCTGGGAGATACATCCACACTGGCCGACCCGAGCGTGGTGGACGGCCTGATCGACAAGCGCCTCAACCGCTAGGAACCCATGGAATTCATTCGCAGCCGCATCGAAAACCAGCTGATGAGCCTGACCGGCTTGTCGCTGGGCCAACTCGACCTGGAGAACCCCAAGGGCGATCCGGGTCTCTTTGGGCCGAACTCGGTGAGCTGGAAGGTCCATGGCGACTTCAGCAGCATGTTGATCGGCGGCATCAGCGCGTTGATGTTGCAGGCATTGCACCCGCTGGCGTTGGCCGGCGTGTGGGACCACTCGAACTTTCGGCAGGACATGCTGGGGCGGTTACGACGCACCTCGCAGTTCATTTCCGGCACCACGTTTGGTTCGCGGCGTGACGCCGAATGGCTGATCGAGAAAGTGCGCACCATTCACCTGCAAGTGGTCGGCCATGCACCGGACGGCCGACCGTATGCCGCCAGTGATCCCGAGTTGCTGACCTGGGTGCATGTGGCGGAGGTCAGCAACTTTCTCGCGGCCCACCTGCGTTATCGCAACCCGGATTTATCTGCGAGGGATCAAGACCGGTACTACAGCGAAATCGCCCTGGTGGCCGAGCAATTGGGCGCGCGCCATGTGCCGCGTTCGCGCCAGGAAATTTCCGATTACCTTGAGCGTATTCGTCCGCAACTGCTGTGTGACCAGCGCAGCCACGAAGTCCTGCGCCTGCTGCTCAATGCGCCGTCTCCGAGCACCCTGGCCAAGCCGTTTGGCTCGCTGATGATGCAGGCCGGTATCGACCTGCTGCCGGACTGGGCCAGCGACATGCTCGGGCAGAAGCAAAGCCCGATCCAGCGCCAGATGATTCGTGCCGGGGTCAGGCGCAGCGCGCCGTTGTTGCGCTGGGCCATGCGCAATGGTTCGGTGCAGCGGGCCCACAGGCGAATGGGCCTGCTGGAGCCATAACTGTTAAACTCCCGCGCCCCAATTACTCTGCAAGGCGCGCACTATGTCTTCCTTGAATCAGGCGCTGCGCGCCGCCCTCGATCATCGCCAGGACCTGCTCGCCGAGCTGCATGCACAAGGTACCGATTGCTATCGCCTGTTCCACGGCAGCCAGGAAGGCGCCGGTGGCCTGACGATCGACCGCTACGGCCCGCAACTGCTGGTGCAGAGTTTTCACCAGTCGCTGGAAAGCGACGACCTGTTGCACCTGCATCAAGCAATCAACCAGCACCTGGGGCTTGAACTGCTGCTGGTCTACAACGACCGCTCCCGGGGCAACTCGCGCATCGACCGTGAAGACACGGTGTACCGCGCCGAGCCCGCAGCCCTGGAAGACCTGGTCGGCCACGAATGGGGCCTCAATTACCGCGTGCGCGGCCGCCATGCCGGGCAAGACCCGCTGTTGTTCCTGGACCTGCGCAACACCCGCGGCTGGGTCAAGGCAAACAGCGCCGGCAAAAGCGTGCTGAACCTGTTTGCCTACACCTGCGGCGTAGGCCTGAGTGCTGCTGCCGGTGGCGCTCGTGAGGTGTGCAACCTGGACTTTGCCGAGGGCAACCTGGCGGTCGGTCGCGAAAACGGTCAACTCAACCCGCAATTGCCGACGATGGAATTCATCCAGTCCGACTACTTCCCGGCAATCCGCCAGCTGGCCGGCCTGCCCATCAGCCAGCGTCGGGGGCAGAAGCTGCCGAGTTACCCGCGCCTGGAGCAGCGTCAATACGATCTGGTACTGCTCGACCCACCCGCCTGGGCCAAGAGCGCCTTCGGCACCGTCGACCTGCTGCGCGACTACCAGAGCCTGCTCAAGCCGGCGCTGCTGGCCACGGCCGACAACGGCGTGCTGATCTGCTGCAACAACCTGGCGAAAGTCGGCATGGACGACTGGCGTGACCAGGTCCTGCGCTGTGCGGAAAAGGCCGGGCGCCCGGTGCGCGACTGGCAGGTCATGACACCCGGCGCAGACTTCCCGTCCCACGACCAGCAACCACCGCTGAAGACCCTGATCCTGCAACTGTAGGACTTGTCCCAAAAGGGTCAGGGCGCAGTAATAAAGGCCCGGCTCTTCGGAACCGTAAACCCGTGCCATACTCCAAGGCACTCTTGATTGACATAGATGGCGTCACATATGCCCAAAGGATTGATTCGCGCCGCTGGCGCCTTGCTGACCGCCCTTGCCCTGTACAGCTTGCTGGGCTTCCTGATTCTCCCCGGCATTGCCCTTCGCGTGGCCAACCAACAGTTGGCCAACTACGCCACGGTGCCGGCGCGTGTCGAGCGTATCGAGCTCAACCCGTTCAGCCTCGAACTGACCGTGTGGGGCCTGAATATCGGTGAGCCGGGCAAGGAGCAAGTGGCCTTTGAACGCCTCTATGCCAACCTGCAGATCGACAGCCTGTGGACCCGCGCCCTGCACCTGGCCGACGTACAACTCGACAAGCCCAAGACCGAGCTGCTGTTCGACAAATCCGGCCAGCTCAACCTGGCGCAGCTGTTCAAACTCCCGGCCAGCGAACCGACACCAACCGATCCAAACGCCAAGCCATTCCCGCTGCGCATCGATAACATCAAGCTGGCAGGCGGCTATGTGCACTTCCAGGATTTGCGCCCGAGCGAGCCGATCGAGTTTCTCTACGACAAACTCGATTTCGAGCTGAAAAACCTCAGCACGCTGCCCGATGACAACGCCGACATGACCCTGGTGGCAGCCGGCCCTGAAGGCGGCCAGATCGACTGGACCGGCAACTTCAGCCTGATCCCGATCGCCTCCGAGGGCAAACTCAAGGTTACCGACGGCAAGATGAAAGTCTGGTGGCCGTATGTACGTGACGCGGTGCCGCTGGTTCTGGAAGACGGCATCCTCAACTTCAGCACCGACTACAAGCTGAGCCTGGCCAAGGAAACCGAGCTGAACCTGACCAACGTCGCCCTGAGTGTCGCGCCGTTTGCGATCAAGGCACCGGATGGCCGGCCGCTCGCGCGCCTGCAGAAGCTGGACGTCAGCGAAACCACCGTGGACCTGGCCAAACAGCAAGTGATCGTCGGCAAGATCCGCAGTAATAAACTCGAAACCTGGGCCGCCCTTGAAGCCGACGGCCAGCTGGACTGGCAGAAGCTGTTTGCCAGCCAACCGAGCAAACCTGCAACTGCACCCGCAGCCGAGCCAGCCACCGCACCCGCTACCGCCGACTCGCCAAAACCTGCACCGGCAGCGCCGAGCAAGCCTTGGCAAGTGCTGCTCAAGGACGTGCAACTGCGCGACTATCAAGTGCATCTGGCTGACCGCTCGGCCAAACCGGCAGTCGCCCTGGAAGTCGGGCCGCTGAACCTTGACGTGCAGGGTTTCGACAGCCTTAACCAGAGCCCTTTTACCCTCAAGCTCGATACCGGCGTAGGCAAACAAGGCAAGCTCGAGGCGACCGGCCAGGTCAACCTGAGCCCGGTCAGCGCCAAGCTGAAAGTGGACACCAAAGACATCGACCTGCGCGTCGCCCAGTCCTATATCAGCCCATTTATCCGCCTGGAACTGCGTAGCGGCATGCTCGGCAGCAACCTCGACGTGAACCTGAAAAGCACCGACCCCCTGGCATTCCAGGTGACCGGCCGGGCCCAGGTCGACCAGTTGCACACCCTGGACACCATGAAGACCCGCGACTTCCTCAAGTGGCAGCGCCTGGTGCTGGAAGGCGTGAATTATCAACATGGCGACAGCCTGTCGATCGACAAGGTCAACCTGTTGCAGCCCTATGCGCGCTTCATGATCAACGATGACCGCACCACCAACATCGATGACCTGCTGATCCCGCAGCCGGCCAACAGCCCCGGCAAGTCCGCGGCGAAACCTGCGGCCAGCAAAGAGAAGCCCCTGGGCATTCATATTGGTCAAATTGCGATCAACGACGGCTCGGCCAACTTCGCCGACTTCAGCCTGACCCCGAACTTCGCCACGGCCATCCAGCAGCTCAACGGCCAGATCGGCACCATTGACAGTCGCCAGGCCAAACCGGCGAGCGTCGACGTCAAGGGCAAGGTTGACCGTTATGCACCGGTCACCATCAAGGGCAGCGTGAATCCGTTTGACCCGATGGCCGCACTGGATATCGCCACCAGCTTCAAACGCGTCGAACTGACCACCCTGACGCCATACTCGGGCAAGTTTGCCGGGTTCCGCATCCGCAAGGGTCGGCTCAACCTGGACCTGCATTACGTCATCACCAAGGGCCAGTTGAAGGCCGAAAACAAGGTGGTAGTCGAGCAACTGCAACTGGGTGAGAAGGTCGACAGCGCCGACGCCGTGGACCTGCCGATTCGCCTGGCGATAGCCCTGCTCAAGGACTCCGACGGCAAGATCTCGATCGAACTGCCGGTGACCGGCGACTTGAACAACCCGCAGTTCAGCGTCATGCCGATTGTCTGGCAGACCCTGCGCAACCTGGTAGTGCGTGCGGCCACGGCGCCATTCAAGTTCATTGGCGGCCTGATCAGCGGTGGTGGTGCCCAAGACCTTGGCAACGTGTCGTTTGCGGCAGGCTCCAGCGAGCTGAGCAAGGATTCCCAGTCGGCCCTCGACAGCCTGGCCAAAGCCCTCAAGGAGCGCCCTGCGCTGCGCCTGGAGATCGAAGGCACCGCCGCTGCCAGCAGCGACGGCCCGCTTTTGGCCGCACAACGGCTGGAACGCGAATACCAGTACAACTACTACAAGATCCTCCAGCGCCGTGGCGACAAGGTACCGGCCCAGGCGTCGCTGCTTGAAGTACCGGAAAAGGAAAAGGCGCCGCTGCTGGAAGGCATCTACCGCACCCGCCTGAAGCAACAGCCTCCGGCCGAATGGAAAGACCTGAGCAATGACGAGCGCACCGCCAAGCTGCGGGACGGTGTGATCAAGTTCTGGAGTGGCAGTGACGTGTTGCTGCGCCAACTGGGCCAGGACCGCGCCAGCGCGATCAAGGACTACCTGGTAGACAAGGCGCAGCTGGAAGATGAGCGGGTTTACTTTATCGATGCAAACCTTGGGGAAGCGGAGAAAGATGGTCGGGTGGTAACACCGATGCATCTGGATGCCGAATAAACCGGCACCCGCTGAGCACCTGTGGCGAGGGGGCTTGTCCCCCGTTGGGCTGCGTAGCGGCCCCAATGAGGGCGTCGCGGTCATTCAGGCGGATCACCGTCGTCATACCAAGGGGCCGCTACGCAGCCCAACGGGGGCAAGCCCCCTCGCCACAAGAGCCGCGCTGACCTCCCCACTTTTCTACCCACAATAGAACAGGCCCCGACACAAGTGCCGGGGCCTGTAATGACCACATCCGTGTGGTCGGTCGCATGAACCTGTGAGGTGCATTGAGCGGATATCTAACTCGCTCGTGGCCGCCTCCGCCTAGCTCAGGCGATTCGTTAAGCGTTACTCTGCTTTCAGGCCGTCGGCCGATACAGCTTTAACGCCTTTGATTTTCTTGGTGATGTTCACCGCGGTAGTTTTCTGCGCTTCAGTCACTGCGACGGTCGACGACAGGGAAACTACACCTTTGTTGGTTTCGACTTTGATGTCGGTGCCAGGAATACCTTTCTCGGTTACCAGGTCAGCTTTCACTTTGGTGGTGATCCAAGTGTCCGAGGTGGACTCTTTGGCACCAGCAGCTGCGCTTTTGGTTTTGTCGACGTTATCAGCCTTGGTAGCGCCGCCAGCCATCAGGCCGTCAGCCGAAACTGCGGTTACGCCTTTGATTTTCTTGGTGATCGCTACAGCAGTAGCTTTCTGAGCGTCGGAGATAGCAACTGTCGAGGACAGGGAAACCACACCTTTGTTGGTCTCAACCTTAATGTCCGAACCAGGAATACCTTTCTCGGTCAGCAGGTCAGCTTTGACTTTGGTGGTGATCCAGGTATCCGAAGTGGACTCTTTAGCCTTGGTGACTTCACCGGCCGCCAGCGTCATAGGGGCTTGGGAAGTCTGAGCAAAGGCTACGTTAGCACCCATGGCCAGGGTCAGAGCGGTAGCAGTAGCGAGAGCGAACTTCTTCATACGAGTAACTCCTGTTTTATTAAAAGTCTGCAGTACGTAAACCTTGATGCTGCAGCGTTAACAGGGATATTGCAGACAGTGTGCCAACTCGATGCGACCAATTAAATCCTTATAAAACAATACGTTATGAAAACAGGTGATTTTCGGAATCGTGCAACTTGCATGAAGACGAACGTGCCTGCATGCAAGTTGCGGCTTTTGGGGTATGGCTAAACGCCTGATTTCGCGACACTTTCCCGCAGGCATAAAAAAAGGACTCCGAAGAGTCCTTTTTCAGCTTGCAGCGACGGGGTGATTAAACGCCCGAAGCCTTGGCTGCTGCTACGTCCTTGATGGACAGCTTGATACGGCCGCGGTTGTCCACGTCCAGTACCAGCACTTCCACTTCCTGGCCTTCTTTCAGGATGTCGGTCACTTTCTCAACGCGAGCATCGCTCAGCATGGAGATGTGAACCAGACCGTCCTTGCCCGGCAGGATGTTGACGAATGCGCCGAAGTCGACGATGCGCTCAACCTTACCGACGTAGATCTTGCCGATCTCGGCTTCAGCAGTGATACCCAGGACGCGCTGACGTGCCGCTTCAGCCGCTTCCTTGGTTTCGCCGAAGATCTTGATCGAGCCGTCGTCTTCGATGTCGATCGAAGCCTTGGTCTCTTCACAGATCGCACGAATGGTCGCGCCGCCTTTACCGATAACATCACGGATTTTGTCGGTGTCGATTTTCATCGCGATCATGGTCGGAGCATTTTCCGACAGTTCGGTACGGGACTGGCCAATGATCTGGTTCATCTGACCGAGGATGTTCAGGCGCGCTTCCAGGGCTTGGCCCAGAGCGATTTCCATGATTTCTTCGGTGATGCCCTTGATCTTGATGTCCATCTGCAGCGCGGTAACACCTTTGGCGGTACCGGCTACTTTGAAGTCCATGTCGCCCAGGTGGTCTTCGTCGCCCAGGATGTCTGTCAGGATGGCGAACTTCTCGCCTTCTTTAACCAGGCCCATGGCGATACCGGCAACCGGTGCCTTCATCGGAACGCCGGCATCCATCAGAGCCAGGGAAGCGCCGCAGACCGAAGCCATGGAGCTGGAACCGTTGGACTCGGTGATTTCCGACACAACGCGAATGGTGTACGGGAACACGTCGGCGGCAGGCAACATGGCTGCAATCGAACGACGGGCCAGACGGCCGTGACCGATTTCGCGACGACCAGCGCCACCCATGCGACCACACTCACCTACCGAGAACGGAGGGAAGTTGTAGTGCAGCATGAACGGGTCTTTTTTCTCGCCTTCCAGGGTGTCCAGCAGCTGTGCGTCACGGGCAGTACCCAGTGTTGCAACAACCAGGGCCTGGGTTTCGCCACGGGTGAACAGGGCCGAACCGTGGGTTTTTGGCAGAACGCCGACTTCGATGTTCAGCGGACGTACGGTGCGAGTGTCGCGACCGTCGATACGTGGCTTGCCGTTAACGATGTTTTCGCGAACGGTGCGGTATTCGATTTCGCCGAAGGCTGCTTTGACTTCGCTGGAAGAAGGCTGGCCTTCTTCACCGGACAGCTTGGCAACAACCTGGTCCTTCAGCTCACCCAGGCGAGCGTAACGGTCGGCCTTGATGGTGATGGTGTAGGCGTCGGAGATCGCGGTGCCGAACTCGGAGCGGATAGCGCCCAGCAGTGCGGTAGCTTCTGGCTGAGGAGCCCAGGTCCAGGTTGGCTTGGCAGCTTCAGCGGCCAGTTCCTTGACAGCGTTGATCACAACCTGGAACTCGTCGTGAGCAAACAGTACAGCGCCCAGCATCTGGTCTTCGGTCAGCTCTTTGGCTTCCGATTCAACCATCAACACGGCTTCCGAAGTACCGGCAACGACCATGTCCAGGCTCGAAGCTTTCTGTTGTTCGTAAGTCGGGTTCAGCAGGTAGCCGGTGCTTTCGTGGAATGCAACACGGGCAGCGCCGATCGGGCCATCGAAAGGAATACCGGAGATGGCCAGGGCCGCCGAGGTACCGATCATCGCAGCGATGTCCGGATCGGTCTTCTTGCTGGTGGAAACGACGGTGCAGACAACCTGCACTTCGTTCATGAAGCCTTCTGGGAACAGCGGACGGATCGGACGGTCGATCAGTCGGGAAGTCAGGGTTTCTTTCTCGGAAGGACGGCCTTCACGCTTGAAGAAACCACCAGGGATCTTACCGGCAGCGTAAGTCTTTTCCTGGTAGTGAACGGAAAGAGGGAAGAAGCCTTTGCTTGGGTCAGCGGTCTTGGCGCCTACAACGGTCACCAATACGGTGACGTCGTCGTCAACGGTAACCAGTACTGCGCCGGAGGCTTGACGGGCGATACGGCCTGTCT
The DNA here is from genome assembly GCF_013385345.1 of Pseudomonas sp. I8001. Lineage (NCBI taxonomy): Bacteria > Pseudomonadati > Pseudomonadota > Gammaproteobacteria > Pseudomonadales > Pseudomonadaceae > Pseudomonas > Pseudomonas sp. I8001. The sequence continues at coordinate 41,204 of NZ_JACAQC010000043.1, forward strand.
CGAGGGTAACGGTCGACTGACCGAACTGGAATTTTTTGATAACCGGGTTCACGGTGTCCTACCTTCTTTGTGGCTCTTGGGGAACTTGTCTTCTTGCGAAATTCTTGGGCAATGTCGGGAATCGGCCCAACGCCTGTCCAGGGTAAAACGTGTATCCAGATAAAACTTGAGGCTGGAAGCCTGCCATGGGCCAGCGGGAAACCCACTGACACACGACAGCCAACCAACCTCTAGCGCAATCGCTTATTAGCGACGCAGACCCAGGCGACCGATCAGAGTCTGATAACGACCCAGATCCTTGCCTTTCAGGTAGTCCAGCAGCTTACGGCGCTGGTTTACCATGCGGATCAGACCACGACGGGAGTGGTGATCTTTACCGTTGGCCTTGAAGTGACCTTGCAGCTTGTTGATGTTGTGGGTCAGCAGTGCAACTTGCACTTCTGGCGAACCAGTGTCACCAACAGCTTGCTGATAGTCAGCAACGATTTGTGCTTTTTCTTGAACGTCGAGAGCCATGAGGCAATCCTTTTTTCAGGAAACCACCCAAAGGGCAGTTTCAACAGGCCAGGGACAAATCCCTGTATCTAAAAATGAGTAGTGACCATGCCTGCTAACAGCCACCCTCGTTCCAGTTTGAGTAAAAGCTACTGCGCTTTTACCACAAACTGGTTTCGGTCATTCTGACCGAATCAGTCGACGCGGCGCGATGCGCCCGTCTTCGCTCACTTCACCGATACCGATAAAGCGACCGTTGTGATCTTGTACCCGCACCATGCCGAACTTCGGGGCATCCGGTGCACGTACCGGCTGGCCGTTAAGCCAGTAGAACGCGCTGTGCTCCGAGAAGTGCAGCAATGGCCAATCCAGTAAACCGCTGTCCGATGGCATCAGGAAGCGATCAACCGCTTCGTTGCCGCCTTCGGCATGCACTGCTTCCAGCTCTTCCAGCGTGACCGTCTGGGCCAGGGTGAAAGGGCCTGCCTGGGTGCGTCGCAGTTCTGCAACGTATGCGCCACAGCCTAGTTGCTCACCGATATCTTCCACGAGGGTACGGATATAGGTGCCTTTGCTGCAGTCCACCGCCAACCGGGCAGTGTCGCCTTCAGCGGCGAGCAATTCCAAGCGCGCAATAGTAACAGAACGCGGTTCGCGCTCCACCACTTCCCCTGCACGTGCCAGCTTGTAAAGAGGCTGGCCATCACGCTTGAGAGCCGAGTACATCGGCGGTATCTGACTGATTTGCCCACGAAAAGCAGGTAAGGCAGCTTCGATATCAGCACGACCAACGGTCACCTCGCGAACCTGCAAAACATCACCTTCGGCGTCTGCCGTGGTGGTGGTCTTGCCCAGTTGCATCAGGGTTTCGTAGCCCTTGTCGGAATCGAGCAGGTATTGCGAAAACTTGGTGGCCTCGCCGAAGCACAACGGCAACACGCCGGTGGCCAAGGGGTCGAGGCTGCCGGTGTGCCCTGCCTTCTCGGCATTGAGCAGCCAGCGAACCTTCTGCAACGCCGCATTGGAGGTAAAACCAATGGGTTTGTCGAGCAGAATGATGCCGCTGACATTACGACGGATGCGTTTGACCTGAGCCACCGATTACTCCTTGGCGTCTTCAGGCGTGGCGGATTCCGGGTGCTGATTGTCTTCAGCCACGGCCCGCTCGATCAGTGCCGACAGGTGCGCGCCACGCACGACACTTTCGTCGTAGTGGAAGTGCAACTGAGGAACGCTGCGCAGCTTCATTTCACGGGCCAACTGCATACGCAGGAAACCTGCGGCGGAGTTGAGCACCTTGATGCTTTGCGCGATTTCTTCGCTGTTGTCCTGGCCCATCACGGTGATGAAGATCTTGGCGTGACCAACGTCACGGCTGACTTCAACGGCGGTGATGGTGACCAGGCCAACACGTGGGTCTTTTACTTCACGACGGATCAGCTGTGCCAGCTCACGCTGCATCTGATCGCCGATACGTTGGGTACGGCTGTATTCTTTTGCCATGTCTTGTTACCTGTTGCTGCCACACGGTGAAACCCGTGGGGTCTGAAAGCGGCAAACGCCCGGCCTGACAAAAGCCAGACCGGGCGTTGCGTTTAGAGTCCGGACACAACGCCAGGCATTTGCATGCCCGGGCGCTGCGTGGCCCTTGAAGTACGCGAGTTAGAGGCTGCGAGCAACCTGGACCTTCTCGTAGACTTCGATCTTGTCACCCGCCTTGACGTCGTTGTAGCTCTTGACGCCAATACCGCATTCCATGCCGGCACGTACTTCGGAAGCGTCATCCTTGAAGCGGCGCAGGGATTCCAGCTCGCCTTCGAAGATAACGATGTCTTCACGCAGTACACGGATTGGACGGTTACGGTGCACAACACCTTCGATAACCATGCAACCGGCGATCGCGCCGAATTTCGGCGAGCGGAACACGTCACGCACCTCGGCCACACCCAGGATGTTCTCCCGGACGTCGCTGCCAAGCATGCCGGTGAGGGCTTTCTTGACGTCTTCGATGATGTCGTAGATGACGTTGTAGTAACGCATGTCCAGGCCTTCCTGCTCGACGATCTTCCGTGCGCCAGCATCGGCACGCACGTTGAAGCCGAACAGTACAGCGTTGGAGGCCAGCGCCAGGTTGGCATCGGATTCGGTGATACCACCGACACCGCCGCCGACCACACGCACTTGCACTTCGTCGTTACCCAGGCCATTCAAGGCGCCGTTCAACGCTTCGAGGGAACCACGAACGTCAGATTTGAGGACGATGTTAAGCGTCTTCTTCTCTGCCTGGCCCATGTTCTCGAAGATGTTTTCCAGCTTGCCGGCGTGAGCACGGGCCAGCTTGACTTCGCGGAACTTGCCTTGACGGAACAGAGCCACTTCACGGGCTTTCTTCTCGTCCGACAGCACGCTCATCTCGTCGCCAGCGTCCGGGGTACCGTCCAGGCCGAGGATCTCGACAGGGATGGAAGGACCGGCTTCCTTGATTGGCTTGCCGTTCTCGTCGAGCATGGCACGTACACGGCCATAGTTCGAACCGACCAGGACCATGTCGCCTTGGCGCAGGGTACCGTCTTGAACCAGAACGGTTGCAACCGGGCCACGACCCTTGTCGAGACGCGATTCAACCACAACGCCACGACCCGGGGCCGATGGAGTTGCTTTCAGTTCGAGAACTTCGGCTTGCAGCAGAACAGCTTCAAGCAGTTCGTCTACACCGGTACCGACTTTCGCCGAAACCGAAACGAATGGCGTATCACCGCCCCACTCTTCCGAAGTCACGCCGTGAACCGACAGCTCGCTACGGATGCGATCGAGATCGGCGCCCGGCTTGTCGATTTTGTTCACTGCAACAACCAGAGGAACACCAGCGGCTTTAGCGTGCTGGACAGCTTCAATGGTCTGCGGCATTACGCCGTCGTCCGCTGCAACTACCAGGATCACGATGTCAGTCGCCTTGGCACCACGGGCACGCATGGCGGTAAACGCGGCGTGACCAGGGGTGTCGAGGAAGGTGACCATGCCGCGTTCGGTTTCAACGTGGTATGCACCGATGTGCTGGGTGATGCCGCCGGCTTCGCCTGCAGCTACCTTGGCACGACGGATATAGTCGAGCAGCGAGGTCTTACCATGGTCAACGTGGCCCATTACGGTCACGACTGGCGCACGGGAGAAAGTCTCGCCTTCAAACTTCAGGGACTCGGCCAGGGAATCTTCCAGGGCGGTGTCGCTGACCAGGGTCACTTTGTGGCCCAGCTCTTCAGCAACCAGTTGGGCAGTTTCCTGGTCCAGTACCTGGTTGATGGTCGCTGGGGTACCCAGTTTGAACATGAACTTGATGATTTCAGCAGCCTTGACCGACATCTGATTGGCGAGGTCGCCAACAGTGATGGTCTCGCCGATCTGCACGTCACGCACGACAGGGCCGGTTGGGCTCTGGAAACCGTGGGCATTGCGCTTCTTCAGCTTGGCCTTGCCGCGACCACCGCGACGGAAGCTGTCGCTTTCTTCGTCGGTAGTACGTGGGGCAACGCGTGGCGCTGGCGCCTTCTCTTTGACCGAAGCACGATGTGGAGCGTTTTTGCGCTCACCATCGCCACTGCCACGACGATTGTTATCGTCGGCACGTGGTTTGTCCGGGCGGCGAGGTTCTTCGCGTTTGCGAGCGTCGGCTGCAGGAGCTGGCGCGGCGGCAACCGGAGCGGCCTCACGAACAGCTTCAACAGGCGCGCTAGGCGCAGCAACGGCCTCAGTGTTAGCAGGTTGCGCAGCAGCAGGCTGGCGACGCGCTTCTTCTTCGGCGCGACGCTTGGCTTCTTCTTCAGCCTTCTGACGAGCAGCATTTTCTACTGCGCGACGTTCTTCCAGTTCGCGTTTGCGCTCGGCTTCGATTTCTTCCGGGCTGCGCTGTACGAAGACTTTCTTCTTGCGTACTTCAACGCTGATGCTCTTGCTGCCAGCAACACGCAGGGTGCTGGTGGTTTTGCGCTGCAATGTAATCTTGCGCGGTTCTTCCACTTTCGCCTTGTGGCTGCTCTTCAAGTGAGTCAGCAAAGACTGCTTCTCACTATCGCTCACACCTTCATCGGCGGCGGTGTGCGGCAGACCTGCCTCACGCATCTGCTGCAACAGGCGCTCTACCGGTGTTTTGACCTCATCGGCCAGTTGTTTCACCGTGACTTGCGTCATGCACTTCTCTCCTCAGGCCGCGCCTAATTACTCGAACCAATGGGCTCGGGCGGCCATGATCAACTTGCCGGCACGATCATCGTCAATGCCGTCGATGTCGAGCAGGTCGTCAATAGACTGCTCGGCCAGGTCTTCGCGGGTAATTACGCCGCGCACCGCCAGTTCCATCGCCAAATCCTTGTCCATACCCTCAAGCGAGAGCAGGTCTTCGGCCGGATGGGCGTCTGCCAGCTTTTCCTCAGTAGCGATGGCTTTAGTCAACAAACGATCCTTGGCCCGAGCGCGAAGCTCGTTGACGGTGTCTTCGTCAAAGCCGTCGATGTTGAGCATTTCTTCCAACGGTACGTAGGCAATCTCTTCCAGGCTGGTGAAGCCTTCATCTACCAGCACCTGTGCCAGGTCTTCGTCGACTTCCAGCTCGTCGATGAAGTTGCGCAGGATGTCACCGGTTTCTGCTTGCTGCTTAGCCTGGATGTCCGATTCGGTCATCACGTTCAGGGTCCAGCCGGTCAACTGGCTGGCCAAACGTACGTTCTGACCACCGCGACCGATGGCCTGAGCCAGATTGTCTGCGCCAACGGCGATGTCCATTGCATGGGCATCCTCGTCAACGATAATTGCCGCCACTTCAGCAGGCGACATTGCGTTGATCACAAACTGCGCCGGGTTATCGTCCCACAGGACGATGTCCACACGCTCACCACCCAATTCGCCCGACACTGCCTGGACGCGCGAACCGCGCATACCAATGCAAGCACCTTGCGGGTCGATGCGTTTGTCCTTGGAGCGGACCGCGATCTTGGCGCGTGAACCCGGATCGCGGGACGCAGCCATGACTTCGATCAGGCCTTCGGCAATTTCCGGCACTTCGATGCGGAACAGCTCGATCAGCATTTCCGGCGCGGTACGCGACAGGATCAACTGAGGGCCGCGGTTCTCGGTGCGGATTTCCTTGAGCAGCGCACGCAAGCGCACGCCAACCCGGAAAGTTTCGCGGGAAATGATGTCTTCGCGGGCCAGCAACGCTTCAGCGTTGTTACCCAGGTCGACGATCACGTTGTCGCGGGTGACTTTTTTCACGGTGCCGGAGATGATTTCCCCCAGGCGCTCGCGATAAGCGTCAACGACTTGAGCGCGCTCGGCTTCGCGGACCTTCTGCACGATGACTTGCTTGGCAGTCTGTGCAGCGATGCGGCCGAACTCGATGGATTCGATCTTTTCTTCGACGACATCACCGACCTGGGCGCCCGGATGCGTTTCAGCAACCTTGCTCGGCCAGGTTTCGATGGCCGGATCATCAAGATCGGCTTCTTCGACGACCGTCCAGCGACGGAAAGTCTCGTAGGCACCGGTGTGGCGGTTGATTTCCACACGCAGATCAACTTCGTCTTCAAAACGCTTTTTGGTAGCAGTGGCCAGGGCCAGCTCCAGCGCTTCAAAAATCACGTTTGCCGGTACGCCCTTTTCATTGGATACCGACTCAACAACCAGCAGTACTTCTTTGCTCATCGTACGCCTCGCCTTTCGCAAGCCATTGGATCCGCGGGATCCGCGTCTCAGTCAAAACTGGGAATAATGTTGGCCTTGTCGATCATATCGATCGGCAACAGGAACTCATGGTCTTCTACCTGCACCACGACGTCCTGCTCTTCTACACCGCGCAGAAGGCCCTGAAAGTTGCGTCGCCCTTCAAAGGGAGAGCGCAGCTTGATCTTCACTTGTTCACCGGCAAATTTTGCAAACTGATCAATAGTGAACAGTGGGCGTTCCATGCCAGGCGAGGAAACTTCGAGGGTGTATTCAACGGAGATCGGATCTTCAACATCCAGGACACCGCTGATCTGACGGCTGACAATGGCACAATCGTCCACCAGCACGCCGCCCTCTTTATCGATATAAACGCGCAACATTGAGTGGCGACCTTGAGCCGAAAACTCAATACCCCAGCATTCATAGCCTAGGGCCACGACCACCGGGGCCAACAAGGCCTGCAACTCTTCTAGCTTGCTCGACACCTGAACCCCCTCGTGCATGTATGTGCATGCTGTGCAAAATAAAAAAATGGGCGAAACGCCCATCCTTGAAACGCCGTCGAACAGCGGCGTTGAAAGTGTCCAGCTAACAAAAAGCCCCTTAAAAGGGGCTCCGCTAAAACTGGTTGCGGGGGCCGGATTTGAACCGACGACCTTCGGGTTATGAGCCCGACGAGCTACCAGACTGCTCCACCCCGCGACAAAGCTGGGGCGGAAGTATACGACCGATCCCTTACAGGGTCAATGTAACCTTCCACCTACAAGAAAGCCCGCAACAGCGGGCTCTCCTGATAATTGGTACCGAGAAGGGGACTCGAACCCCTACACCCTATGGGCACAACCACCTCAAGGTTGCGTGTCTACCAATTCCACCACCTCGGCAATACAGCGTTTACAACCTTCTTACTTCTGCTCTTGAGCTGGAGGTACGTCAGTCGCTGGAGTAGCCGACTTTTGCTCTTGAAGCACCGGGACATCATCAGAAGCCGGTTTTGCTTTTGGTACTTCCAACACTGCTGGGTTTGGGAGACCTACTTGAGTCAGCACATGAGCTTTCTCTTTAGCAAAGTAACCTAACCCCAAGCTGGTTATGAAGAAACCGGCGGCAAGTATAGCAGTAAACTTACTAAGAAAGGTAGAGGAACCTTGGCTTCCGAACACAGTATTTGAAGCACCTGCCCCGAAAGACGCACCAGCGTCCGCACCTTTACCCTGCTGCAGCAAAACCAGAGCAACTACGCCCAGTGCACCCAGCAGATGAAAAACAACGATGACTGTTTCCAGCATTTTTTCAGTTTCCCGCGGCGCGACAAATCGCACCGAACTCATCTGCATTCAGGGAAGCTCCACCAATGAGCCCCCCATCGATATCCGGCATGCCGAACAGTTCGACCGCATTGGCCGCCTTCACGCTGCCGCCGTATAGAAGCCGCACACCTCGTGCGACCTCAGAATTCTCTGCCGCCAACTGCGCGCGGATGGCTGCGTGCACATCCTGCGCCTGTTGCGGCGAAGCAGTCAGCCCGGTGCCAATGGCCCAGACCGGCTCGTAAGCAATTACTGCATTTGCAAAGGCACCGACTCCCAGCTCCTCGATGATGCTGCCCAGCTGACGCCCGACAACCTCAAGAGTTTTACCGGACTCACGCTGCTCAAGGGTCTCCCCTATGCACAACACCGGAACCAAGCCGCAAGCCTGTGCCGCCGCGAATTTGCGATTGAGTGTCCCATCACGCTCGCCCATGATCTGGCGGCGCTCGGAGTGCCCAACAAGCACCAGGGAGCAACCCGCATCAACCAGCTGACTCGGTGCAATCTCACCGGTCAACGCACCTTGCATGGATTCCACCGCAGAGTTCTGCGCGCCGACCTGGATCGACTTGCCTTTCAAGCCATCAATCACTTGATTGATATACAAGCAAGGCGGGAATACCGCGACATCAACACCGCCAGGCAAGGCCAAATGACGAAGGCCATTGATCAGCTCAGCGACACTGGCGCGGGTACCGTGCATCTTCCAGTTACCAGCTACCATAGTGCGACGCATGCTGTACCTCGTCGGTCAAAGTGGGCGCAGATGTTACCCAACCACATCATCACTGGCAAGCCGAATTCAGGCGCAAACTTCAGTTACCAGTTTTGCCAGCTCTTCGGCATAGCCGCGAACCTGTGTTTCGTCCTCGCCCTCGACCATTACACGCACCAAAGGCTCGGTACCCGACTTGCGCAGCAAGACCCGGCCACGCCCCGCCATGGCGGCAGTCACGCGCTCACTGGCCTCTTTGACAGCCGGATGCTCGATAGGGTTGTCACCGCCTGCAAAGCGCACGTTGAGCAGCACTTGCGGGCACTTGCGCAACGCCTGCCGCGCCTGGGCCAGGCTTTCTTCACGGCGACGCAGCGCCAGCAGCACCTGCAGCGCCGCAATGATCGCATCCCCGGTAGTCGTGTGTTGGAAGCAGACGATATGACCGGAATTTTCGCCGCCCACCTGCCAATTACGCTCCAGCAGGTCGGCAATCACGTAGCGGTCACCGACATTGGCGCGCACAAACGGGATCCCCAGATCTGCCAGGGCCAGCTCCAGGCCAAGATTGCTCATCAAGGTACCGACGACGCCGCCTTGCAGCTTGTTACGCTCATGCAGGTCACGGGCGATGATGAACAACAGGTCGTCGCCATCGACGATCGCGCCAGTGTGATCGACCATCAATACGCGGTCGCCATCACCATCGAACGCGATGCCCAAGTCGGCATGCTCAGCCAGGACAGCCGCCTGCAACTGCCCCATGTGGGTTGAGCCGCAGTTGTCGTTGATGTTCAGGCCGTTCGGCTGCGCCGACAGTACAGTAACGTCTGCGCCAAGCTCCTTGAACACACTCGGTGCGACTTTGTACGTCGCGCCGTGGGCGCAGTCGATGACGACCTTCAACCCGGCAAAATTGGTGCTGCTTGGCACGCTGCTTTTGCAAAACTCGATGTAACGGCCGGAAGCGTCGTTAATCCGCGACACCTTGCCCAGCTTGCTCGATTCGACGACGGTCATCGGCGCATCCAGCAACTCTTCGATCATGTGCTCGATCTCATCCGGCAGCTTGGTGCCCTGGCCCGAGAAGAACTTGATGCCGTTGTCATCGTGGGGATTGTGCGAAGCGCTGATCACGATACCGGCTTGAGCATGAAAGGTACGCGTCAGGTAAGCGATCGCCGGCGTAGGCATCGGCCCCAGCAGCATCACATCAGCGCCGGCAGCAGACAGACCTGCCTCCAGCGCAGACTCAAACATATAACCCGAGATACGCGTGTCCTTACCCACCAGGATACGGCAGGCCCCCATGCTGCGGAACGCCATGCCGGCGGCCCAGCCCAGCTTGAGCATGAAATCGGGAGTAATCGGGAATTCGCCGACCCGACCGCGAATGCCATCGGTGCCAAAATACTTTTTAGTCATAAGTGCTCCATCATTCTTATTCGGCTGATTCAACCGCTGCGATCATCCGCACTACATCTATCGTCTCGGCCACGTCATGCACGCGCAAGATGCGCGCACCCTTGACCACGGCAAGTGCCGCAAGTGCCAGGCCGCCATGCAGCCGCTCACCCACCGGACGATTCAACGCCAGACCTATCATGCTCTTGCGCGAAACCCCGACCAACAAGGGGCGACCAAGGGCATGCAGGGATTCCATATGCTTGAACAGGCTTAAATTGTGCTGCAAGGTCTTGGCAAAGCCAAATCCCGGGTCGAGGATTATCCGCTCGGGAGCAATCCCCGCCGCCGCGCATTGAGCCATGCGCTCAGCAAGGAAGCCTTTCACTTCACCGACCAGATTGTCGTAATGAGGGTCGTCCTGCATCGTGCCCGGCTCGCCAAGCATATGCATCAGACAAACCGGCAGCCCCGTCGCGGCGGCCGCATCCAGAGCGCCATCGCGCTGCAAAGAGCGCACATCGTTGATCAACCCTGCACCCAGCCGCGCAGTTTCGCGCATGATGGCTGGGGTCGAGGTGTCGACAGAGATGATGACGTCCAGCTCTTGATGGATGCGCTCGACAATCGGAGCAACCCGCTCCAGCTCCTCCAGGGGAGAAACTGCGCGCGCGCCGGGCCGGGTTGATTCGCCACCGACGTCAATCAGAGTCGCACCGGCAGCCACCATCGCTTCCGCATGGCGCAACGCAGCATCAAGCTGACTGAAGCGACCACCATCGGAAAAGGAATCAGGGGTTACATTAAGAATGCCCATAACGTGTGTATGGGCCAAATCAAGAACCCGGCTGCCGCAAGGCAACCGGGTCGAGGACAACGCAGAAGTCATTTCAAACCTTAATGGTCAGCAGCCGGGCCGCCGATCGGGGCTTCAGGGCGTTCGTTCTGTACCACTGGCGGCGTGCCCGAAGTACCCGAACCACCTTCCCAATCGCGAGGCTCGCGAGGCGTACGACCAGCCATGATGTCGTCAATCTGCTCGGCATCAATGGTCTCGTACTTCATCAGGGCATCAGCCATGGCGTCGAGCTTGTCGCGGTTGTCGGTGAGGATCTGCTTGGCCGTGCCGTAGCACTGGTCAATGATGCTGCGCACCTCGGAGTCGATCAGCTTGGCTGTCTCGCCGGAGAAGCTGGCAGCTTGACCACCACCACCGCGACCCAGGAATACTTCGCCTTCTTCCTCGGCATACATCAAAGGACCGAGTTTCTCCGACAGACCCCACTTGGTCACCATGTTCCGTGCAATCTGGCTGGCACGCATGATGTCGTTGGAGGCACCGGTGGTAACACCGTCGAAGCCCAGGGTCATCTCTTCGGCGATCCGGCCGCCATACAGCGAGCAGATCTGGCTGATCAAGGCACGTTTGGAGAGGCTGTAGCGATCCTCTTCCGGCAGGAACATGGTGACGCCCAGCGCCCGGCCACGAGGAATGATCGATACCTTGTAGACCGGGTCATGCTCAGGCACAACGCGACCAACAATGGCGTGACCGGCTTCATGATAAGCGGTGTTCTGCTTCTCTTTCTCGGACATGACCATGGATTTGCGCTCGGCGCCCATCATGATCTTGTCTTTCGCCAGCTCGAACTCCTTCATTTCAACGATGCGCTTGCCGGTACGGGCGGCAAACAGCGACGCCTCATTCACCAGGTTGGCAAGGTCGGCACCGGAGAAGCCTGGAGTACCACGGGCAATCACGGCCGGAGCCACGTCGTCGCCCATTGGCACTTTGCGCATGTGCACTTTCAGGATCTGCTCACGACCACGGATGTCTGGCAACCCGACAACGACCTGACGGTCAAAACGGCCCGGACGCAGCAACGCGGGGTCGAGTACGTCTGGACGGTTGGTTGCGGCGATCACGATGATGCCGTCGTTCATTTCAAAGCCGTCCATCTCAACCAGCAACTGGTTAAGCGTCTGCTCACGCTCATCATGACCGCCGCCCATGCCGGCGCCACGATGGCGACCAACGGCGTCGATTTCATCGATGAAGATGATGCACGGAGCGTGCTTCTTGGCCTGTTCGAACATATCGCGAACACGGCTGGCACCTACACCGACGAACATTTCGACGAAGTCGGAACCGGAAATGGTGAAGAAAGGTACTTTGGCTTCGCCGGCAATGGCCTTGGCCAACAGGGTTTTACCGGTACCTGGCGGGCCAACCATCAGCACACCGCGAGGAATACGGCCACCCAGGCGCTGGAACTTGCCCGGATCGCGCAGGAATTCAACCAGTTCGCCCACTTCTTCCTTGGCTTCGTCGCAGCCCGCAACGTCAGCCAGGGTGGTTTTCACCTGATCTTCGGAAAGCAGGCGCGCCTTGCTCTTGCCGAAGCTCATCGGCCCGCCCTTGCCTCCCGCACCACCTTGCATCTGGCGCATGAAGAACATGAACACGGCGATAATCACCAGTATCGGGAAGCTGGCCACCAGGAGCTGGGTCCAGATGCTCTGCTGCTCAGGCTGCTTGCCTTCAACAACCACGTGGTTATCCACCAGGTCGCCGATCAGGCCATTGTCCTGGATTGCCGGACGGATGGTCTTGAAGCTGTCGCCATCGTTGCGCTTGCCGGTAATCACGTAGCCATCAACCGCTACGCGCTCGACCTTGCCATCCTTAACTTGCTGGATGAAGTCGGAATAGTTGAGGGTCTGCGGCTCGTTAGGGCTGGAGAAGTTGTTCATCACCGTCACGAGGACAGCCGCGATGATCAACCACAGGATCAGATTCTTTGCCATATCGTTCAATTAACTACCCTCTGAAGCAAGCTCCGCTACTGGCGCGTGCTTCGCATGATATTCACCGGCCTAACTTACTACATTACCTACAACTCTGGCAGGCGCCGTCTGTAACCCTTTGTGAAACTTTGACTACACAATATTCGTAAAGCTTCATGACGAAAGCGATATAAAAAAACCTATCGCCTCCGTCAAATTTCTCAAAAACGCTCTTCACTGGCAGCGCCTTCAATGCCACGGAAGCCGCGACCCAGCAAATACTGCTCGCGAGACCTGTCCCGGGAAGAGTCAGGCTTGCGTGTCTGTACCTTGTCGAACAGTTTGCGGATGTTCTTGTGATACTCGTCGAAGCCTTCACCCTGGAAGACCTTGACCAGGAAGTCACCACCCGGACGCAGTACCCGTCCTGCCAGGTCCAGTGCCAATTCGCACAGGAACATGGCTCGCGGCATATCAACAGCCGGTAATCCACTCATATTGGGGGCCATATCGGAAATCACAAGGTCTACCTGCGAATTTCCGACGGCCTCAAGGATCTGTGCCAGCACTTCATCCTGGGTAAAATCGCCGTGAACAAAGGTCACGTCAGGGATGCTGTCCATTTCCAGGATGTCGGAAGCGATCAAACGACCTTGTCCACCAATCAGACGACTGGTCACCTGGGACCAGCCACCCGGGGCGGCACCCAGGTCGATAACGCTCATGCCAGGACGGATCAACTTGTCCTTTTCCTGGATCTCCAGCAGTTTGTAGCTGGCCCGGGAACGGTAGCCATCCTTTTGCGCCATTTTGACGTAAGGGTCGTTGAAATGCTCTTGCAGCCACTTAAGGCTAGTTTTGGAACGGGCCACGGGCCACCTCGAAAATAAAACGGGTCGTGATTAACTGGGCGGTCCCGGACTCGCTCGGGTAAACTGGCCGCCGCTTTTTACAAGATCAGACGCAGGGGTCAGATTATGCCGCTCACTCAAGAGCAGAAGAAACAGTACAAATCCATTGGCCACCATCTGAAACCAGTTTTGATTGTGGCTGACAACGGTTTGACTGAAGGTGTGTTAGCCGAACTTGAACGCGCATTGGGCGATCACGAGCTAATCAAGATCAAGGTCAGCATCCTTGATCGCGAGGCGCGCCTGGCAGCTATTGCAGAACTGTGCAAGGCTGGCAAAGCGGACCTGGTTCAGGTCATCGGCAAGATGGCGCTGCTGTATCGCAAGAACTTCAGCGCCAACAAGCAACTGTCGAACGTACACCGCTTCAAGTGAAACAAGGGTCACGGGCGTGCTTCGCACGCCCTGCCACTCCATCCTGGCGCCGGCTGTACAACCAGCACCAACCCGGAAAACCCTAGCACAAGATAGCTGAACAGCTGCCAGCGCAACGCCTCCGGCAGAAAGATGCGCACCACGCAAAACATTGCGCACGCATACAGCGCCATCAACAGCAGTTGCCCGCGAATATCCCGCCACAGACTCCCCAAGCCTTCGGCCTTGATCAGCACCAGCGCCTGAAGCGTCACGCACGCCGCTGCAAAACCTACCAGCAACGCGCTTAATAATCCGCTGACCTCATCGATCAGCAACGGTGCCAGGCCAATCAGGCCCAGCGCCGGCAGCACACCAATATGTAACAGCCATAGGCCGCCAACCCAAAGCATCTGGGCAAACTGCCAAAGCATGGCGCCCGCACGAAGCGGGCGCCGTCTTTCAGATGTGACGAACTTCGACAATCTCGTACTCGATCACGCCACCTGGCGTCTTGACGGCCACCACGTCACCCTCTTCCTTGGCAATCAAGGCGCGGGCCAGCGGCGAACCGACGGAGATCTTGCCGAGTTTGAAGTCGGCCTCGTCTTCACCCACGATGTGGTAAACCACGCTTTCGTCAGTCTCGACGTTGGCGATTTCCACGGTGGTGCCGAAAATCACCTTGCCGGTATGCGGGATGGTCGTGACGTCGATAACCACCGAATTCTGCAGGCGGCCTTCGATGTCACGGATCCGCGCCTCGACCATACCTTGCTGCTCGCGGGCAGCATGGTATTCAGCGTTTTCCTTCAGGTCACCCAATTCCCGGGCCGTACCGATGTCCTGGCTCAGCTTTGGACGGACGACCTTGGTCAGGTGGGCGTGCTCTTCTTCCAGGGCTTTTGCGCCCTGGACGGTCATTGGGTATTTGATCATGCCTTCAATCCTGCGTGTAGATCCTGCAAGCGACGCACGGTTTTTTCAGGACCGAACTTCAGCGCTTCGCAGATAGCTTCGCCAGCAGCAATGGTGGTGGTGCAGTAGATCTTGTGCTGCAAGGCGTTACGACGAATGGAGTAGGAGTCCGCGATCGACTGGCGACCTTCGGTGGTGTTGATGATCAGGGTGACTTCGTCATTCTTGATCATGTCGACCACGTGTGGACGGCCTTCCGTCACCTTGTTCACGCGACGCACTTTCAGGCCGGCAGCCTCGATTAGCTTGGCGGTCCCGGCAGTGGCCACGACTTCGAAGCCCAAGTTGATCAGATCACGGGCCACACCTGCAACCAGCGGCTTGTCATCATCGCGCACGCTGATGAACGCAGTACCGCCGGTAGGCAGCACTTCGCTGGCGCCCATCTGGGCTTTGGCGAATGCTTCACCGAAGGTATCGCCCACGCCCATCACTTCACCGGTGGACTTCATCTCCGGGCCCAGGATCGGGTCCACACCAGGGAATTTGGCGAATGGGAACACCGCCTCTTTCACACTGTAGAAGTTCGGAATGATTTCCTTGGTGAAGCCGATTTCCTTCAAGGTCTTACCGGCCATCACACGGGCAGCAATCATTGCCAGGGAAACACCGATGCACTTGGAAACAAACGGCACGGTACGCGAGGCGCGCGGGTTGACTTCGATGACGTAGATGTCTTCGCCTTGCAGCGCCAACTGTACGTTCATCAGGCCGACCACGCCCAGCTCCAGGGCCATTTTCTTGACCTGTTCGCGCATCTCGTCCTGGATGTGTGCAGGCAGCGAGTATGGCGGCAGCGAGCAAGCGGAGTCACCGGAGTGAACGCCAGCCTGTTCGATGTGCTGCATGATCGCGCCGATCACCACGTCGGTGCCGTCGCAGACCGCATCCACGTCCATCTCGATGGCGCAGTTGAGGAAGTGGTCCAGCAGCACCGGGCTGTCGTTGGACACTTTCACCGCATCACGCAGGTAACGCTTGAGTTCGTCTTCTTCGTAGACGATTTCCATCGCCCGGCCGCCCAGTACGTAGGACGGACGCACCACCAGCGGGTAACCAATCTTGCTGGCCGCGCGGATCGCTTCGTCTTCGCTGCGCACAGTGGCGTTTGGCGGCTGACGCAGGTTCAGGCGCTCAACCATCTGCTGGAAGCGCTCACGGTCTTCGGCGCGGTCGATAGCGTCAGGGCTGGTACCGATGATCGGCACGCCAGCAGCTTCAAGTGCGCGCGCCAGTTTCAACGGGGTTTGGCCGCCGTACTGGACGATCACGCCTTTTGGCTTCTCGACACGGCAGATTTCCAGTACGTCTTCCAGCGTTACCGGCTCGAAGTACAGACGGTCGGAAGTGTCGTAGTCAGTAGAAACAGTTTCCGGGTTGCAGTTGACCATGATGGTCTCGTACCCGTCTTCGCGCAGGGCGAGAGCGGCGTGTACGCAGCAATAATCGAACTCGATGCCTTGGCCGATACGGTTTGGACCGCCGCCCAGGATCATGATCTTGTCGCGGCCCGACGGCGCGGCTTCGCACTCTTCCTCGTAGGTGGAGTACATGTATGCAGTGTCGGTGGCGAACTCGGCCGCACAGGTATCAACGCGCTTGTAGACCGGGAAGATGTCCAGCTTGTGGCGATGGGTGCGCAGGTTCTTCTCGGTCACGCCCAGCAGCTTGGCCAGACGCATGTCGGAGAAACCTTTGCGCTTGAGGCGGAACATCAGGTCGCGGTCGATGGAGGACAGACCGAGGGTCTTGACCTTCTCTTCTTCCTTGATCAGATCTTCGATCTGCACCAGGAACCACGGGTCGATCATGTTCATGCCGAAGATGTCTTCGACGGTCATGCCGGCGCGGAAAGCATCGGCCACGTACCAGATACGCTCGGCACCCGGCACGGTCAGCTCGCGCTTGAGCACGCTCATGCTTTCCGGGTTGCTCAGGTCGAGCTTCTCGTCCAGACCGCAAACACCCACTTCCAGGCCGCGCAGGGCTTTCTGCAGGGACTCCTGGAAGGTCCGGCCGATGGCCATGACTTCACCGACCGACTTCATCTGAGTGGTCAGGCGGGCGTCGGCTTTCGGGAATTTCTCGAAAGCGAAACGTGGCAGCTTGGTGACGACGTAATCGATCGACGGCTCGAAGGAAGCTGGCGTTGCGCCGCCGGTGATTTCGTTCTGCAGCTCGTCCAGGGTGTAACCGATCGCCAGCTTGGCGGCGATGCGCGCAATCGGGAAGCCGGTAGCTTTCGATGCCAGCGCCGAAGAACGCGATACACGCGGGTTCATCTCGATCACAACCATGCGGCCAGTGTCCGGGCAGATGCCGAACTGGACGTTGGAGCCACCGGTTTCCACACCGATCTCACGCAGCACCGCCAAAGAGGCGTTACGCATGATCTGGTATTCCTTGTCCGTCAGGGTCTGTGCCGGCGCAACGGTGATCGAGTCACCGGTGTGCACGCCCATCGGGTCGAAGTTTTCGATCGAGCAGACGATGATGCAGTTGTCCTTCTTATCGCGGACAACCTCCATCTCATATTCTTTCCAGCCGATCAGGGATTCGTCGATCAGCAGCTCTTTGGTCGGAGACAGGTCCAGGCCGCGGGCGCAGATTTCTTCGAACTCTTCACGGTTGTAAGCGATACCGCCGCCGGTGCCGCCCATGGTGAAGGACGGACGGATGATGCACGGGAAGCCCAGGCGCTCAAGGACCGCGTTGGCCTCTTCCATGCTGTGGGCGATACCGGAACGCGGGCAATCAAGGCCGATGGACTTCATGGCCTTGTCGAAACGCGAACGGTCTTCAGCCTTGTCGATGGTGTCGGCATTGGCGCCGATCATCTCTACGCCGAACTTCTCCAGGACGCCTTCGCGCTCCAGGTCCAGTGCGCAGTTCAGGGCGGTCTGGCCACCCATGGTTGGCAGCAGGGCGTCCGGACGCTCTTTCTCGATGATCTTGGCAACGGTCTGCCACTTGATCGGCTCGATGTAGGTGGCGTCGGCCATGTCCGGGTCGGTCATGATGGTGGCCGGGTTGGAGTTCACCAGGATGACGCGGTAGCCCTCTTCGCGCAGGGCTTTACAGGCCTGGGCGCCGGAGTAGTCGAATTCGCAGGCCTGGCCGATCACGATCGGGCCAGCGCCGAGAATCAGGATGCTTTTTATGTCTGTACGTTTTGGCATGGGTTTGTCACTCAAATCCGCAGGTCAGTCGGCAAGCCGTCTTGAACAATCTTTGAAGAGCCCGAGGGGGCCGCCGGTTTCCCGGGCCGCCCTCAGGCCGCTCAGTTAGCGTCGCTTGGCCATCTCATTGATGAAACGGTCGAACAGCGGCGCTACGTCGTTCGGGCCCGGGCTTGCTTCAGGGTGGCCCTGGAAGCTGAACGCGCTCTTGTCGGTGCGCTCGATACCTTGCAGGGAACCGTCGAACAGCGACTTGTGAATCGCCCGGACGTTGCCCGGCAGCGTCGCTTCATCCACCGCAAAACCGTGGTTCTGGCTGGTGATCATCACGACGCCAGTGTCCAGGTCCTGCACCGGGTGGTTGGCACCGTGGTGGCCGTGACCCATTTTCAGGGTCTTGGCGCCGGAGGCCAGGGCCAGCAGTTGGTGGCCGAGGCAGATGCCGAACACCGGGATCTCGGTTTCCAGCACTTCCTTGATCGCCTTGATGGCATAGTCGCAAGGCTCCGGGTCACCCGGGCCGTTGGACAGGAACACGCCGTCCGGCTGCAGGGCCAGTACGTCGTTGGCCGGGGTCTGCGCAGGCACCACGGTCACGCGGCAACCGCGCTCGACCAGCATGCGCAGGATGTTGTGCTTGATACCGTAGTCGTAGGCCACGACGTGGTACGGCAGTTCGGAAGCTTCGATGGTCGCGTGGCTGTCGGTCTTCAAGTCCCAGACGGTGGAGCGCCACTCGTACGTTTCCTTGGTGCTGACGACTTTCGCCAGATCCATGCCTTTCAGGCCAGGGAAACCTTGGGCCGCTGCGATCGCTGCTTCTTCGGAGATGTTGTCACCGGCCATGATGCAGCCGTTCTGCGAGCCTTTTTCACGCAGGATGCGTGTCAGGCGACGCGTATCGATACCGGCGATCGCCACAACGTTGTTGGCTTTCAGGTAATCGGACAGGGACATCGTGTTACGCCAGTTGCTCGCTACCAGTGGCAGGTCACGAATGACCAGGCCAGCCGACCAGACACGATCAGACTCGGCGTCTTCCGGTGTAGTACCGGTGTTGCCGATGTGCGGATAGGTCAGGGTAACGATCTGTTGGGCGTAGGAAGGATCAGTAAGGATTTCCTGATAGCCGGTCATGGCGGTGTTGAACACCACCTCTCCAACGGTCTGACCGTCGGCTCCAATGGCTTCGCCGCGAAAAATGCTGCCATCAGCAAGGGCGAGTATGGCTGGCTTAGTCAAGAAGACCTCCCGTAAATAAAGCCTGAAAGGGCGATCGCAGGTTGTAAAAAAGCGGAGTGACGTATGGACACGTCACCCCGCTTCTTCACTGAATTATTCTGCGCGCTTTTAGTGGACACACTAAAGCTGTAGCTTACAGAAAAAGGCTTTTTTGGTCCACCGCTAATGAGCCTTAAAGGCAGGGGAATGCGACAGGACGTCGCCTAGCGGGTAAAAACGGGGCCTCAGCATATTCCTGAGACCCCGTTTTAGCTACTTCTTAATGCAGGTCCAGCACGTCGCGCATGTCGTACAGGGCCGGCGCACGACCCTCCAGCCACAGCGCCGCACGTACGGCACCCTTGGCGAACGTCATGCGGCTCGAGGCCTTGTGGGTGATCTCAAGACGCTCACCCTCGGTTGCGAACAACACCGTGTGATCGCCCACCACATCACCGCCGCGAACGGTGGCAAAACCGATGGTGTCGTGAGCGCGGGCACCGGTGTGACCTTCGCGACCGTACACCGCCACCTTCGACAGGTCCCGCCCGAGAGCATCGGCAATCGCCTCGCCCATACGCAATGCCGTACCGGACGGCGCATCGATCTTGTGCCGGTGATGAGTCTCGATGATCTCGATGTCAGCCTCATCACCCATCACCCGCGCCGCCATGTCGAGCAGCTTCAGCGACAGATTGACGCCAACGCTGAAATTGGCCGCGAACACGATTGGAATATCCTTGCCCGCCTCCACCAGCAGCTGCTTTTGCTCGGCGCTCAGGCCCGTTGTGCCGATCACCATGGCCTTGCCCGCCTTGCGGCAGAACGCCAGGTTTTTCAGCATCACGTCCGGCAGGGTGAAATCGATCAGCACGTCGAACTCGTCGGCAACCTGCTCCAGATTGCCGGACAACGAAACGCCGATCCGCCCCAGGGACGCCAACTCACCCGCATCCGCACCAATCAAGGTGCTGCCGGGACGAACAATCGCCGCCGTCAGCCCGGAGGCCGGCGAGCGTGCCTGCACGGCCTCGACCAGGGTCTTGCCCATGCGCCCGGCAGCGCCCATCACCGCGATACGTCGCATACTCACTTCCTTACAGGTCGCCGAAGAAGCGCTTCACGCCTTCGAACCAGCCGGTGGTCTTTGGCGAATGAGTGTCATCGCCGGCCAGGGAGCTGCGGAACTCTTCCAACAGTTCGCGCTGACGACGCCCCAGGTTCACCGGCGTCTCTACCGCCACACGGCACATCAGGTCGCCAGCACCGCCACCGCGCACCGGCGCAACGCCTTTGCCACGGATACGGAACTGCTTGCCGGTCTGCGTACCCTCAGGGATCTTCAGCTTGACCCGACCGTCCAGCGTCGGAATCTCAAGCTCGCCACCCAGGGCCGCATCGACAAAGCTGATCGGCACTTCACAGAACAAATGCTTGCCGTCGCGCTGGAAGATCGAGTGCTCGCGCACATTGATCACCACGTACAGGTCGCCCGTCGGGCCGCCCTGAGTGCCCGCCTCGCCTTCGCCCGACAGACGAATGCGGTCGCCGGTATCAACACCCGCCGGCACTTTCACCGAGAGGGTCTTGTACTCTTCGACACGCCCTTCGCCGTGGCACGAGTCGCACGGATCGGAAATGATCTTGCCCTGGCCGTGGCAGCGCGGGCAGGTTTGCTGCACCGAGAAGAAGCCTTGCTGCATGCGTACCTGACCGATACCGCCGCAAGTCGGGCAAGTGATCGGCGAGGAGCCTTTCTTGGCACCCGAACCGTCGCACGGCTTGCAATTGACCAGCGTCGGAACACGGATATTGACGCTGGTGCCACGCACCGCTTCTTCCAGGTTCAGTTCCAGGGTGTAACGCAGGTCGCTGCCACGCTGGGCACCGCCACGCTGGCCACCGCGGCCGCCGCCAAAGAAGTCGCTGAACACGTCACCGAAAATATCGGAGAAGTTCTGCCCGCCGAAACCGGCACCGCCGCCACCCATGCTTGGGTCGACACCGGCATGGCCATACTGATCGTAAGCGGCGCGCTTGTTCGGATCACACAGGCATTCGTAGGCCTCATTGGCCTCTTTGAACAGCTCTTCGGATTCTTTGCTATCCGGATTACGGTCCGGGTGGTGCTTCATCGCCAGGCGACGGTAAGCCTTTTTCAGGTCCGCCTCGCTGGAGCCGCGCTCCACACCCAACACTTCGTAATAGTCACGCTTTGCCATAAGTCTTTGCACTCTTAAGGACGTCCGGCAAAACCCTCCTGAGCCTTGCCAAACTCGTTGAGCCCCAATACAGGCCCGGACCCAACTCACGTCAATTCAACGATCCTGGTCGTTACTGCTTTCAACCGGAAACCGGCCAAAAACGCGGTGACTGTCGTCCGGAAAGCAGGAGCATTCCCGATCACACCGCCAGCATCCGAGCGTTGTCGCATGCTGTAAAAATTCGCGTACCCCAGACACGCCAACGCGGGAGCAAGCTCCCGCGCGGCGACATCCTACCAGTCACCGCTTGTGAGCGGTCAACCGGGCGACCAAGTTACTTCTGGTCTTTGACTTCTTCGAACTCGGCATCGACAACGTCGTCGTGCTTGGCTTCAGGTTCTGCCTGGTGTGCAGCACCGTCAGCCGGCTGACCTTGTTCGGCGTACATTTTCTGAGCCACTGGCGCAGAGACTTTCGACAGCTCTTCAACCTTGGCTTCGATAGCAGCCTTGTCGTCGCCTTTAACGGCGGCTTCCAGGGCAACTACTGCGGCTTCGATTGCAGTTTTCTCTTCAGCAGTCACTTTGTCGCCAGCATCAGCGATCATTTTGCGAGTCGAGTGAACCAGTGCATCACCCTGGTTACGGGCAGCGGCCAGCTCTTCGAACTTGCGGTCTTCGTCAGCGTTGGCTTCAGCGTCACGGATCATCTGCTGGATTTCTTCCTCGGACAGACCCGAGTTAGCCTTGATCACGATCGACTGAGTCTTGCCGGTGGCCTTGTCTTTGGCGCCTACGTGCAGAATGCCGTTGGCGTCGATGTCGAAGGTCACTTCAATTTGCGGCACGCCACGTGGTGCTGGTGGAATCTCGGCCAGGTCGAACTTGCCCAGGGACTTGTTCTGACCGGCTTGCTTACGCTCACCTTGCAGCACGTGAATGGTCACGGCGCCCTGGTTGTCGTCGGCAGTCGAGAACACTTGCGATTTCTTGGTAGGAATCGTGGTGTTTTTCTCGATCAGCGCAGTCATCACGCCGCCCATGGTTTCGATACCCAGGGTCAGCGGGCTTACGTCCAGCAGCAGAACGTCTTTCACGTCGCCGGCCAATACCGCGCCCTGGATGGCAGCACCCATGGCAACTGCTTCGTCCGGGTTCACGTCTTTACGCGCTTCTTTACCGAAGAACTCGGTCACCAGCTTCTGAACCAGTGGCATACGGGTCTGACCGCCCACCAGGATCACGTCGTTGATCGCGCCAACGTCGATACCCGAGTCTTTCAGCGCAATGCGGCAAGGCTCGATGGTGCGTTGAACCAGGTCTTCTACCAGCGCTTCCAGCTTGGCGCGGGAGATTTTCACGTTCAAGTGCTTAGGACCGGTAGCGTCTGCAGTGATGTACGGCAGGTTCACGTCGGTCGAATTGCTCGAAGACAGTTCGATCTTGGCTTTCTCAGCGGCTTCTTTCAGGCGCTGCATGGCCAGCGGGTCACCCTTGAGGTTCATGCCGCTTTCTTTCTTGAATTCGTCAACGAGGTAGTCGATCAGACGAATGTCAAAGTCTTCACCGCCCAGGAACGTGTCACCGTTGGTGGCCAACACTTCGAACTGGTGCTCGCCATCGACTTCAGCGATTTCGATCACGGAAACGTCGAAGGTACCGCCACCCAGGTCGTAAACGATCACAGTGTGGTCGCCCTTGGCCTTGTCCATACCGTAGGCCAGAGCGGCTGCGGTTGGTTCGTTGATGATACGTTTCACGTCCAGGCCAGCAATGCGGCCGGCGTCTTTGGTCGCCTGGCGCTGGCTGTCGTTGAAGTAGGCCGGAACGGTGATCACCGCTTCAGTCACGGCTTCACCGAGGTAGTCTTCGGCGGTTTTCTTCATCTTTTTCAAGATTTCAGCCGAGATTTGTGGCGGCGACATTTTCTGGCCGTTCACTTCAACCCAGGCGTCACCGTTGTCAGCCTTGGCGATTTTGTACGGGACCATCTTGATGTCTTTCTGTACGACTTCTTCGTCGAACTTACGACCGATCAGACGCTTCACCGCGTACAGGGTGTTATGCGGATTGGTCACAGCTTGACGCTTGGCGGACTGGCCCACCAGGATTTCGCCGTCGTTGGCATAAGCCACGATGGACGGAGTGGTGCGTGCGCCTTCGGCGTTTTCAATAACTTTGGATACGCCGTTTTCCAGCACGGAGACGCAGGAGTTGGTAGTCCCCAGGTCGATACCGATAATTTTGCCCATGATTTACTCTCCCGAAACTTAGATTTTTTTGCCGCAGCAGTGGTGGCTAACTGCGGCAGTACTTAAACGCTTGACTTATAGATGGGGCCGTTACGACTTATTTCAAGCCTGCTCATCAATAGAAGGTGCAACCGGTGCAGGAGCCTTGCTCACCACAACCATTGCCGGGCGCAGCAAGCGACCGTTGAGCTGGTAACCCTTCTGGAACACCTTCAATACGCTGTTCGGCTCAAGATCAGCGTTTTCCTGCATCGCCATTGCCTGGTGATGCTCGGCATTGAACGGCTCGCCGCCTTGCGGATCGATGGCTTCCAGCTGATAACGCTTCAGGGTGTCCTGGAACATTTTCAGGGTCAGTTCGATCCCTTCGCGCATTGGGCGGATGTTTTCGTCGTCCGGGTTGGACAGCTCAAGGCCACGCTCCAGGCTGTCGATGATCGGCAACAGATCACCGGCAAATTTTTCCAGGGCGAATTTGTGAGCTTTTTCTACATCCTGCTCGGCGCGGCGGCGGACGTTCTGCAGATCGGCGGCAACACGCAACGATTGATCCTGTGCGCCTGCCAATTGCTCTTCGAGCACTTGCACACGAGCGGCCAGGTCTTCACCCGCGGCCTGGTTGGCGTCTGGATTTTGCGTATCCTGCGTCTGTTCGTCAGCCATAGATTTCTCCTTTCAAAATCATGCGCGAACTCGACTCGCGCTTCTGTTCCGGTATATGGGGCCACAATTTTCAGGTTCAAGGGTTGAGGCGTTACCAAAAGTCTTTCACTTGTCCTGGATCAATTCTTATCAATCATTCCCTGTTGCGCTTAAAAAGCGATTTATTCAAGCAAATCGGACTAAGCATCAGGATTGTCACCTCCAAACAAAACACTGTATAAATAACCAGACCTAAAGCCTGGGAGCGGCCGTCATGCTGGTGCACCTGTCCGTACATAACTACGCCATCGTTGAACATCTGGATCTTGAACTGGATCGCGGGATGAGCGTAATCACAGGCGAAACCGGCGCCGGCAAGTCGATCATGCTCGACGCCCTGGGCCTGACCCTGGGTGATCGCGCCGACAGCGGAGTGGTACGCCCGGGCGCCGACAAGGCCGATATCCTCGCCACCTTTGACCTGGCCGATATCCCGGAAGCCGAGGCCTGGCTTGCCGAGCGCGACCTTAACAATGAAGGCCCGTGCATCCTGCGCCGGGTGATCACGGCCGAAGGGCGCTCCCGCGGCTATATAAATGGCACGCCCTGCCCGCTCGGCGATTTGAAAGCCCTGGGCGAACTGCTGATCGATATCCACAGCCAGCATGAACACCAGTCCCTGCTGAAAACCGACACCCATCGCCGACTCCTCGACGAGTACGCCGGCGCCACGGACCTTGCGCGCCAGGTGCAATTGGCTGCGCAGCGCTGGCGCCAGACCCGCCAGGAGCTGGAGCGCCTCTCCAACTCCGGCGATGAGCAGCGCGCCCGTCACCAGTTGCTCAGCTACCAACTGGAAGAACTGGAAAGCCTGGGGCTCGGCGAGACGGAACTGGAGCAACTGGAACAGGAACACAAGAACCTCACCAACGCCGAAACCCTGCTGGGTATCTGTCGGCAAGTAGTGGAGCAGTGCAGCGAAAGTGACTCCGGCAATGTGCTCAACGCCCTGACTGCCAGCCTGAACCGGCTATCCAGCGTGAATAACGCATCAGGCTCGCTGAACGAAGCCACCACCTTGCTGACCAGCGCGCAAATCCAGGTAGAAGAAGCCGTGGGCGAGCTGAACCGCTTTCTCGATCACTTCGACGCCGACCCAGCCCGCCTGCAGGATATAGAAGAGCGCCTGGACACCATCTACACCCTGGCGCGCAAACACCGGATCCAGCCGACCGAAGTCGCAACCATGCAGCAAAAGCTGCTGGATGAAATTGAAACCCTGAACGCAAACGACGAATCCATCGAGCGACTGGGTGAAGAGCTGGCGTCCTTTGCTCGCCATTATCACGAGAAAGCCCGAGAACTCAGCGACCTGCGCCATCAGGCAGCGACCGGCCTGGCCAGCGCGGTGGAGCAGGAAATCCAGCGCCTGGGCATGCCCGGCGGGCGCTTCACCATCGAGTTGCACACTAACACCAGCAATGAACTGCTGCCCAACGGCCTTGAACAGGTAGAACTGCTGGTCAGCGCGAACCCGGGCCAGCCACTCAAGGCACTGGCAAAGGTAGCTTCCGGCGGCGAGCTGTCGCGGATCAGCCTGGCGATTCAGGTGATCACCGCCCAGACCTCTCGCGTGCCAACGCTGGTATTCGATGAAGTGGACGTAGGGATCGGCGGCCCGACTGCCGAGATCGTGGGCCAGTTGCTGCGCCGGCTGGGCGATCGCGGCCAGGTACTGACCGTTACCCACTTGCCACAAGTAGCCGCCCAAGGGCATCAGCACTTGTTCGTGCACAAGGTGCGAGGCAGCGATGCGACCCATACCGCCGTGTCCAAGCTGAACAAGACCGAACGGGTAGAAGAAGTGGCGCGGATGCTCGGCGGCATCGACCTGACCAAGGAGTCCTTGGCTCACGCGAAAAAAATGGTGGTAACCGCGAAGGTCTGAAGCCTGGCTTACTGAGTATTTTCTTTCTATAGAAAGCACGAAGGCGACCCTAGGGTCGCCTTCGATCGTTTCGCAGAGCGAATCTGCGTAGCTTTCTTACTTTTTCTTACGTATGTAGAGAACCAGATTGTGGTCCACCAAATCGAATCCATGCTGCTCAGCGATCATATGCTGGAGCTTCTCGATTTCCGGACTGGTGAACTCGATAACCTCATTGGTATCCAGGTCAACCATGTGGTCGTGATGACCGCCGTCGGCCAATTCGAACACTGCATGACCGCCGTCGAAATTATGACGAACCACCAGTCCTGCTGCTTCAAACTGGGTCAGAACACGGTAAACCGTGGCCAGGCCGACGTCCTCGTTAGACTCCATCAGCGCCTTGTATACATCCTCGGCACTCATGTGGCGCTGCTCAGCAGAATCGAGCATTTGTAGAATCTTGACTCGTGGCAGAGTCACTTTAAGACCGGCTTTGCGTAGTTCGCTATTTTCAACCATGGTTAGCTTTCTCGCGGATGCTGCTTCGCAGCTTCTCTTAATACGGGTATGATCGGCGTTTACGTTGTCCCAGCCAAGATAGTGGAAGTCGCCCACCGATGCAAAACACCAAGCTCTTGCTAACCAGTTTCACCTTTGTGGGACTGCTCGCACTCGCCGGTTGTTCATTCCCCGGGGTTTACAAAATCGACATCCAGCAGGGCAATGTCGTCACGCAGGACATGATAGACCAGTTACGCCCGGGAATGACCCGACGGCAAGTACGGTTTATCATGGGCAATCCCCTGCTGACCGACACATTCCATGCCGATCGCTGGGATTATCTCTATAGCATCCAACCTGGTGGCGGTGAACGCCAGCAGGAGCGGGTCAGTGTCATCTTCAATGGCAATGACCAGCTCGTCAGCCTGTCTGGGGACTTCAAACCGGGCGTAAGCCGCGATGAAGCCTTGCTGGGCAAGGACAACGGCACCACCGCTCCTGCGCCCGCGCAGAACGAGGAGAAGCCGAAGTCCGAAGTACCGGCCAAGCCTGGCTCGTTGTTGGACGAGATCCAGAAAGGCGTCGACGGCGTGCAAACCGTTCCGGTGCCAACTCCAGAACCTCTGGACGCCAGCCCGCAGTAAGTTTGTAACGCTCGATAAAAAGCCCGGCATGCCGGGCTTTTTGTTGTCTGCCGTTTCTCAAGCTATGAATTCTGCTGTTTTGCCTTGGCAGCCTTGGCCGCACGCAAACGACGTATCTCCATCGGATCTGCGAGCAATGGCCGATAGATCTCGATTCGGTCTCCAGCCTGCACCACACGCACGTCAGCGTCTGCCACCACCTTGCCGAAAATCCCCAAGGGGCAATCCTGCAGATTCAGCTCCGGAAATTGCGCAGCCATTCCCGAGCCCAACACTGCGGCCCTGAGGGTTGAGCCCGGCGCTACTGCCAGGCTCATCAACACCTGGCGATCCACCGCGGCGTACACCACCTCGATTTCAACCAATGGCTCAGCCATGCATTTGCTTGGCGCGCTGGCAAAACGCGTCCACCAGAGTATTCGCCGCCTGATTGAACAGTGGCCCCAGGGTGGCACGCACGATAGGGCCGGCATAGTCGAACGACAGGTCCAGGCTGATCTTGCAGGCTTTCTCGTTCAACGCCTTGAACACCCACACACCGTGCAACTGAGTGAACGGACCTTCTTCGAGATTCATCTCGATGGACTGCCCGGGCACCAGCGTGTTGCGCGTGACAAAGTGCTGGCTCAAGCCGCCCTTTGCCACCCCCACGCTGGCAACCATGTGCTCATCACTGTTCTCCAACACCTCGGCAGTCGAACACCAAGGCAGGAACTCCGGGTAACGCGCCACGTCGTTGACCAGGTCATAGAGCGCCTGTGCCGGATAAGGCAGCAGGGCCGAACGTTGAATATGCGTCGTCATGTGAGCGTTATTTCCACAGCTGAGCGGCAAACATCGCGAAAGGACAACAGGATTCGCGAAAGAAAAAAATCAAAAACCAGCCTGCATTGTCCGGGATTCATTCAACACG
The DNA here is from genome assembly GCF_013385345.1 of Pseudomonas sp. I8001. Lineage (NCBI taxonomy): Bacteria > Pseudomonadati > Pseudomonadota > Gammaproteobacteria > Pseudomonadales > Pseudomonadaceae > Pseudomonas > Pseudomonas sp. I8001. The sequence continues at coordinate 69,361 of NZ_JACAQC010000043.1, forward strand.
CTCAAGCACGCAGGTTGACCGTAGCCGACGCGCTCGCAACTCCCTATAATGCCGCCCCTATGGCTAAACAAAAGAAACACCCAACAGGGACCATCGCGCAAAATAAAAAGGCGCGACACGATTACTTCATCGAACATCGTTTCGAGGCTGGTCTGGTCCTGGCCGGCTGGGAAGTAAAAAGTCTGCGTGCCAGCAAGCTGCAGCTGGTCGACAGTTATGTGCTGCTCAAAGACGGCGAGGCATGGCTGCTCGGCAGTCATATCACGCCGCTGATGACCGCCAGCACCCACGTGATCGCCGACCCGGTGCGCACGCGCAAGCTGTTGCTCAATGCCCGCGAGCTGGAAAAACTCCACGCCGCTGTGCAGCAAAAGGGCTACGCCTGTGTCTGCCTGTCGTGGTACTGGAGCAAGCACCTGGTCAAGTGCGAGATCGCACTGGGCAAGGGCAAGAAGGAATACGACAAGCGTGATACCGAGCGCGAGCGCGATTCCAACCGGGAATTGCAGCGTGCCGTGCGCAACAAGGGCAAGGAAGACTGACTTTCTTGTGACTTGATGTGGATGACGGAGCCCGCTCCCTCATCCACAGCATTTGCTACATCCCTTTGCGCCGTTCCGCCCGGGCCATGCGCTGAACCTCCTGCCGCACTTCCTCCAGCACTTCCTGCACATACAGCAGGTGACGTGTTGATACTTCCCGTGCCTGCTCGGCACGCCCCTCGATAATCGCCAGGTACAGGTCCCGATGCTGATTGATCAGCATGTCGCGGGTCTCCGTACGCTGCTGGTACATGCCACCAATGTTGGTCACCACGTTGCGCTTGAGCAGGTCGAACAGGCCACGAATGGTGTGCAGCAATACCGCGTTATGGCTGGCCTCGGCGATGGCCAGGTGAAACCTCGCATCCGCCGCGCCCTCTTCCGCCCGGCTCACTTCATCCGACCGCGTGTAGCAATCCTGCAACTCCTCGAACGCTGCCGTTAGCCGCTCGCGGTCCACCTCAGTGGCACGCAACGCTGCGTAATACGCGCACGAGGCCTCCAGGGTCTGACGAAACTCCAGAAGATCACGCTGAGCCTCCGGATTATTTTCCAGCAGATGCAGCAGCGGATCACTGAAGGTTGAACCCAGCGACTCCACCACATAATTGCCACCACCTTGGCGACTGATCAGCAAACCTTTTGCCACCAGCTTCTGGATCGCCTCACGCAACGACGGACGCGACACCCCGAACTGCTCGGCCAGTGCGCGCTCGGCCGGCAAGCGCTCGCCAGACTTCAGCGTGCCCTCAAGGATCATGCCCTCAAGCTGCTCGACGATGTCGTCAGACAAACGGCGCTGACGCACCTGATCAAACCCCATAACTCACTCTCCACCATCCCGACCACTCGCCGGGGCCCCTATTCTGGCCTATCGCCGCGTATCCGGCACCTATCAGAACGCCCTCGTTTAAGCCAATCAGCACCCACCAACCCCGACCTACGACCAAAGATTCACAAGCGGCAAATTGACACATCCCCCAGAAGGCTTTTAACCTAGCCAACGGTGATTGTAAATTGGTAATACCAATTACCCAAATCATCCAAGCAGTGCCTGACCAACAACAATTAGGGGCCACCCCATATGCAAACCTGGCAACAGCTCTACAGCCCGCTCGGCAGCCTCGGCCTGTCCGCACTGGCCGCCGTCATTCCCATCGTATTTTTCTTCCTGGCCCTGGCGGTGTTTCGCCTCAAAGGCCACGTTGCGGGCAGCATCACCCTGGCACTGTCGATCCTGGTGGCGATCTTTGCCTTCCAGATGCCGGTCGACATGGCGCTCGCCGCCGCCGGTTATGGCTTCGCCTACGGCCTATGGCCAATCGCCTGGATCATCGTCGCCGCCGTATTCCTGTACAAACTGACGGTCAAGAGCGGCCAGTTCGAAATCATCCGCAGCTCCGTGCTGTCGATTACCGACGACCAGCGCCTGCAAGTGCTGCTGATCGGCTTCTGCTTCGGCGCGTTCCTGGAAGGCGCCGCCGGTTTCGGCGCACCGGTGGCGATTACCGCCGCACTGCTGGTAGGCCTGGGTTTCAACCCGCTGTACGCCGCCGGCCTGTGCCTGATTGCCAACACCGCCCCCGTTGCGTTCGGCGCACTGGGGATTCCGATCATCGTGGCCGGGCAAGTGACCGGGATCGACGCGTTCAAGATCGGCGCCATGGCCGGTCGCCAGCTGCCGCTGCTGTCGCTGTTCGTGCCGTTCTGGCTGGTGTTCATGATGGACGGCCTGCGCGGCGTCAAGGAAACCTGGCCTGCCGCGCTGGTTGCGGGCCTGAGCTTCGCCGTTACCCAGTTCTTCACCTCGAACTACATCGGCCCGGAACTGCCGGACATCACCTCGGCCCTGGCCAGCCTGATTTCCCTGACCCTGTTCCTGAAAGTCTGGCAGCCCAAGCGCAGTGCCGGCGCGCAAATCGTTGGCGCAACGTCCGGCACTGCCGTCACTGCCAGCGCCGGTGGCTTTGGCCTGCCTCGCAACACCCTGGCTTCGCCTTACAGCCTGGGGGAAATTTTCAAGGCCTGGTCGCCGTTCCTGATCCTGACCGTGCTGGTCACCATCTGGACCCTCAAGCCGTTCAAGGCGATGTTCGCCGCCGGCGGCGCGATGTACAGCTCGGTATTCAACTTTGCGATCCCGCACCTGGATCAACTGGTGATCAAGGTCGCGCCCATCGTTGCCACCCCGACAGCCATCCCGGCGGTATTCAAGCTTGATCCGATTTCCGCCACCGGCACGGCGATTTTCTTCTCCGCCCTGGTATCGATGCTGGTGCTGAAGATTGATTTCAAAACTGGTCTGACCACCTTGAAAGAAACTTTTTATGAGCTGCGCTGGCCGATCCTTTCCATCGGCATGGTGCTGGCCTTTGCCTTCGTCACCAACTATTCGGGCATGTCATCAACCATGGCCCTGGTGCTGGCGGCTACCGGCGCGGCATTCCCGTTCTTCTCGCCATTCCTTGGCTGGCTCGGGGTATTCCTGACGGGTTCTGATACTTCATCCAACGCACTGTTCAGCTCGCTGCAAGCCACCACCGCGCACCAGATCGGCGTCAACGACACCTTGCTGGTAGCGGCGAACACCAGCGGCGGCGTGACCGGCAAGATGATCTCGCCGCAGTCGATCGCCGTGGCATGCGCCGCCACTGGCCTGGTGGGCAAGGAATCCGACCTGTTCCGCTTTACCCTCAAGCACAGCCTGTTTTTCGCGACGATCGTCGGGCTGATCACCTTGGCCCAGGCTTACTGGTTCACCGGTATGCTGGTGCACTAAGACCTGCACGCGATAGGGTAAGAACCGACGCCGGGCAGCGATTCCGGCGTCTGCTATTTCTGGAGGACCGATGAGCCTGCCTGCTGCTTTTCTGAGCGACGCCGCACAACTGATCCCGAAAGATCGTCGTTTCGACGATCCACTTTCCACCCTCGCGTTCGGCACCGACGCCAGCTTTTACCGACTGATCCCACAACTGGTAATCCGGGTTGAATCGGAAGATGAAGTGGTGGCCCTGCTGCAACTGGCCCAGCGCGACCGCGTGCCGGTGACCTTTCGTGCGGCGGGCACCAGCCTTTCGGGACAGGCCATCAGCGACTCGGTACTGATCGTGCTGGGGGACAATTGGAACGGGCGCGAGATTCGCGGCCAGGGCACACAAATCCGCTTGCAGCCCGGCGTGATCGGGGCACAGGCCAACGCCTGGCTGGCACCGTTCGGGCGCAAGATCGGCCCGGACCCGGCGTCGATCAATGCCTGCAAAATTGGCGGCATCGTCGCCAACAACGCCAGCGGCATGTGCTGCGGCACGGCCCAGAATACCTACCACACCCTGGCAGGAATTCGCTTGGTGCTGGCCGACGGCAGCCGCCTGGACACGGAAGATCCGGCCAGCGTTGCGGCCTTTCGCCAACGCCATGGCGAGCTGCTTGACCGCCTGGCGGCACTCGGTCGAGAAACCCGGGCCAACGCCGAATTGGCTGCAAAAATCCGCCACAAATACCGTCTGAAAAACACCACCGGCTTGTCACTCAACGCCCTGGTGGATTTCGACGAGCCACTGGATATCCTCAGCCATTTGCTGGTCGGCTCCGAAGGCACCCTGGGTTTTATCAGCGCAGTGACCTACGACACGGTGATCGATCACCCGAACAAAGCCTCGGCCCTGATCGTGTTCCCCGATGTGGAAACCTGCTGCAACGCGGTGACCGTACTCAAAACCCAACCTGTTTCAGCGGTTGAACTGCTGGACCGCCGCAGCATGCGTTCGGTGCAGGACAAACCCGGCATGCCGGCTTTCGTACAGCAGCTATCGGAAAATGCCTGCGCCCTGCTGATCGAATCCCGCGCCGCCTCGCCCTCGCTGCTCCATGAGCAACTGGCGCTGATCATGGCTTCCCTGGCCAGCTTCCCAGTGGAGAAACAAGTCGACTTCACCGAAGACCCGGTGGAAAACGCGCGCCTGTGGGCGATTCGCAAAGACACCTTCCCCGCCGTGGGCGCCGTGCGTAAAACCGGCACCACCGTGATTATCGAAGACGTGACCTTCCCGGTGGAACAACTGGCCATTGGCGTCAATCGCCTGATCGAGCTGTTCGACAAACATCACTACGACGAAGCGATCCTTTTCGGACACGCCCTGGAAGGCAATCTGCACTTTGTGTTCACCCAAGGCTTCAACAGCGCGGAAGAAGTCGCACGCTACCAGGCATTCATGGAAGACGTCGCCCAGTTGGTGGCCGTGGAGTTTGGCGGCTCGCTGAAGGCCGAGCATGGCACCGGTCGCAACATGGCGCCCTTCGTCGAGCTGGAATGGGGCAGCGATGCCTACCAATTGATGTGGCAGCTCAAGCGCCTGCTTGACCCCAATGGCATTCTCAACCCGGACGTGGTGCTCAGCGAAGACCCGCAAATCCACCTCAAGCACCTCAAGCCACTGCCCGCCGCCGACGAGCTTGTGGATAAGTGCATCGAGTGCGGTTTCTGCGAACCAGTTTGCCCGTCGAAAGGACTGACCCTGAGCCCGCGCCAGCGCATTGTGATCTGGCGTGATATCCAGGCCAGGAAACGCGCCGGTATCGACACCACTGAACTGGAAGCGGCCTATCAATACCAGGGCATCGACACCTGCGCGGCGACCGGGCTTTGTGCTCAGCGTTGCCCCGTGGGAATCAATACCGGCGACCTGGTGAAAAAGCTGCGCAGCCGCGACGCCGACCGTACGAAAACCGCCGAATGGCTGTCGGCGCATTTCGCCACGGCACTGCAAGGTGCGCGCTTCACCCTGCACGTGGCCAACGGTGCGCGCATGCTGCTGGGCGCTCCGCGACTGGCGAAGCTCTCGGCCACGGTAACCCGGCTGTCCAAGGGGCAAATCCCCCAATGGACCAACGCCATGCCGCAACCGGAAAAGGCCATTCGCTTCAGCCCCGCCGTGAGCGATGAGCGACCCCGCGTGGTGTACCTCGCCGCCTGCGTATCACGCGCGATGGGCCCGGCAGCCGGCGACCACGAACAGATGTCGCTGTACGACAAAACCCGTGGCCTGCTGGAAAAAGCCGGTTACCAGGTAGTCTTCCCCGACAATCAGGACAACCTCTGCTGCGGCCAACCATTCGCATCCAAGGGCTACGCCGAACAAGCCGAACACAAACGCCAGGAACTGATCGGCGCCCTGCTCCACGCCAGCCGTGGCGGCCTCGATCCGATCTACTGCGATACCAGCCCGTGCACCCTGCGCCTGGTCCAGGACCTGGCCGAAACCCGTCTCGACCTCTACGACCCCGTGCGTTTTATCCGCACGCACCTGATGGACCGCCTCGACTTCACCCCCCAGGAAGCCCCGATCGCCGTGCACGTCACCTGCAGCACCCAACACCTGGGAGAGAGCCAGGCGCTGATCGACCTGGCCAGGCAGTGCAGCAAAAACGTGGTGATCCCCGAAGGCATTCATTGCTGCGGGTTTGCCGGCGACAAAGGCTTCACCACGCCAGAGCTGAACGCGCACTCACTGCGCAGCCTGAAGGACGCCGTGCAGTATTGCAGCGAGGGCATCTCCACCAGCCGTACGTGTGAGATTGGCCTGACACAACACGGTGGAATTGATTACCACGGCCTGGTGTACCTGGTGGATCGAGTAACCCAGGCGCGCGCCCACTAGGGCCGCCCTCTTTGGGTGCAAAACCTAATGATTTCGGGGTTTTTCGACTAATCCAGCGACAAAACAGAACCCCTGCGCGCCGGCGTAGTCCTCTGCATAGGCCTCGACAAACGAGGCTCATCAGTGACCTCGCTGGCTGCACGGAAAACCGGCAGCATCGAGCCCTATTTGCACAAGGAGATACCCATGAAGCGTTCCGCTCTTGCTGGTTTGTTCATTACCGCTGCGATGCTGGCCTCCCCCGCGTTTGCGGCCGGAACAAAAGACGATCTGTGCCAAATCAACCTGGACAAAATCAACAACGGTAAAGCGTTGCTCGCCACCGACACCAGCGGCAAATCTGGCGAAATCGACACCGCCGTTTCCCAAGCCAAGGCAGCCCATGCGGCAGGCGATGACAAGAAATGCATCGAGATCACCTCCAAGGCCCTGCAAAGCCTGCAAGACTCGGACAAAGGCGGCAATCAGTGACTCGCTGATTGCTCAGGCCAACCTTCGGGTTGGCCTTCTGTGACCGATTGACGTACACTGCACAGGCTTGTCACTCACTAAGAAACAACGAGTTACAAGCACGGGGCCGTTTAGGATTCGACGCCGGTTGCGAAACTTTAGGTGCATGCCGAGTTGGTAACAGAACTCGTAAATCCACTGTTGCAACTTCTTATAGTTGCCAATGACGAAACCTACGGGGAATACGCTCTCGCTGCGTAAGCAGCCTTAGCCCTTCCCTCCTGGTACCTTCGGGTCCAGCAATCATCAGGGGATGTCTGTAAACCCAAAGTGATTGTCATATAGAACAGAATCGCCGTGCAGTACGTTGTGGACGAAGCGGCTAAAACTTACACAACTCGCCCAAAGCACCCTGCCCTTCGGGTCGCTGAGGGTTAACTTAATAGAAACGGCTAAGCATGTAGTACCGACAGCGGAGTACTGGCGGACGGGGGTTCAAATCCCCCCGGCTCCACCAAATGATCAATCAAAGACGTCCACGGACGTCTTTTTTTGTGCCTGAAACCCAGTAAAAACGCGGCTTCCATCGCTTTTGCGGTCTTCTGAGATTTTTTGAGTTCCAGCCATTCGGGTATTCCAAACGGTATTCCAGGCCATCCGGTGCTAATCTTTGGAATGCCGAATCAGTGCCTGAGGACAATCTCATGCCAGCCCAAAACCTTCGCCTCTCCGATCGACAGCTCAAGGGAGTCAAACCCGCGTCCAAGGATTACGTCCTCACTGACGGTGACGGTTTGCAGCTCCGCGTACGCAGCAACGGCTCGTTGCTGTGGAATTTCAACTACCGCGAACCGCTCACCAAAAAGCGCATCAATATCGGCTTCGGGACCTACCCCGAACTGTCACTGGCGAACGCACGAAAGAAAGCAGTCGAAGCGCGCGAGCTGCTCGCCCAAGGCATCGATCCGAAGGTGCAGCGCAATACGCTGAATGAAGCCAAGCGCGCAGAAACGGAACACACCTTCGAGAACGTAGCCACCGCCTGGTTCGAGCTCAAAAAAGACTCGGTCACCCCGGCCTACGCCGAGGACATTTGGCGATCGCTCACGCTGCACGTGCTCCCCGATTTGAAGACGACACCACTCGCGAAAATTACCGCGCCGATGGTGATCGAGCTGCTTCGTCCAATCGAAGCGAAAGGCAGCCTGGAGACAGTCAAGCGTCTTAGCCAGCGGCTAACGAGATCATGACCTACGGTGTGAACTCCGGCCTGATCTTCGCCAACCCTCTCAGCGGTATCAGGGCAGTATTCAAGAAGCCCAAGAAAGAAAACATGGCTGCGCTTCCACCCGAGGAGCTCCCCGAACTCATGCTGGAGATCGCGAACGCCAGCATCAAACGCACGACCCGATGCCTGATCGAATGGCAGTTGCACACCATGACTCGCCCTGCCGAGGCGGCGACTACTCGCTGGGCTGACATCGACTTTGAAAGGCGTGTCTGGGCTATCCCACCGGAGCGGATGAAGAAGCGCCGCCCACACAGCATCCCGTTGAGTGATCACGCTGTCGCACTGTTGAAGTCATTGAAGACTCACAGCGGCCATCGCGAATACGTCTTCCCGGCAGACAGAAATCCGCGCACCCATGCCAATAGCCAGACCGCCAACATGGCGTTGAAACGCATGGGCTTCCAGGATCGCTTGGTCAGTCACGGCATGCGCTCGATGGCCAGTACCATCTTGAATGAGCATGGGTGGGACCCGGAGCTCATTGAGGTCGCACTGGCGCACGTCGACAAGGATGAGGTACGCAGTGCCTACAACCGAGCCGACTACATCGAACGCCGGCGCCCGATGATGGCCTGGTGGAGTGAGTATATCCAGAAAGCTGCCACCGGTAGCCTACTCGCTTCGGCATACGGTCAAGCCAGAGACAGGAATGTGGTACCAATCCGCTGATTGGCGCTACAAGAGCAGTGACAACGGCGCTGACTTGGACTGCGTCGCTACTCGGCGAGATTGGTTAACAGCAGTTCCTGATTACCTTTGTGTAGAGTCAGCTAGAGCCCCATGGATTGAATCATCTCACTCTCGCTAACCGCTTCAGGCGTCACGACCGCATCCTTTAGCATCAGCTTGCCTCGAAGTAGGCGATCCAAATGAACATCGAACGAATCAAATTGCGGGTGTAGTACAGCAGGAAGATGAATGTGCACGTCTTTCTTCTGACCAATTCGATAGACTCGGTCAGATGCCTGCGCTTCCTTTGCAGGGTTCCAGTGGCGCTCCAAGTGCACAACGTGGTTGGCACCAACCACTGTCAATCCAACCCCTGCAGCTACTGGTGACATGATCATCACGTTGAAACCAGGCTTCGATTCGAAAACAGTGATCAGTTTCTTGCGAGTCAACTCGTCAGATTTCTTTGCAACTGCTGCCGTGTCACCATTGATAACTGCCACATCCAGTCCATAGATCTGGTCCAACCAAAGCTTCAGGATTCTCTGAAGCCGCTTGGTGACCATGAACAAAATGACCTTCTCTTCGTTCTGCCGGATACGATCAAGTAACTCCAGCAGCACTGCCAACTTCCCCGACTGCGCCATGTTTGCGCGCGCCTCGCTGGCACTGCTGGCCATCAGTTTTGTTTCTTCGCGAAGACGCGGATGGAGCGAGATCTCACGCAACTGGGCCAATGCCGCCAGTGCAGTACCTCGCATGTCCTCGGTCGCACGTCGAGCACGAAAATCATTTAGTACTGCATCGTACGCCTGTAGCTGGGTACCCTTCATACAAACGGAAAGATGTGCCGCATGTAGCTGCTGGCCGCCCTTCGGCTGCTCCACACCGCTATGGATGGTCTTGCTGGGAAGCCCCTTCAGTTGATCTTCCTTGATGCGACGGAGCATAAACCTGCCGACGGCCTCGCGTAGCCCCGCGCCGAACTTCCGCCTTATCTCATCCTTTTCATCCTCTGCTGCGGACAGGATTGGTTTGATCCAGCTATCGCGGAACTGGCCCCATCCTCCGAGAATGCCTGGCTGCGCGGTGTCCATCAGGCACCAGAAATCCCCCAGGCTGTTCTCGACTGGTGTGCCAGTTGCCAGCAGCTTGAAATCCGCCTTCAGTCCTTTTGCCGCTCGCGTCTGCGCAGCATTGGGATTCTTGATGTTCTGCGCTTCGTCGAAGATCACCAAGCCCCAGTCAATCCTGCACAGTGAAAACTGATAATCCCTGAGTGTCTGATAAGTGGTCAGTACAAGGCGGCGATCCATGTCCAGGCGATGTACCCCAGCCTCCGGGCCGATAGAAAGAGCGTAACGAATGGCATCGTCAGCCATCACTCCATCCTCATCAATCAGAGAAGCCAGCTGTGCCGACTCCCGCTCAGCCCCCTTGACCTTGAAGCGACTCAGATCCCTTCCCGACTGTAGTACCACGATGTCCCGGAAAGGGATGCCCTTGAAAGTTTGATTGACCTCATCCTCCCAATTCTCCAGGAGGCTTAAGGGTGCCACGACCAGAACTGGCTTCTGCGCACGTTCCGCAACTTTCTGACGGGCAAGGTATTCACCCACCGTCACCAATGACATGTAAGTTTTGCCAAGGCCCATGTCGTCGGCCAGCAGTCCACCCTGAAGCCGGTATAGATCACCATGATCATCCTGAACTGCCGACTCCAGCAGCCCAAGCATCCATTCGACACCCTCCCGCTGGTGCGGGAACGGCTGGCGAGCATAGGCTCCCCAATTAGGCTCATGCGCCGGTTTGGCCTCACTTGCCTTACACAGCAAAGCACTGTTGATCTCGTCGGCATCGTGCAGCAGTACGCTGACTCGCTCCTTCGGACCCACCGATGGCTCCTCATCAGAAGGCAAGTCGGTTTCCGGGTCTACCAAGGACCTCTCGACTTTCTTCAGCAGCTCATCGATTCGAACATGGTCGGAGATATCAATGACTTCTCCGGCGAAAATCATGCTGTCTGCGCCCTGCTCCTTGGCAGCCTTGTAGACTTCGGTGAAGCGTACCAAGTCCTCTTCGGATTGCACCAGGGTCGGAATGATCTCTACGGGCGCCGGCCGTGAGTCAAGCGCGAACCAGTCATTCTTCCGATTGTCCAGGTCACCAAACTCCATGTGCTGGAGCTTGCCGATTCCGGTGACACGAATTGAGAAACCAAGATCGAGATTGACCAGGGCCGCATCCAGGAAAGCACTGGGAGTAGCGATGAACTCGGCCACTTTGTCAGCAGGAATACGCTTGTTACTCAGCACCTCCTTGATCGCCGCCATTTTCTGCGGCTCGAGAAGCACCACGCGATTGTCGATTCGCAACACGCCGCCATCGGCCCCTATATCCAATTGCGACCAGCGCTTCTCTAATTGGTCCGGCGTAGAGCCATCTCCCAAGCTGGGGCTGAGCATTAGGCTGCCATCGAGCAATCGAGTTGCAATGACACCGATATTTTCAGGCACCACCACATCCAGCCTGTCGAAATGACTGAGGTCGATACGCATACCACTACGAGCCGCAGTCTGCAGCTCGGCCATCATACGCAGATTGGCTGCCTCCCCTCGTTGCTCGGGAAGCAAATTCTGGTGGCGTTCCCAAGCCATCAAACCCATCAACTCGGCCGGGGTCAGTCGATAGGACTCTGTTGAAGTGAGAAAAAGCAGTGGCCCCTTGCGAGTGAAAGGTACTTCAACGGACTCGGATAGAACCGCCAGATCAATGCGGAAACCGCTATTCCCCGTTCTACCACCGATCTTACTGGCGAAGGTCATGTTGAAGCGTCGCGGCAGCCGAAGAATTTCCGCCTGCTCTTCATCCGTGCCTGCAACGTCCTCGGCAGCAACATGGAATCCATTGGCCAGGGGCTCAGCTATGCCCTGCTCCTGCATCATGCGCAGAACGACCATCTGGACCTTCTGCAAGGAATTACCCTTTCCCTCCAACAACGCTGTATACGCTGTCTTTTCCAGATAGAAATTCACACCATCCGAGTCCGCCGCGTGGGAGAAGCCCTGCTGGTTACTTAGCGTTACCCCCCCTTCCCCCAGCAAGCTTTTGAAGATGTCAGCTAGTCCCATGATCATCTCACTTCCCCGCCGGCTGGCGATCCAATGCCAAAGAAACTTCTTTTTTTACCGACCAGCAGAAGCCACTGCCTTGCTCGCACGCACTCTTTAAGGGCCCATTGAGCACCCGATTAATTTCACGTGCATCGACCCCCAGCACATTTGCCGCGTGTCGAACCTTGTCCCCCGGGTTCTCTTTGAAATACCAGAGCACCTGTAACTCAAATACTCCAAGTCGCCCTAAGTCAATGGCTACAGGTGACCGAACTACTTTCGCCGCTACCGATGCTAAAGCGGTTTTACGCAGCAATGCATTGCCCTTGTCGGACAATGACCATTGGAAGGCACCATTTTGCTGTACGTACGTTGAAAGGCTTCCGCGGAGGCTGTCCTGAATCTCATAAAAGAGCGCCTCATCTCCCTTTAAAGCCCGGCGGATATCTCCCATCAAACTTCCTGGATGATCGGCCAGATAAGTCAAAATGGACAGCTGATTATCGGTCAGCTCCTTGTCGACGGTACCAGGCACCACCGAAGCGTGAGCGTATTCCGTCATTACACGTGGCATAACCACACGCTGCTCCACCACAGACGCAATCGTTGATGGCTTGGTGGCTAGGGCTAAATCAGGCGTTGTGCCTTGTTGCGCCAGGGGCTCAACTCGCGCTTTCTTCCAACCCACAACCGGCATGCCGTACTTGCTCAGATATGCCTTGTACTCAGATCGGCTCAGCAGTTTCTCGATATCCACTGAAATACCGTTTTCCGCCAGGAAGTCGAATACCTTTCGTTGCCAAGAGCCATTGTGGGTTACCGCCTCGTAGGGAAGAGTCGGGTAGGCAGCCTTGTACTGCCCCGGCAACGACGTGGTCAAATCGTAATGCGAAAACTGATTGCGTTCGTAAGACTTGATCCAGTGCCCAGGCTGGCCGAGATACACCCAGATCTTGAAGCTGTGTGACCCCTCGACCAGATGGAAATCGCCGCAGTCCAGATAGATCACAGCCTTGTCGTTCATGATTGAGTCCATGCTCGCGAAGCTGGTTTTTACCTCGCCCCCGAGAATACGCTTTACGGAATGCTTGGCACTGCGACCGAGCATCAGTCTCGTGTGCCGGATCAATCCGAGCCTGAACAAACCCTCCAAAAACAATTTGCGCGCCGGGAACATTCGCTTGAGATCTTCCTTTCCCGATTCCAAGCCATACTGTTCGACTGCCTGCAAGAACAACCGCAAGTCCTCTTTGGACAGCCAGCCACAGACCTTGGCAATGCGCTCCTCGCCTAATGGCTTCCACCATTCACGGAAGTTCTGCGCTGAACTGGCAATTCTCGGGTCGCCGGCGAGAGTGAGGAAGAAGTTCTGCCAAGCGTCACCGGGATCGTCCCCCGATCGGTCGATCATTATCTCCAAGGCGGCATGACCTATTCGTTTGTCGCCCTCATAAGGAGCCTTACTCACCGAAGGTTTGAGCAACTCATCAAGCACGTCATCCCATTCTCCAGGGTGCAGCTGGCGTAGTACTTCGAGATAGTAGTGCGCGCGACAAATATCGCCATAACGCCCGACATCGAAGCCACTTAGACCAAGGGTTTCAAAGGTCTGGCCCAGCTCCTCCCCCTTACTGCGGACTGACTTCACCAAAATCAGTGGGCCATCAAGCGTCAGTAGCCACTCACCTTCCCGTCTAAGGGTTACGAGTGAATCACTACCGAATGCCTGGCGTGGCGCAGGCATTCGCTTTAGCTGGTCCAACAAATGAAGTTCCAATCGACCACGTAAGCTGCTTTCTGCCTGTTTTTCGCGCTCGTCCAAATGATCGAAATGGCGGAAGTACAGCTGGATCAGCTGGATTAACGTCAGTCGGCTAAGTCGAGGCTTCTGGTGCTCAATCAGCACATCGAGCATTCGCGCATTGAACAGTCGGAAACCTACAACTTCGTCATGCAACCAGAGCCAAGTCAGCGCCCTCGCGCCAAGTCGACGCGTCAGCAACTCTTTAAGTCCGTCGAAACGCCCGCTGCCAGCCATGTCGCGAAATTGAGCGAGCATTCGTTCGAACGCACTACTCCCCCCCACCTTGGCCTTCATCCGATTGGCCTTTTCCACTAGCCGTACCCAACCCTCAATGACTGTAGGCGGCCATTCACCGGGGCTGTTGTCTATCGGCGGCAGCTTCACTGGCCGGAATTCCCAAGCAAGGTCTTGACTGCCTCATAATCAGCACTCTGCGGGCGACGGATAGTGAAACGGATGTCAATGCGGCGGTTAAGCCGATAATCCTCTTCACCTCGTTGCTGCTTGCTCACGGGTCGAGTCTCTGCATAACCGCTAACTGAAAACAGTGGTTCGCCATCCTGGTTACTCAGCCGGTTCAGGCGCTCAGCCTCAGGTATCTCAGTGCTCCAGAATTGCCAAAGCGAGATTGCGCGAAACGTCGAAAGCCCCCAGTTACCTTTCCCCATGAAGCCAGGAAACGGACGGTTGTCCGTATGGCCTTCGATAAAAATGGTGTCGAGATAGTTGATGCGGTCATCCTGGCTAACCACCTGATTGATGACCTCACCAATCTCCAGTGCCGTTTGTTGATAACGCGGCTGGATCTCGTAAGCGCCAGTATCGAAGCCAAGTAATTCGTTGGGAATACGCAACACCGTATGGTTTTCACTAACCTCTACCTTGATGCCCCGCTGTCGCAGCTTTTCGACTGCTTCATCGAGAATCTGTTGTCGAACCGTTTCTGCCTTTTTCAGTTGCTCGACCTGCTGATCGAAGTCCGCGCTTTTCTCCATCAACTGAAGAATCAGAACAACTGAAGCGAGGATAAATAGCACTAGAAGGGCCGACATGATATCTACGAAGGACTTCCAGTACGGATCTTCATCCTCCATTGGAACGTCATTAGATTTACGCCAGCGCATCAGCGGGCCTCCAGCTCATCGACCACGTCGTTAATCACCTTCACTACGGCATGCATCTGGTTGGCAAAGCTCATAGTCTCTTTGTTCCACTGGTCCATGCGCTCATGCACCTGATCACGCACCTCGCTGGAATAATTGCGCAACCATTGTTCTGCTTGCTGCTCTATGCCTTGTACCTGGCTACGCAGCACCTCCCCTAGGGCCGTGAACTCGCCACGCACACCCGCGAGGAATTCCTGCTGATGGCTCCCCATCTCACCAAATCCGTTTCGCGCCTCGGTGGCGGCCTGTTCGAAGCGCTGTGCACTTTCCAGCAGGGCGCCTTGAAGTTGTGCCAACGCAGCGGCCTGGCTCTGTAAGTGGCCAGCCAGCTGAGCGTTCTGCTCACCCGCAGACTCGATACGATGCGTCACGCTCTCCAAGCGCTGGCCGAGCAATTCAGCCGCTTGGCGAACATTGGTCGAAAGCAGGCCGAGCTGGTTGGCACTACTATCCATATGCCGACTGCTGACAGCGGCAGCTTCACTGGCTTGCTGTAGGCGGCCCATCAGTTGCAGATGTTGTTCAGTCATCTGCCTGCTCTGCTGCTGAGTCGCCTGAACGGCCGTGGCTATACCCTCAAGAAGCGCCTGTTGTTGCAGCGCCATGTTTTCCAACTGCTCGGTAAAACGCTGCTGACGCGATTGTTCGCGATGTTCCGCTTGCTGCCCATGGCCTGCCATCTGCTCACTGAAGTTACCCAACAATTTACCGACTGTGACTTCCAATGCCTGCTGCTGAGCAGAAGCGGTCTCAGCTATAGCGTTGATTTGCTGCTGGCTGGTTTGCCCTAGGCTACCAATCAATTGCTGCTGTTGGGCCAGTGAAGCGGCCTGTTGATGCTCGTGACGCTGGGCACGCTCTTGCTCACGTGTTTCTGCAGCGCCCATCTGCGAATCCAGCTGGGAGTTCATCGTCATCATCAATCGCGAGAAAACTGTCTCCAGGCTCCTGTGTTGCTCATTGCCGGCCTCGGTCATGGCCTTCAGCTGCTCACGGCTGGCGCTGGCGGACTTCTCAAGCAACGCGGACTGGCTCGCACTGGCCTCGGCCAGAATGCGTTCGAACAACAATTGGCGCTCCTCATCCCGTCTTTCGACGGAGCTGAGTTGTATGTCCAGTTGCCCCGTCAACCCGCTCATCAGCTCATTGAAACGCGTCTCCAATTGCTGCTGGCGCTGATCAGCTGAATTGGATAGTTGCTTCAGCTGGTCCTGAAACTCTCCGTTTTGCTGACGGACGACTTCTTGTTGGCGTCCCTGCTGGTCGCTCAAACTCTGGAACAGCTGGTTCAGTTGCTGCGTCATGCTACCCACAGCGGTGTTCACATCCGCAGCAGCCTGCTGCATCAGATTGCCCTGCTCACGCCCAGCCGAGGTCAGTCCTTGTGTGAAGTTGCTTACCAACTGTTCAAGCACTTGGGTGGATTGCTGACTGGTAGTGCTGACGAGCGTCTGAATGGCAGGTGCCATTATGTTGTTCAACGCATCGGTGAGTGCCGTCTGCATCGCCTCACTCATACCTACAAGGCTTTCCTGCAGGCGATCACCGATACGTTCGTGCAATTCCTGAAGGGCTTCCTTGCTTTCGCGACTGTAATCCGCGATATGTACCAGCGACTGCTCGGCAGGAATCAGTGGATACAGCGCGTCGATCTGGTGCTGAAGATCATGTATCCGACCTAACGCCCAGCGCTCGGTAATCTTCTCGATCAAGTTCAGCACTAGGCTAAACCCAACGCCCCATACCGATGCCATGAAAGCAACAGCTGCGCCCTGGATCATCACGGAGATTCCTGCCCGTAACTGATCTACTCCTCCGCTGCTGTCTAACTTCAGCTTAGACAGGCCGATGGTCAGGCCCACAAACGTGGCCAGCACGCCCAAACCGACCAATAAACCAGGCAGCGAACCGAAAAACCGACTTCCGCTCAGGCCCGGAGCCAGAGTGCGCGCATTGAAGAAATGCTCAGCATCTAGAGTGTTGAACAACTGTTTGTGATCACTAGAGCTAACCAGGCTGTCGTCAAACTCGTGCCACAGTACACCGACTCGCTTGACCTTGAGCCCAAGCGCTTTCTGCAAGGTCTCTCGACGATTCAGGGCCAGGTTTTCACGAGTCTGTCCAGCGACAAGGGTGTTCAGCGCACGCATGCGCGCCCTAAAGCTCAGCCCGCTGCGAATCAAAGAGATGACCGAATAGGTGAAAAGTGCCGCCATGATCAACCAGAACACGACACCTAGGGCCTCGGTACTACCGCTCTTCAGCAAGGAAAAGTTGGGCAACAGGTGATTCAAGAATTCCATGATATCGGTCCAGAGGATCAGCGTAAGCAGTAAGTAAGCAGCCTTTTCCACCAACACATTGGTCAGAGGCTCACGCTTCTGACGATGTTTGGTTGAGGCGGGCGCAGGGTTAGTTGCAGAGTGGCGTTAGTTGATCAACCTTGGCGACAACAAGGTGTTATTTAGCAAGGGAGATGTTGAATTGCTCAACGTCGCCTCCCACAACAAATTCAGATGCGACTTACCGCGCACGACGATACCGCCCTTGATCAAGCCGACTTTCTCTCGCACCGGCTTGCGCAGGCCCCATCTCCTATTGGCGATAGCCGGTGAGGTAAATTTGCTGAAGATGTCTCGTACCGAGAGCGACTTCTTGTCCATGCTGAATTCCTAGGGGGCGCGGCCGAGCCAGCCCATACGAGCGTTCAGGGGCAGCGGGAAGCTGAAAAACGGCTGGGAACGCGCATTCGGTCACGAGTTCATATAGGCCGCTAGTGTGTGACTGCGATCACAATAACCACCAGATTTTCGTGCGTAAAGGTCGACGACCGTTGAAATGGAACTATTTGAGCAGAAGACTGTCCCGACGAATATTGAACCAAATCATGAATTGCCATTTCCCAGCCATCTCGCCCTTGATGACAACTCCCGAGATTCACAACCCAATGCATCCCGATCCGCTAGGGTGGCGACAACGGCGACAACGGCGACAACGGCGACAGACCGCGTGGCGTCTACATCATTGCCGTCGGAGCAGATGGCGACAGTCGCCAACGCCTCCCTGCTCTTAGCCTCTCCGGCTAAGTCCCTGAGCATGGGGAGGCTTCGCATCCCCATGCTCAGGGGCTAACACTATAAAAGCGACAAACGGCCACTTTGCTAATGACTGCCACTGATCTCCAAAGCAGGCCAGACCATGTGCCTGGCAAATTTCCAGACGCTCTCCCCCGATTGACCCATACCCCTGCGACCGATAAAACAAAGCTTCAAAGCGCTGCCATCGGCAGCACCTAAGATGGCCAGAACCTTCAAGGTCATGCCGCTATCACGGTGGTTCATCCCTAAGTGCGATTCGCGCCCGGAGGCTCGCACAGTCATTCACCAGAGTGATGGACGCCTACTTAACGATCCGCCTAGTGCGGCAACCCGCTAACCCTCAAGCCCTGCAGCAACGAGCCTGCCCGGCCAACTTTTTGCGCCAACCCTTCGCCCGTCTCTTTCTCCAGAAAAGAGACGGGCGCATCTCACAGTGCTGCAGCCCCGCTCGCACGGGCCTTTGCAGCTCTCCTCCTCGTGACAATCGGCGTGACAAACGCCGCTGTAACCAGCAACAGCGCTGCAGATGATGGTGCCGCAGACCAAGGAATGGACTGCACCTGACTGACAGTCAGGCATGCCCCCGGTCATCACATCGCTGCTTTTACCCGACTCAGGATCTCGCGGCACTGGTCTCGTCAGCCAGTGCAGCCTCCACCCGCCCACCGGTATCGGTGTTCAGGAGGCCAGATCATGAGATGCCCAAGCTCCCGGCCGTAAGGAGCCGTCAGTCACGCGCTAGTGGACAAACCTCACAGGTCGCAGGGGCTTTGATCCCTGATAACACTCAACAACCGTGGCGGGATGAGTGAGGACGAAGCCGATCATCTCAGGAGAATGGCGATGCAACTGTGCGAAGCGTTCGAACCACCACAACCCCTGCTGGATTGCCAGCAGACGCCACTGCCGTACCCGGTCGAAGCACTCGGGAATCTGTTGGGCCCTGCGGTCGAACGACTGGCCGAGGTGATCGGCGTACCCTGCGCCATGGCTGCACAATCGGTGCTGGCTACTGCTGCCCTAGTGAGCCAGGGTCATGCCAATGTACAACTCGACGGCCGAACCTATCCGCTGTCCCTCTACCTACTGACGGTGGCGTCCTCGGGTGATCGCAAAAGCGCGGTGGACCATCTGGCACTGAAGGCTGCGCGCGACTGGGAACGGCAGCAGTGGGCCCTGTATGCGGAAAAGCTCAAAACCTATCGCGCCGCTACCACCATCATGGCCAAACCCAAAACCTCAACAAAGCGTGCTGAGGCAAAAGGCGGTGAGCTGTCCGAGCCGGCACCACCGAGACTGATCATTGCCGAGCCCACCATTGAGGCTCTGGTCAAAAGTCTATGCCAGGGCTTGCCCAGCATGGGCTTATTCAATGATGAAGGTGGCCAGTTCTTGGGCAGCAGCACCATGAGCAAAGAGAACCTACTCAAGGCGATCACCACTTTGTCGATACTGTGGGATGGCAGCCCGATCGACCGGGCGCGCTCCATGGCCGGAGAAAGCCTGCGTGCCTATGATCGCCGCCTCAGCCTACACCTGATGCTACAGCCTTATCTGGCCAACCAGCTGTTCAAAGACCCGGTGATCAATGGCCAAGGCATCCTCGGCCGTTGCCTGATCAGTTGGCCCGAGCGCCTGGCCGGCCAGCGACTCTACAAGGCGATCGACCTGACCCGAGATGCCAAAGTCCAGCGCTACCAACAACGGATCACCGCCCTGCTGCAACAGCCCTGGTCGCTTCACAAGGATCGTTCACTCAATCCCGCCACATTGGAGCTGACCTCCCGTGCCCGTCGTGCCTGGATTGATATTCACGACACCATCGAATGTCAGTCTGGCGAGTTCGGCGAGCTGGCCGGCGTCCAACCTGTCGCGGGCAAGGCTGCGGCGAATGTACTGCGTATCGCGGGCGTGCTGGCCATGATTGAAGAGGCCAGTACGTTGGACGAAGCACACATCCAGCGCGCCTCCACATTGATGGATTACTACCTGGCCGAGATCCAGCGCCTGACCGAACAGGCGCCGGTCAATAGCAGATGCGAAGAGGCGGATCGATTGCTGCGCTGGCTGGTGCAGAAAGGCTGGACCCACTTCACCGTCCGCGAGGTCAATCGCAACGGCCCTCGTTTTGCCCGCAAGAGCGCTGACCATACCGCCTCTTTATTGGTCGTGCTGATCACTCATCGCTGGCTGAGCAGTCGCGACGGAAAAACTTTCGAGGTCCGCCATGTTTCGCCTCAATGACGCGGTGCGCCGCTACCAGGCGAAACATCAACCACAGCCAGAATCGCGGCGTGTCGCCGCCGCTGTCGCCACCCTGTCGCCACGCGCCAGGCCAGAAACGACGCGGGTTGTCGCCACTGTCGCCGCTGTCGCCACACACCCCCTAGATCCTGCCAACCTAGCCCGGCTGATCGAGCAACTGCGTGAGGAAGGGGCGCTGCTACAACACCAGGAGAACGCCCTCCTGATCCGCCCGACACATTGGCAGCAGATGGACAGGCTCAGCCCCCACTGGAAAGCCTTGCTGCTCTTTCTGCAAACAAACGAAAACGGTGATGACGATGGCCTTGGTCGGTCGGCGTGATGGTCGCAACTTTGGCTACGGTCGCCAACTGAGCTACGCCGGCCCACAAGCGCTAAAGGATCTATTTGCTGGCGGCCACTTCGCCACGGTCAAAGCGCATAGTGATCGCTGGCAAGCGTTCGTGCGTTGGTGTCGGTCAGAGAACGGTCCTGGTTACAACGATGCGCGCCAGATCGACCGACAGACGCTGCAGGACTACGCCGCCTATCTGCGCCAGCAGATCCAGCAAGGTGAACTCGGCATCGCGACCGCACAGAACCGCCTGAGCAGCGTTAACCGCACCCTCGCCGCGCTGCGCGGTGATCAGGACGTGAGGATCGCCAGCCCGAGTCAGGCGTTGGGACAGAAGCGCTCAAGCGTACGCACCCGCGCACCGGATGGCCAAGACTACCAACAGGTGCAGCGAGTGATTGAGGTGCTTTGCAAACAGCAACACGAGCGGGTGGCCGCGATTGTTCTATTGGCCCGAGCAACCGGTATGCGCCTGCGCGAAGCAATCCTGGCTGACCTGCCACGCTTGCAACGCGAAACCGTGCAGTTTGGTTGCATCAATATCCAGAACGGTACCAAAGGCGGCAGATCCGGAGCGTCGGCACCA
The DNA here is from genome assembly GCF_013385345.1 of Pseudomonas sp. I8001. NCBI lineage: Bacteria > Pseudomonadati > Pseudomonadota > Gammaproteobacteria > Pseudomonadales > Pseudomonadaceae > Pseudomonas > Pseudomonas sp. I8001. The sequence goes on from NZ_JACAQC010000043.1 coordinate 90,339, forward strand.
CGGTGGATTAAAGCCGGCAATGAGGTGAAAGAAGCAATCCTTTTTGCCAATAATGCGTCGCCGACGGGCAGCCGCAACCTGCTGGCCCGAGACGAAAGCTACGCCATGTTCCTGCAACAGACCGTGCTCCCCGCCCGCGAAGCGCTGCATCAACAAGGGCTGAAGGGCTTTCATGAGTTGCGGGCAGCTTACGCCCGCGATCGCTACAAAGAACTCACTAATCAATCGGCCCCCGTCAACGGTGGCCACTGCTATCGCATTGACCGCGACCTTGATCAACAGGCACGCCAACAGATCAGCCTTGAGCTCGGGCATAACCGGATCGATGTTATGTCGGCCTACCTTGGAGGGCGAGCGTGACCAAGCCCTTCGATATGGAGCTGTTCCTTATGGGCCTGCTAAGTGGCTCAAAGGCCACGCAGCACCGCCACCTACGACAAGCCCGAATCATGCAAGCTGCCATTCAGCAGCGATGGCAGAGGGACAATCCTTGGACATGGCAAGTAAAGCACTTTCGCTGGTTTTTCGCTCACCACCTGAAAGACCATTCCAGCGCCACGCGCTATTATTACCAACTCACTGCCATCTTGATCTGGAGACGATTAAAGAATGACCTCAGACTGGGCTCTCTTACATTTGTATCCTGAAGTGCTCCAGCTCCCGGCGCAGAGGCCCGTCTTTCTCCCTCCCTGGGCAAAAAACTCATTGCCTAAAATAACCAATCCCGCTTTCTATAGACAGACGACTCGAGAGTTTCGCTGGTACAGGCAATCGCTTTGCAGAGTCCATAAATTTTTTTGTATAGTTGACACCAAAGATCCTGAGCCAACAAATCGCAAAAGATCTAGATCACTCAACACAAACCTAAACATCAAACCAGAAGAAGCCTGCATTGAGCTCAGCACAAAATCATTTACCCACTACCTCGCCGGAGACTCCAGTGCAATTAACTGAAGAAATAGTAGGCATTGTAGAGAAGCGCCCTCTTACTGCATCAGAAATCGCAGAAGAATTAAATTTTCGACGCAGCAGAAAACACTCGATCATCGATGTAATCGATACAGTCAAAAAAAACCAAGAGGTACTCCAAGAAATCAATGGAAAAATAATATCAATTTCCAACTATAAATGGAAAGAACTAATAAGGGCGCACTGGTATTTATTAAGCACACTTCAAGCCAACTACAAAAGCCATGAGCTACATTTTCTTGTGATCGCTCTATTTTATTACAAAAGGCTTATTGATACACACGAGGGGCACGGCGCAACTAACGAATCAAAAAGCCTAATCAACCACAACAAAAACTTAAGTTCAAAGAGCATACTCGCAGCATGGCTCGACTCCATTGAGTCTGCCAGAAACTACCAGAAAGACGACTTAGGCCTCTTCAATGATTTTTCTAGCCTTCTCAGCAAATGCCCGCCTGAGAAATTAGAAGACATCATAAACATGATACAGCAAGTAGATACATTACTTTTCAGTAAAAGTGAATTTAGCACTGCCTTCGAATACATACTCGAAACACGAACACCCTCGGCGCAAAAAAAATACGTCACTGGTACAGCGCCGCAAGTTTCTGAGCTAATGGCTAAACTATTAAATCCTAAATCCGGGGTCGTTTATGATCCCGTGTGCGGAATAGGAAGCTTACTTAGCCATGTATCCAGAATAGCTGATGCACAACCATATATAAAAGGTAGTGAAATTCAGAATAGCATTGCTCAGATTGCACTAATGAATCTCGAGATGCACGAAATTCCGAACTACGAGATCATTTCAGAAAACTGCTTAAATCAGATACACGACGGCTTATACTACGACTTCATTATTGGCGACCTTCCTCTAACAGGCTTTACCAGCCATGTATCTCCTTGGAAGGAAAAAGGTTTTATTCCTCTACTTGAATTTGTAATTTCAAAACTTGCCGAGCACGGCAAAGCAGTATTAACAGTTTCAGACAGCTTCTTACTATCCCAAGGAAAAGAGCAGAACTACAGAGACCATCTTTTACATAACGACATCATAGAATGCATCATAAGCTTACCGGCAGGCAGCTTAAAACCATATACAAACGGCAAATCGTCAATAATCATTCTAAACAAATCAAAACCATCCTTTTTAATCAACAGAATAAAATTTATAACTGCTGAGAATTTAGCACCAGCGTCGCAACTTCCAATTCTCGACATATCTAGTATCCTCGGACAGTATCAAGAAAAAAATACTGACTCCCTGAACTCACAGATAGTCAGCGCAGAAGAAGTAGCCTCTCAAAAAAGCTTAAGTGCATCTTATTACACCGACGAATTTAAAGAAGCTGGAAAGTTATTAAAGGGTGGCAAGGCTCGAAAACTTGGCGAGCTCGTTGAAATAATCTCTGGCACCATAACACGAGATACTCAAGCCGTCGCCGAAGACACCCCATTTATTAAAATTGAGAGTCTAGAAAAAGATATTTTGGACATGCGTCTTTCCTCAGGAAAGTCCAACTCACGCATAGTTAAAACCAAGCAATCAGAAAAATCGTTAATCAGGGAAGAGTCGCTGCTTATTGCCCGCATTGGCGACAATTTAAAGCCTACAATATTTAAGCCTTCCAAGATGCTTCCCGAAATCATAACGCACAACGGGGTACTTACCCTACGCCCTTTTCCAAAATCATCTCTTGACATTGAGTACCTATATTATCAACTTTACTCACCATTAATACAAAAACAAGTGGAGCAGAGGCGCATTGGTACTGTGATGCCTTTCATTAGCAAACGGCTACTTTCAGAAATAATCATTCCAATGATGCCGTTGGACTCCCAAAGAGAATTTATCGCAACACAAAAGTCTAATCTGATATCTGCGGAAAAAGAAAGAGTTACCCAAAGATTACGAGCAATAGGCTTTGAAGAGGAAAATATCCAGAAGGAGAATGAACTAATAAGCACACTGGTTCACGAACTACGCCCAAAGCTAGTCAAAATCAACTCCCTATCCAACAAGCTTATTCGAATCATTGAAAAGCATAACATCTCTTCGCTTGCTCAATACGACAAAGAGGAGCTAGGAGTAGATGATGACCTTATGGGACTACTTGAGCAACCTGAAAACCTTGACATTGGATCCGTGTCTCAAAAAATAGCCATCAACTCTAAAGAGCTAAACGACACACTGTCACTTGTTAAAGAAATTATGACCCTGAACTTAAAGCCTTCAGAATTCATAAAAACCAGGCTATTGAACTTTTTGAGCGAGCACCTTAGAGATAAGACAATTGAACGCCCTCACAAGTACAAAATAGAGATCAAGGGCTACGACATTGAAGCAAACATACATCAAGCTTCAATATTACAAGTAATAGATCAACTTATAGCAAACGCTGAGCACCACGCATTTTCAGCGCCATCCAGCAAAGACAGAATAACCTTTACCGTAAAGGAAGATAAAGAAAGAAAAATTGCGATCATAGAATACAGCAACAACGGAAAGCCATTCACACTGACAAAATCAGACTACATTCAGTTTTTCACCAAGAGCAAATCAAGCAACGGCTCTGGGATTGGCGGAAACTACATCTATAGAATAATTCGAGCGCATGATGGAGACATTGAAATAGACGAAAACAAAGTCAAAGGCTTTTCAATGAAAATCGAAATACCCAACAAGGAAGAGCGATAAATGAATAATATTCTCCTCATCGATGACGACGAAAACTTTAAAGATACATTTCAAATCGAGGCTCAGAATAATGACCTTCGACTAATACATAGAAAAAGTCTTGAAGGCTTACAAGATGTGATGCCAAAGCATCACGCTTCCATATCCGCAGTAGTTCTCGATATAAAATGCTTGATTTCTGATGATCAGGCAATTGAGAATGAGAACTTCATTGGGACCGCACTTAAATACCTCGACACCAATTTCCCAAACTTCCCTCGAATCGTGCTCACTGGCGACGATGATGCCTTCAATAATTTCAAGCGCTTTGCAGAAGAAAAAAACATCTACCAAAAGACTCCAGACGGCCTAAACGAAGCCATCGCAAAATTAAAATTTTACTGCGAGAACTCTGAACTTATAAAAATAACCATAGCACACAACGAAGCATTCTCCGTCCTTAGAAACTATGGCTACAACCAAAGTGCTGAGTCAACTCTTGTAGAGATTCTAAAAAATGAAAATGAGACTAGCTTCCCTCGCTTTGGCGGCATATTTCGAGACATCAGATCGCTTCAGGAGACCATCTATAAAACGATCAATCTATACAATAAGCCCGTCGTCCCAGACAGCTTGATAAGACCTAACGGAATGTTAGATTTCAACAAATTAATGAAGCACCTTAACGGATACCCATCCGCCAATTTCACTCCAACAAAGACGGAATACCATAATTCAGCTATATTTAACCTAGCAAACTCTCTTTACTGGGTGTGTGGAAAATACATCCATGCGGACCCCGCTGAAAAATATTATATTAGTAATTACACCCTAAGATCTTCAATCCTAAGTTTAATTGAGCTCATATTCTGGTCAAAGCTTTATCTACCTAAAAACATATAGACCTCAAATTACCGTCTTCATTAACACTACCAATAAGACGCCCCAAGCCAAAATGTATTCCCCATACTATTCAGGTAACGGTTAGGTTTAACAGGATTTCCTACAATACTTGGCAAGCAGCCCTCAGTGGCTGCTTGCACGCTTAAATTTTATCAGCTACACGAGTGCTAAATATTCGGCCTCGCTAAGTCAAAAAGATCTTTCCCCGCACCCTTCTTCAGCAGCTCGTACACCACCGTCAGGAACACATCTCGCGTAGACTCATCACTAAGTAGCTTCGTTGCCATGCTGGTATGGCTACTCATCGCTGCGGCGATTGCGGCGACGGCTTTGGATGGAAGGTCAGCCTTCATAGCCTGCTCCATGGTGTTGTTGTGCACTTGAGCCATCACTACGTTATCTGCGCGCAGCTTCTCAGACACATGCACTGCGAAGGCCACCTGATCAGTGTCAGTGATGTCCTTGCCGAAAGCATTGTTGAGTTTCTCAATCAGTTCGGTGAGGTACTTTTTCTCACGATCGCGGGCATCACGTAGTCCGTTGTCGGTTATACCGTAAAGGCTGGGCGTTTCCGACACGACGGTTACACCGCCCAGGTTATTCCCCTTCTTGATTTTGTAATGGCTGAGCTTGAGGTCGCCCAGATCCACCTGCTCGGCTGTAATACCTTTAAGGCGCTTACGCAGCAGGCGCGCAAAGCTGGCAAATGCCTCGAGACTTGGATCGCCAAAGTCGATGAGCTGAGCGATGTACTCGTAGTTACGCACGAACTTGGTCAGGCTTTCACTGAAGATCATCAGCTCGTCGCGAACCTTGCAGTACTCTGAGCGCTGTACGTCAGCGTACTCCATGTCCTTTTCGTTGCCTTCATCATGGGCCTTTTCCCAGGCCTTCTCCCACAGATCAATGGCATCGTTAAGTGTCTTAAGCTTGCCGTTAAAGCGATCGGTTGCCGATTGCGTCAGGGAGAACAGCTTCTGGTGCGTCACCTTCGGATCCACGATGGCATCGCCGAAGGCCTCCACTTCGGCCAACTCGTAGATGAACATGCCATCCAGGCGCTGCTTGACGTCGTAAACGATGTTCGGATCTTGAATATCCGCCACCTGAGCATCACGGTAGAAGGTCTTGAACGACGCCAGGATCTCCTCTGCCTTGTTGGCGAAGTCGATCACAAAAGTTTTATCCTTGCCAGGGAAGGTACGATTCAGGCGTGAGAGCGTCTGTACGGCCTCAACTCCGGAGATTTTTTTGTCCAAATACATAGCTACCAACTTCGGCTGATCGAAGCCGGTCTGGTACTTGTTGGCCACGATCATCACGCGGTAGTCCGGGGTATCGAACACCTTACGCATATCACGGCCATTGAGGCCTGGATTTAGGTTGATCTCGCTGAATTGGTGATCGACCGGCAGGTTGGATTCCTCCACATCGGCGTTGGCCACCTCTCCGGAGAATGCCACCATGGCCTGCACGTTTTTGTAGCCCTTGCGCTTGCAGTAATCCTCCAACGCCAGGTGGTACTTCACTGCTGCTGCACGTGAACTAGTTACCACCATCGCCTTGGCCTGGCCACCGAGCAGGTGCGCCACGTTCTTGCGGAAATGCTCGGTGATCAGCTCGACCTTCTGCCCCACATTTACAGGGTTGAGCGAAAGCCACTTGGCCAGCTTGCGCCCGGCGCTCTTCTCGTCCACGCGCTTGTCATCGATCATCTCGCTGCCAATTTTGAACGCCACCTCGTAGCTGGTGTAGTTCTTCAGCACATCGAGGATGAAGCCTTCGTCGATGGCCTGCTGCATGGTGTAAAGATGGAACGGCGCCGGCGGGTTATCGGTGCTCACCGGCTGCGCCGGATTGCGCGGACGACCGAACAGGCTCAGCGTCGAATGTTTGGGCGTGGCGGTGAAGGCGAAGTAGCTGGCATTGCCTGGACGCGAGCGCGAGCTCTGCCACACGGACAACCGCTCCGTCTTGGAGAGCTTCTCCCACTCCGCCTCGCTCTGCCCGGTCAGTACATAGTGCAGGTCATCCGCCGTGCTGCCCCCGGTGGAGCTGTGCGCCTCGTCGATGATGATGGCGAAACGGCGATTCCGCAGGCTCTGCTCGCCGAGGATGGCCTTCTGCGCATAGGGGAACGTCTGTAGGGTACAGACGATAATCGGCACACCATCGAGCATGGCCTTGGCCAACTGCTGGCTCTTGGGCAGGCTCGACTGTTGGCGGTCGATAGCGCACACCACGCCGGCCTGATGCTCGATCTGCTGGATGGCATCCTGCAACTGCTGGTCCAGCACCTGGCGGTCGGTCACCACTATCACGCTGTGGAAATACGGCTCACCGTCCGGACGGCGCACACGAATCAGCAAATGCGCGGTCCAGGCGATGGTATTGGTCTTGCCCGAGCCGGCGCTGTGCTGGATCAGATACGGTTGCCCTGCCCCTTCTACCCGCACCGTGTCGATCATCCTCGTCACACCTTCCCACTGATGGAAGCGCGGGAAGATCAGGCCTTCCTTGAAGTAGGTTTTGCCGTTGACGTCCTGGGCTTCCTTACGCTCCTGCAGCACGAAGCGGTGGAAGATGTGCAGCCAGTTGTCCTTCTGCAGCACCCGCTCCCAAAAGTAGCTCACCGGGTAGCTACCGTTTTCACCCGGTGGGTTACCGGCGGCACCATCGTTGCCCCGGTTGAACGGCAGGAAGAAGGTCGAGTCCCCGGCCAGCTTGGTGGTCATGCGTATGTCGCTATCGCTCATGGCGAAATGCACCACCGCCCCACGCTTGAAGGTAAGCAGCGGCTCAAGGCTACCGCTCTTGCGCTCAGGTCGGCGGTCCATGCAATACTGCTGCATGGCAGCCTGGACTGACTGGGTGAAATCGGTCTTCAACTCCACCGTGGCCACCGGAATGCCGTTGATAAAGAAGGTCAGATCGATCTCGTCGGCCTTGTCCAACGAGTAACGCAGCTGTGGCACGACGCGCAGCCGATTGGCCGCATAACGTGCGATCACCGTGTCGTTGCGCGCGTCCTCGGGCAGAGCCTGGCTCATAGCCAGGGTGCCGCCACCGGCCACGGCAAAGCCGTAACGCAACACATTCACCGTGCCGCCATCGACCTTGTTCTCCAACTGCTTGACCAGCCGATCCAGCACCACATCACGCGTGCCAACACCATTCATGGCGAGGATCTTAGCCATAGCCTGGGGCTGACTTTCCTCCAGCCAACCCAGCACATCCTCGGGTACTAGCGCCCGCCCTTGGTCATAAGCAGACTTACCCACCAGCCAGCCGGCAGCTTCAAGCTGCTCGACAATATGGCGTTCCAGTTCGCATTCGTGGTGGATGTGGCTCATATATTCAGTCTCGCTTCTCTACAGTTTGTCCCGATGCGGCTCAATTCGGGGCGTAACTTGCTGGCTGTGTCGGCATCAGTGCAACTACCCGGTCACGCTTAAACTTCCGTACGTCATCGAAATCCCAGAAGCCGACGTTATTCTGATCAATCTCCACGATGACTCTCGGCTTATCGTCCAAACCAAAAATCCTGCAGTATCCGCCGAGCTCCAACTCGTCGGTCTCCTTCTGCCCCTGCGACCACGATGAACCATAAGCCAGATGCAGGATTAGCCATTGCTCTGCCTGAATGGAGGCGCTCGGAGTTGGCTTGAGTGTTCGCTGAATGCTCTCGCGCAGCTCTGAACTCGCATCCTGGTCGGCAGCGATTGACGGCATTAACCTCAGGAACAACGCATTCGCCTGCAACCTCCGGAGTTTTTCATCCGTACCCCACATTAGGCTGATCCTGGCCGTCAATTCATCACCCAGGTCCCAAGCCAGCCAAATCAGCAAGGTAGTTAGCTGCATCGTCTCATCGGCATCGTCGTCGATCGACTTGTCGATCACTTCGAGGAGCCGCGCCCCCGAACCGAGCAAATACCTGATACTTTCATCGAGGAGATAACGACGATCTCGCTCTTCCACGAGATCCTGCCCGGTTGCTCGCCAGCGTTTCTGCTTGTCGAGATGGCGTAGCTCACGAATCAGAGCCAATACGGCAATCAACTGGATCGACGCACTGACTTTCCTTGACTCGTCCTGGCTGGCCAGCTTCAGTTGCTCGACCATTTTTCTACTCAATGACCTTGCCTTCCTGGCAACTGCCAAAGCGATTTCAGCGTCCCAGAACTGGGGTTTGTCGACTGGATCGCTCGTTTTATCGCCGCCATCGTCCTCCTGGCCAACCTGTTCCTCTTCGCTCCGCCCAGCCTGATCGACCTCAACACTCTGCACCTCGAGACCGTCGCTCAGGCGTCGCATGAGCACATCGATCAGGTAGGCCAAGTCACCGGACTTCAACACACGTTGCTTGCGCCTCATCCGAGCCATGTCGCTCACACTAATCACCAACGATGGTGGTCCGTCCTCAACTGGAAGCGCATCTTTCTTATCCCGACACTCGCGGATTGCCATCTGGATCTCGTGATCGGACTGCTCCGCGAAGATCACCCTCTCAACGGTGGCGATGACCTTCGATATATCGGCCTCACTCGAGCCCAGCTCACTGAGTGCCGAACGAATCTGGTACTGCTTAGAGGACCGGGAGCTCGCCTCAAGGATCGAGGGGTGCAGAATCATCGCCCGGGCGATCGACCTGCCGTTCTGCTCCAATAGACAGGAGCGAATGTTTGTCGCCTCAACATTGGTTCTGAACACGACCTCGTCGTCACGTATTTCCAGTGGGGCAAGCGTCTCCAGCTTCTCCTGGTTCGGGCCAAGCATTACAGCTGCAGTCACCGACATCAGTTCGCCCCGATAACTGATTCGTATCAGGCCACTCCCCCCATCCGAAAATCCCGAAAGTAGTGGCAACGACGTCTGCTGCTCGATCTCGATGGTCTTGTTGCGCTCTTGGATCGCAGCGAACTCCTCTGGCGCCAGCTCGGGCAACTCGAACAGGCTGAGCATTGAAGTGGCCTCAGCAGCACTTCGGGCGGCAGTGCCTGCCTGAAGCACTATGGCCTCGACATTGACATTCACACCTCCCATCCAGGCGGGACGGCTGGGGTTCGCGCTACCACTGACAAACACATCGGGCGCAGCGCCATGCGTTTCAAAATAGAGCACCTTGGCATGCAGATAGCCGGCCCGATTAGCAACCTCTCGCGCATCCACATACCGAACGATTTCGCTATCAAAGTTGCCTGGATGATGGACCGAGTCGGGATCGATACCCACCACGATATCTGTAGCGGGCCAACGTGCCTTCAACTCCTTGAGCAGAGCCAGCTCCCGATCGAAGAACGCCCCCAGCACAGCAATCCTCCTGACCGGAGCTGTAATCCGCTCAGCAACTTGATCGATCAACGCCAGCCCTCTCGGACCTTGCGCCAAGACCGCAGGCGAGCCCATGTCTCCGGCCGTGGCAATTAAAGGGCTGATGAAACGGCCAATTGCCAGCGCCGACTCCAATAGAGGCTCAGGAGCCTTGCCGCGTTCCAGCTCGATCCACTCACGAAGCATCAGCCAAACAGCCTTGAGAACGGCGATACCCTCACCATCTTTGGAACCACCAACTTCGATCCAGTTGGTGATTTCGCGGTTGAAGCCAAGCCCCGAGAGCGTGAGATTGTGGCTGCCGACCAGAATCGTCGCCTTCTTTGCCCCCAGTAACAGACAGACCTTCGGGTGAAACGCGCCGCTGACGCCAATCGGTAGCAGCGTGTAGGCATGACCAGCCAGCCGAGGCCGGGTCGCCTGGCTTTCCCATGAGGCTGCACATTGGCCCCGATCCATCAGCACCACGTTATGCCGACATCCGGCTGTTACCAGCTTGCGCAGCAACACCTCCTCGTAGAAAGGCAGAGTCGCGTTGAAGGTGGTGATCAGCGAGGCCTCGTAACCCCCACGTTTGATCACGTCTAGGAGGGATACGTCGTCAGACACTAGCAACCTCCATCTGCGTCCGACCAGATGCAGTCAACCTGGTCATGTGGTTGTCATCACGCACCAGCATTCCAAGGTCGCGAAGAATCTGAACCGCCTGTCGGAAACGAGGAGTGGTCTGGGATGGCGGCGGGACCTGGTCACCCACAACTTCCAGGCCTCGCTCGGACGGTCGCAAATGGAAGGTCGAGCGGTTGGACTGTCGGAGCTTGCGCAGTGCCACTCGAAGATGGGTATCCAGACACCAAACGACCAGATCGGTAACCACATGCTCGAGAGACATCGTCAGCCAGTCGACACCACGGCTGCGGAAGCTGATGAGGTTGATCGGATAGTCCCTGAGTGCCTCATAAGTAATTGCCAACCCTGAATACGGCTGCGCCCCTGGATCATCGCGAGCGACTAACATTGCCAGCAGGCTCAGGCTATTTGAAAGCAGCGGCGCAATATCCACTCCCGGCTGCCAGCCACCAATTAACTGCCAACCCAACTGAATCTCATGCGCGTCGTTTGTCCAGTCAGTAAGCGCCGGAGCGTTCGCCCTGCTGCTGGCAACCAGATCTGCAAAACTGCCCGCCCCCAGATTACTCAGTACTCCGGCAACCGTTGCCGAGCCGGCAAACCAGTCAGCGAACATCTCGACGCTATGAAATACCCGCCGCTGCGCCGCTGATTGCGGTTGCAGTTCCTGCAGGCAGATGGCGAGGATCGTCTGGAAGGCCACCGACATGAGGTCATTACGCACATAGACAGCCCAGTGCGCCTGAGTGGATTGCAAGGCATCGGGAATTTCCCACGCAGTACCATAGGGTAGAGTGGCGCTATAGACACAGGCTCGGAACACATCCTCGGTCAGATCCCATCCGTTCGGCAGGGATTCCGCCAGTTGCTGAATCAGACCCAGGCTTCGGCGTCGCTGAGTGCCTTCCTCTGAATAGCGGTTGCCTGTATCGAAGAAAATATCAGTGAGCTGCTGATGCTCGCGTCGGCTGCCAGCAACGTTGCAGGCACAGAAACCGCTCAGCTCGTCGAGCTCTTCGAGTGTCACCAAGTCGTTTTCTACAACCTGCCAGAACCGCTCACCAGGTACAGACGCATCGACACTCTGCGCCAGTGGCGCGCCATACTGGCTGCTATAGAAACTCCAGGAACGGCCGGACGACTCCATCAATTGCAGATCGGCCAGAGTGCCCGCGTAGTACTGCGAAAGACCACCTAGCCTATTCATGAAGTAGCGCTGTGGCGTTTCCTCGGTCGTCGCGTAGAGCGATAGCCGCAGTGGTTCACCGGTTTTCAGACTGGCGAGTGATGGAACCAGCTTGGTGCGACCGACCATAGCGACGCCGTGTCGCTCGTTGTTGTGGTCGGTCACCTGTGCGTGCTGCTCGGCAATCAGGGTGAATAGGCAGTCTGCACGCCGAAACCGCTCGACAAAGTGATTGTAGTCATTCTTCGCGTAACGCTGGTCATAGGACCATACCAACCAAGGATAAAACGAGTAATAGCGCGCCCGATCAGTGACATTGGTAATGCCAGGCAGTAACTGGCCATAGATCATTACGCAGGGCGCCTGAGTGCCGAGGTGATCAATACCACCACTTGCATAGGGTGGCTTCAACCAGCTGGTGGTGAGTTTCATCGACGCCTAATCCCTTACTGCGACAAATCCAAAGACCGAATCTAAATTACCTGGCGTATACGCTGATGTTCTCGTGGCGTACCAGGATCAACCGCTGCGGCTGCTCGATCTTATTCTCTATACACCCGCGCACGCAGGTCGTCGTCCGGGTCGGGGCCGACAACAAAGTACGCACTGGTACGCGCGCATTCGGGGCGCATCACCAGTTCAGCCAACTTGGAGCACGGGCAGGTCTGCACATGGCCGGTCCAGTTCATGATATCGGCGGTGAGCAGCCCGTTGGGCGTGCCATCCAACAGAAACAGACGCAGGCTACGGCCTTGGTTCATGCCGCCTCCCGCAGGTCGATCTGGCCAGTGACGGCGGCGGTGATCAGGGCGGATCGACGCTCTTTTAGGAGTTCGATGCTTCGCTCAGTTTTGCCAGCCAATGCAGCAACTCTCCGCTCCTCATGCTCGATATGCTTCACGATCTCAAGCTGCTCAGTGAGTGGCGGCACCGGGAGCAACACATCTTTGACGTTGCCGCAGTTCAGATGTGGGTGCATAGCACCGGTCTGGATGGATAGCAGCGTGTGATAGCCGTAGCTGGAGTTGAAAACCCACGACATCCACTCCCCCCAAATGATGCTTCGCTCAGGCGCAACAATAATGAGAGCGTGGCAATTGCACCCAGCAAACTCATCGGTTACAACAGTGGCCTGCCCAATATCACCTGTCTGAACAATCAGCACATCTCCGGTCTCGAGGATGGACTTCCGGTGCTGATTGCTCCAATCCTTCGTCACAAAGTAAGGGACATCAAACTTAATCTGATTGCCCTTGATATGGAGTGATTGAAGGTAGCGCACTCCCTCCTCAACCAGGATATCTCTGGTTGGCCCAACATAGCCGTTTGTGATTTTGGTGCTCACGGAGGAAACGGAACGAACCTCCCAATGCTCCGGCACTTCCCCCAACCACTCCACACCGGAGTCTTTCATCTTAACGCTGGGGTCGAGGCCCCTTGTGGCGGCCTGGGTGATCAGCGCTTGGCGCTTTTCGCGCAGCAGTTCGATAAAGCGGGTTTTCTTTTCAATGAGCGCGTCTATGCGGGCGGTTTCGCGGTCGAGGTGAGTCGCGATTGACTTCTGCTCCCCAATTGAAGGGATTGCTAGCCAAATGTCCTTTGTTTTTTCTTGGTTCATGATTCCGATAGTGGCGGCATTGGCCAGATACCACATCGCTTCGGTTTTGACAGATAGCGAATATGCCAAGAAATAGCCATCTACACGGGCGTTCGGAATCACTACATTGATTTGCTGGTTGGCCGATACCTCTTCAGCAACAAAACCAACTTTACCAAGGGTTGCACCAATGCTGACCACGAGGATTGACCCTGCTGGAAAAACCTTGACGTCGCCGGTTGAAATAGCTGTTCGGCTAACACGTTTTCCAGCGGCCTCCAGGACCATTTCGCTTCCGAAATCCCCTGGTGTGTACCAGGCAACCCCATCGGGAATATCTGCACTTGGCGACTCGGAGGAAGGAGTTCCACCAGTTTTTACAGCTGCAACCACTCGTCGAAGAGTGAGCGCTTCCCAATGGTCAGGCACTCGCCCCAACCACTCCACCCCGGAATCCTTGTAGGCCGGATAGGGCTTGTAATGACTCATGCAGTCACCTCGCCCAGCAGAGCAGCAATCTCAGCCTCCACGGCCTTGAGGTCTGCATCAATCTCGGCCAGCTCGCGTGGCGGCTGGTAGACATAGAAGTAGCGGTTGAAGTTTATCTCGTAGCCGACGATGCCGACCTTGCCGTCCTTCGCATCCGTCTTGCTGGTATCGATACAGGCGTCTGGTACATGCGGCAGCACTTCGCGGGCAAAGTAGTCGTCGATGGACTGATTCAACGGCACATTTTCGAACTCGCGTAGGTCCGAGTCGGCCAGCACATTCCCCTTGTCGTCCAGCATCGGCTGGGCGTTGGGGTCACGCTCGCCAAAGCAGGCCAGCGCAGCTTTCAACGCGCCCTTGCCAAGTTTTTTGATACCGGCGGCCTTGAGGAAGGCCGGCAGGTTGTCTAGCTCGCCCGCAACGCTCGCGAATGAGTCAGCTTGGTCGGCGCCCTTGGTGCTCTGGTAGGCAGCGAGCTTGTCCGGCGTGACCGAGAAACGCAGGCGTAGCGGGCGATCGACGGTGATACGGCGATAACCAAAGTCGGTAGTGGCGAAGATCTTGCTGTTCGGCCCATCCTCGACCGCCTCATACAGCTTGGCGATTTCGGCGATCTGTTCACCCGACAGGTATTTGCGCTTGCTGCCCAGGCTCTTGCGCATTGGCGCGTGCATGGCGCTGGCGTCGATCAGTTGCACCTTGCCCGTACGCAATGCGTCCTTATGGTTGGACAGCACCCAAATGTAGGTACCGATGCCGGTGTTGTAGAACAGGTCAGTAGGCAGGGCAATGATCGCCTCCAGCCAGTCGTTCTCCAGAATCCAGCGGCGGATCTCCGACTCGCCCGAACCGGCCCCGCCATTGAACAGCGGTGAGCCGGACAGCACGATGCCAATACGGCTACCGCCCAGTTCAAGCGGTTTGCGCTTGGACAGCAGGTGCATGAGGAACAGCAGCGAACCATCGCCCACGCGCGGCAGGCCGGCGCCGAAGCGGCCGGCGAAGCCTTGCTGGCAGTGCTCGGCCTGCACCTGCTTCTGGACGTTCTCCCACTTCACGCCGAACGGCGGGTTGGCCAGGCAGTAGTCGAACTGCTCATGGGGCAGGTGATCGTCGGACAGGGTGTTGCCGAGCTTGATGTTACGGGTGTCGTAGCCCTGGATCAGCTTGTCCGCCACGGAGATGGCGTAGGTTTCCGGGTTCAGCTCCTGGGCGTAGGGCACCAAGCGGGCATTGGAGTTCCACTCGTAAACCTGCTCGATGGCCGAAGATAGAAAGCCGCCCGTGCCGGCGGCGCAGTCGTACACGGTGCGCACCACACCATCGCCGTTGAGTGCCTGATGATCCGGCGCAAAGACCACGGTGGTGGCCAGGCGCACCACATCGCGCGGCGTAAAGTACTGCCCAGCATCATCGTTGGATGACTCGGCAAACTTGCGGATGAGGTGCTCGAAGACGAGCCCCATTTCGTGATTGCTGATCTTGTCTGGGTGCAAATCGACTGCTGCAAACTTCTGCGTGACCAGGTAAAGCAGGTTGGCTTTCTCCAGCTTCTCCAACCAACGGTCAAAGGCGAAGTGCTCGAACACCTGGCGGGCGTTGGCGGAGAACTTGGCGATGTAGTCTTCCAGGTTGGCGCGGGTGCTGGTGGAGCCCACACTGTGCAGGGAAAACTGCGAGACATTGTAGAAGGTTGCGCCGGCCGTGGTCGGCAAAATCAGGTCCATGTCCACGCCACTGGCCTTCATCGCCTCATACTGGCTGCGTACCTTGCCGCGGGAGGGTTCCAGCACACATTCCAGACGACGCAACACGGTGAACGGCAGGATGATGCGGCCATATTCGGAGGGCTTGAAGGCTCCCAAAAGCAGATCTGCGATATTCCATATGAAGGGGGCCAGGGTCTGCTGGTTCACGCGCACGTTCCTTACACAGAAGCAGGGAGGGCGTTCTCGCCGCATCCCTGTGAGATATATATGATCAATGCCACACCTTAACCGGTTGGATAGCTTCGAGCCAGTATCGGCAAACGGCTAAGGTGCTGATTTCATTCATCTCGGCCAGGAAACGCTCACGCACGTTTGCTTACGCTTACAGACGTACTCCAAATCGAAAAAGCTCACCCGACTCACCGGGTGGCGCCTATTGAGAGTAACTGGAGGGCAACTCGGCACCTACCGTACTCTCCGCGTCGCCAACCCGATGCTTGCGTTATTCCAAACGGTATTCCAAGTACATCTTCAAACAGAAAATACCCTTTTAAATCAATTCACTGGGGAAACGTTTCAGATTACCCCGGCCCAACCCGCCTTGTGCGGGTTTTGTTGTTTCTGTGCTCCTGGAAACACACAGCAGATTAGCCCTTCGGATTTTTCCCGCAAGACATCGAGCCCTTGATGAACTGGTGCTCATCAATCGACACGACTAGCCTTGAAACGTCGCTGCAAAATCAGCGACCGGGTTTAGCGGCTCGGTTAATATCAAGGCATGCAATGCCACCATCCGTTCAAGCGAAGCATCCGCGTTCGCTAGTCCGCGTTATGGCGGCTGTGCGTGGGGCACTTTCGAGTGCGCTGGGTTCCTTGATTCCTGGTCTGCTAACCCGCGTACAGTCGCCACCCTTTTCGTTTAGCAGCGATGTCTGGCGACTCCACCAATCAAGGAGTTGCAGTCATGAAAAAGCACAGCCCCAATCCTCCATGCCCGAGCCAATCCGGCGCGGATATCTTCTGTATTGCCCAAAACATCGACCCCGAAACCCTGCTCGTACAGGCCTGCGAAACCCTCGCCTCACTGAACGCGCTCACTACCGACCTGGCTTTCGAGTTCGATGGTGCCTTTCGCCATAAACTCCTGGCCACCCAGCAATTGAGCGTCCTCGGTGAGTTGCTGGTGACGCGCGCACTGGACATTCTTGTGCCATCAGTAGATTCGGAAGGAACGGGCAGGACATCGCCTTAACACTAAAAAAACGAATCTGCCGCAACGCGCCAGAAGTGAAAAAGGTGACGGAGCTATTCTGCGACAATAAATCCGTCACTTTTTTTGAACATAAGGATGTGTGCCGCAGTGAACAAGAATTCCTACGCCTACCTGATACCTGTCGTGCTGGGCGTACAGCTTCTGTTGGCCGTGCTGTTTATATGGCAGTTCAGCATCTCACCCGCCATCCACTTCAAACCGGTCGCGGAGAAAGCCTGTTTATCCGTATCTCTCGTCCTGACCCTGGCTGCGTCCGTGATTGTCTGGCGGGTAAGAAAACCTCAGCTGCGGCTCGAAAAAAAATGGACCCTGCTTAAGGCGTTTGCCGGGATGTTCATCTTATGCACGCTGGTCTCGGTGACGCTGTTTTCGTTGGCCATTTTATGTTCGGGCGGCACCCGCAGCAGCTATACGGCTCACTACGAATATTCGTCAGGCGGCAGTAAAAGCTGCAGCGGAATCACGGTCTTCGATGCTGAGCTGAATAATACGATTAAAATCTGCCGCCCCACGTGGATCGGTTATCGCGATGAAGTGAGGGTGGTGAAAGTCAGCAATGACCTGGGGATCGTTGTGAAAGAGGCCGTTATCCTTTGAGCGAGAAAGCCCTCCAGACCCTGATCAGCAGCGATGCCCAACGCTGGCACCTACTGGACATCGTCCGCGCCCTCGCCCTCCCCGACTGCTGGATCGGCGCCGGCTTCGTACGCAACGCGGTATGGGATCACCTCCACGGTCGCCCCCTATCACCACCGACCGGTGACGTCGACGTACTGTGGTTCGACGCCACCTGCACCAGCCCCGACGAAGACCGCCGCCTCGAAGCCCTCTTACACGCAGCCGAACCCTCCATCGACTGGTCCGTCAAAAACCAGGCCCGCATGCACCTGCGAAACGGCGATGCACCTTACCGCAACGCCAGCGACGCCATGCGCTTCTGGCCCGAAACCGCCACCGCAGTAGCCGTCAGGAGAACCGCAGAAGACCTATGTGAAGTTTCAGCCCCTCTCGGCCTGGAAGACCTGTTCAATCTCCAACTCAAACCCACGCCCCGCTTTACCCAGGAAAAACACGCCATCTACCAACAACGCATCACCTCCAAAGACTGGCTAACCCACTGGCCACTGCTGAAACAACCCTGACCCTACAAAAACCTCACATTCATTCACGAATTATTAAGAATCGCCCTCGTATACTCACCGATCGCCCGGGCCGTTCCCCCGAACGGCCCCCTGCCCCGGTAGCCAGAATCCATGACGCGTTCCGCTCCTCTGCTGCTCCTGCTCGCTGCGCTGTTGTTTTTCTTTGCCCTTGGCAATCACGAGTTGCAAGGCTCGACCGAGGCCCGTGTGGCCGGGATCGCCATGGCCATGCATCTGGATAACGATTGGGTGGTGCCGCGATTGTTTCGTGAACCGTTCCTGGAGAAACCGCCGCTGAGCCTGTGGCTCGACGCCGGGGCGATCCGGCTGTTTGGCGGTACCACTTGGGCAGTGCGTCTGGCGTCCGCATTTGCCGGGCTGTTCAGCGTGATGCTGCTGTACGGGATGCTGCGCAAGTTTGGCCGGCCCAAGACGCTGGCGTTTGTCGCGGGCCTGATGCTGGCGACCATGGCCAGTTACTGGAGCAACGTGCGCGGTGTGGGTGAGGACTCGCTGCTCACGCTCGGGGTCACCATGGCCCTGCTGGCGTTTTATCAAGCCAACCGCCCCGAGTCGGAG
This sequence comes from Pseudomonas sp. I8001, assembly GCF_013385345.1. NCBI lineage: Bacteria > Pseudomonadati > Pseudomonadota > Gammaproteobacteria > Pseudomonadales > Pseudomonadaceae > Pseudomonas > Pseudomonas sp. I8001. The sequence goes on from NZ_JACAQC010000043.1 coordinate 108,827, forward strand.
CGCGACCGTTCCAACCTGGGCACCTGGTTGCTGTTCACCTTGGGGATGGTCATCGCCACGCTGAGTAAAGGTGTTCTGGGCCTGGCCATGCCTGGCGTGGTGATCTTCGTCTATCTGGCCAGCACCAGCCTGATGGATAAACGCTTCAAGCTCGGCGATTGGGTCAAGCCCGGGCTGTTCACGCTGCTGGCGCTAGTGCCGCTGATGATCTGGCTGGGTTTCCTGTACCAGCGCGACGGGTTGCAGGGGGTACGTGAAGTGCTGCTGACCAACAGCGTTGGACGCTTCAGCGGTTCATTTGTCGAAGCCGGTCACTACGAGCCGTTCTATTACTACATCGTCAAACTGCCCGAAGCCTTTTTGCCCTGGAATATCCTGGTGTACCTGGGGCTGTGGCACTTCCGCAAGAGCCTGGTGCGCAACCGCTACCGGCTGTTTTTCAGCGTATGGCTGGTGGCGCAGTTCACCCTGCTGACGTTCGCCTCCAGCAAGCGCACGGTTTATCTGATGGCCTTGACGCCCGCCGCGGCAGTGCTGGCCGCCGAGTATGGCGGCGTGCTGCTGGGCTGGCTGAAAAGTCGTGGGCAGGTTTCACACGTTGCCGAACACGTTTATGAAAACCGACGGGGTCTGGTAGGTGGCTTCTTCACCGTGGTAGTGACCTGCTACCTGATTGCCGCTTTCTGGTTCGCGCCCAAGGCCGATGTGCGCCAGTCGTTTGTGCCGGTAATCAGCCAGATCCAGGCGATGCAGGCGCAGGGCAAGGAAGTGGTGCTGTATCAGGCCAACGAGCGAATCGCCGGCGCCGGGGTGTTCTACATGCAGGGCTATTTGACGATTCTGCAGACGCCGGAGGAACTCAAGAGTTACCTCGCGGCCAAGCCCGGTAACGTGGCCCTGGTGGACAATACTGACCGGCTGAACGTCCCGGTGAGGGTGGTCAAGGAGATGGCGATCAACCGTCAGCCGTACTATTTCGTCGAGCAGTGATGAAAGAGGCGCCTGCCACGAGTAACTAACTACCGCCATCGACACTGCAAGACTGCGCACCCTCAGGGATCAATCCACCCTGAGGACCGGCCATGCCCGCCCAGCCCCCGAACACATCACCACTTACCCCGGAACAACTGAACGGCTACCTGCTGCAAATCGGTCATCGTCTACAGATTTTCCCCAACGGCCACGCACCGGCAGCGCAGTCTTCTACCGAGTTGCTGGAGGTGCAGGCATTGCACGCCGCCCTGGCAGAAGAAAGCCGCTGGAGCCTGCAGAACGCGCAAGTGCATTACACCGTCCCCGGCGACTGGGTGATCCAGGGCGAACCCGGCCGGTTGAACCGCACGCGCATCAGCCAGGCATTGCACAAGAAGCTGGCCGCCCTGGAAATCGAACGGCGGCCCAACGGCCATTTACGCAAGAACTGGATACTCGACAGCCATCAGCCGATGCTGGAGGCCGAGGCCAGGCTGAAGGTCAAGGATCGCCTGCTCAGCCCTGCCGACCAGCTGCTGGTGACGAATATCGTCAGCGGCCCCGAGCTGCGCCCGGGTATCCATCGCCTGACGTTTCGCTACCGCCAGCAGGCCATCGAGTTCGCCGGGGTGTTCGTCCTCACGCGCAGCCAGACACCGGTCACCCACCTGGAGATAGAGGACGGTGATGTATTGCTGTTCACCCCGTCCAGAGGCCTGGAGGCTTTCACCTCGCTCAAGCATCTGGATCGCACGCTGCAAGAGCGCATGAAGCAGGCGGCCTGGCGTCAGGAACTGCTGCAACACCTGCCGCGCCGTTACCAGCACTTGCGCGCGGCGAGTATCTGGCCGCTGGTGCCAGGCCCTATCGACAGCCTCCCGCTGAACGAACACACCTACAACGCCCTGCAGGACAAACAACATCAGGACATCGCGTTTGCCCTTGGCCTGGACGGCCACCCCGCGCCGACAGACGTCGCCAGAATGACCCTCGAACTGGACCAGGCGCTGCGCTGCTCGCCTTGGGACTTGTCCTCGCGCCTGGAACTGCGCGCGCAACAGTTACTGGAAAAACTGCTCCACGAATCCGCCCCCGACTGGTACCGCAGCGCCAATGAGGCCCAGCGCAAAACCCTCGCCGAACACCTGCGCACTTACGAACACCTCAGCCTGCAAGTGCTGGCGCTGCTCGGCCCGGCGGCCTCGCCGGAGGCCATGGCGCGCCTGCAATTGCTTGAGCACCTGGACGACGACCTGGATATCCAGGGCCTGATCCCCGAGCAACTGCAGATCAGCACCGAGCGCACCCTGAAGTCAGGCAACTCGTACAACCAGCACAACAACCTGGTGCAACTGGCGGTACGTGGCTTGCACCGTGGCGATGAACACGCCGGTTCCGAGTTTCTCAAGCACACCCAACTGACCTACGCCCAGCAGCCATTGCCGCCCGAGTTCCGGGACGTCACCCCGGCTTACCTCGCCGACCTGCTGGCCAAGGTTCAACCAAGCCTGAGCTTCGCCGAAGAACAAAAGCGCGCCCACAGTTTGCCCGCCGTACAGGAAGCCATGCAGCAGATGCTCGACAGCCGCCTGCACGCGCTGGCCTACAGTGCATCGTTGCAAAACCATATCAGCGCGGACGACTACGCACTGCTGCAAACCCTCAGTGAAGGCCCCTCGCCCACACTCACTGCCTGCTGCCTGTTCCTGCACAAGGCTCCGCTCAAGGACCTGTGGGTGCTGCGCCAGACCGATGCAACGGGCGCGGTCAAACGCTTGCTGCTGTGCACGCCTCACGCGCCACGCGCCGAACAGTTCCAGGCCTTTGGCAGCGAGCGGGAATTGCAGGCGCATATCCTCGGCTGGAGCCAGGAGATAGCGTTCGCTCCCGGTTCGCGCAGCATGAAAGACTACCTGCTTGAACAGTTGGTCAGCCGGATCCGGCCCAAATACAGCGCGATGCTTTCCGCCCTGGGTTTTACCCCGGCCAGCCTTGAGTATTTGATGATCAGTTTCGGCGCGCCCTCCACCTATGAGGCCTGCCTGGTGGAAATGAGCACCACGACGCTGGCCATGCAGGCCGATGAATACCTGCATCAGATGCCAAAGTGGCTGAGCCAGGCATCGGCAGCCGACCGACAGAAACTCGCCGACCTCAAGGAACAGGCACTGGGCGCGGCACAGGCCTACGCCGCAAGCCCGGGTAGCCCGCAACAGCTTCCCGACTTCGACAGTTACTTGCACAAGGCGGCAAAAGCCGCCCTCAACCAACTGCTCGGCAACCCGATCCCGGCGGTAGACCCAAACCTCGTAGGCGTGATCACCCCGCGCGAACGCGTCAGCTACACCACGCTGTACCGCAACGGCTACGACGCCAGCCTGGGCTTTATCAACCCCGACGCCAGCACCACCGCGCAGTTCAAGGGACCGCCCGGCGTCGACCTGAGTCGACTCACCGCGCAAACGGTGAGCAACTCGGTCAGAGGTACCTGGATCGGTGACCGCTATGTCGCCGAGGTCGAGAAAACCCTGTTGGACCCGCAAGGCCCCCACTATGCATGGCGCCGCAATATGGCCCTGGAGGTTGCCCAACTGCACATGCACGTCGCTGCGCTTGAGTGCTGCCTGCAAGGCTGCCTGGCAACAAGCGACCTGGCCTGGCTGGAAAAAAGCATCGACAGCCTGGCCGATAACAGCGATGCCGTGCGCAATCGGTATCGGCTCTATCCCCTGCACATCAGCGGGCAAGTGATCGATGGCTGCTACCTGTTCCACCACGCCAACGACCTGCCCCTGCTCTACACCCCGCACGCACCGGATGGCATCGCCTTCAGGCCGCAACGGGAATTCAACGAACGCCTGAAAAACCTTGAAGGCATGGACACCTACTACATCAGCCGGGTCGCCAGCGTTGAGCGCGCGGCGTTCGAGCCGAGGTTGCATGCGTTGGTGGCCGGCCTGCCGGCACAGCTCAAGGGGCTGTATTCCAAGCCGGTGTTCGACGAAGTGCCTCGCACCGCACTGCCGCTCAAGAACCTGCATTACCACACCTACGACAAAAAGCTGCGTCACCGTATCGACGAAGTCAAAAGCACCACCACCGGGCGCTTGCAGATGATCATGGAGCTGGTCAGCGTGATCGGCGAAATCACCATTGCCGTGCTGACCGCGCCCTTCCCGGCACTGAGCCTGGCCTTGGGCGGCTTGCTGGTGTTCAAGGATTCGATGCTCGCCCTGCATGCCTACAGCCGCAACGACACCGCCGCCGCGCTGGGACACTATCTGGGTGCGCTGCTCAATGCCGGCGGGACGTTGTTGACCGACCTGCGGCCCCTGCTGTTCGCCCCCGTCAAGCTCGCCCGTCCGCCTTTACGCCATATTGCCCGGGTGACCAAGGACCAACAGGCCATGACCTTGATCAAGCAACTGCAACCGCAGCCCCCATTGCCCCAGGGCATGCAGCCTGTGCTGTTTGCCGGCGACAGCCTGTGGGCCTCGCACACCCCGGACAGCCTGGGGCGATTCCTGTTGTTTCGCTACGACAACACCAGCGGGCAATTGCGCTCCACCGGCAAGCTGGTGAACCAGACGGTGGACGGCCAGTGGCAGCGCTCCGGTGTCATCGGTGGCATGCCTGGCCCTGAAAGACTCGGGCAGCCCTATGAGTTGTCGGAAAAGTTTCGCCGGGACGTAGCGGCCGTCATCGCCCCCGAGGACAGGTCGGCGCTGTTCCTGCAGATCGCCTACCTGGATCGAGACCTCAATACCCACAGCATCTGGATCTCGCGTCGGCAACTCGCCCCGGCACTCAAACAGCACCTGGACAATGTGAGGGCCCTGACGGATGACGCCGACGCGTTTTTTGCACGGTTGCCCGCCGTGGTTCCCCGGGCCGAAACCCTGAACCCGGCGCCAGACATTGCCCTGCGTGACTTGCTCAAGCTGCTGATCGATGACGCGCACAACCTGGTGGTAGGCGAGGCACCGTTTTCCACCGCGGCTAAACAGGTGCTGATCGAAAACATGCAATACCTGCGCGAACTGAACGTCACGGTTCTCTATATCGAGCCGCTGTGGCGCGACATTCATCACCTGAAAACCCACTCACGGTTTTCCAGTGGTTTCTCGAAACGGGCCGAGGGCCAGCTCAAATCCATCGACAAGGAAAATTACCGCGACCCCGAAGGGTTGTACGGCCACTGGATGCTGGTAAACACCGCGCAACAGCACGGGATTGAGGTTCGCCCGTTGAACGCCTCAAGCTCCTACGACCTGGAAAACACCCTGTGCCTGTTTGATTCACGCCCGGCCCCGATTCGCGCCAACCGGCTGACCAACTTTTACTCCCACACCCTCATCAACGACGACCAGGCGAAAAAACCGGGCGAACGCTGGATAGCGTTGGTTGATCAAAAACGCATGAGCACCTATCGCGGCACGCCGGGCCTGGCCGACCTGCAAAAGAGCATTGCCCTGCGGGTCGACGACGCCTTCGACCAACCCACCCGAGTCATCGCGGATGTGGCCGGCGGCATTCCCGGCGATGCCCTGGCCAAGGGCGACCTGAAGCTGTCGTTGCACACGGCACGCCAACCGGCGCCGCACCCGGGGCCCTCGGTGGAGCGCTCACACGCGCTACGGCCAACGCGCCCTCTGCCTGTTGAGGCGCCGCGCCACTTCAGCACCTTTGACCTGCCCCATGAACACCTGGGCCTGATCAGCGAGGAAATCACCTTGCCGATAGGCACGCGTGAAGCGCTCTTCGCCACCGCCTACAGGGAGACCGCCAGCAGCCGTCGCGCGGCGCAAACCACCTTCGACCAGACCCGCAAAAAACTTCAGGATCAGGCCCAGGCGTTTTTTACCGAACACACACCGCCTGCTCGGGGAGCACTGCCTGCGGTCGACCCGACCCTGGATGAGGCGAAATTTATCGATCAACTGCTGGACACCGCCGATGGCCTGGTAGTCGGCGAAGCCCACGCCGGTACATCGAGCAAAGGCTTCCTCAGCCGGCACATGGAATACCTGAAGGGCCCGCGAGAAGTAAAAACCCTGTACATGGAGCAACTCACCACCGAGCTGCATCAGGCCGACCTGGATATCGTCCACAGCCTGGGCTTTATGCCAGATGAACTGTGGAGCTACCTCAACGCATTGGACAAAGGCCACGGCGTACCGGCCGACAGCCCCTACGGTTTTGTCAGCCTGGTGCAGGTGGCGATGAAGCATAACGTGCGGATCCGCGCACTCGACTGTGTCGCCAGCTTGCGGGTGGACGGCATGCCCGCCTCCAGGACATCAATGTTCAACTACTTTGCGACCCAGGTGATCCGCGCCGACCAGCTTCAACAGGGGCCACACAAGTGGGTCGCGCTGGTGGGCGAAACGCACGCCAATACCCATCGCGGCGTACCGGGCATTGCCGAGCTCAACAACGGCATCAGTCTGCTGCTGGACGATGTGCCTCCCGGCTCGGCCAGCGGCTTTGTGCGTGAGCCCGCCAGCGTCCAGGCGCTGCCGCGCGAGCAGCAATGGCCATTGGTGCGCTACGACTTCAAGAAAAACGTCGAAGTCCCCGGTGCGCCATTACCGCCACCTGTCATGCCCGCGCCATCCCTCAGCCTCGAACAACGCCTGCGGCGCAAAGGCGACTACCTGCTTCAGCGCACCCTGGACGACGGGTTGGAGATGGTCCATAAAAACCGCGACGGCGTACTGGTCCACACCGCGTTGCAGCAGGATGCCAGGGGGCACTTCGTCAATCGCTGGAACCTGGATGACCGCCGTTTCAGCAGCAGGGAAGCCTTGATCGACATCATCACCACCAGCAAAAGAATGCGCCAAGTCCACTGATCCTCGCACCGCCCTCTGCATGAGGGCGGTGCGACCGCTCGTCGCTCACGTTCCATAAATCCTGCCCTCACGAAAAAACCGTTTCAGCTCTCGCCAGGGCTGCCGATACCTCCTGACTACCCATCGGCTGGTCGCTACTTCCAGCAACCGGATGTACCCGCAAATCTGTTCCTGGAGGAATGCGATGAATAGTTGGTTCGGCAACATCAGCGTCAATATGAAACTGGGCCTGGGCTTCGGCCTGGTACTGGTCCTCACCTCGATCCTCGCGCTCACCGGCTGGACCAGCCTGGGCGGCCTGATCGACCGCAGCAACTGGATGAGCGACATCACCCAGCTCAACGCTTCGCTGACCAAACTGCGCATCGTGCGCCTGCAATACATGTTGGCCAACGGCGACGAAGCCGTGGCGCAAAACGTGCAGACCAGCCTCGACAGTTTTGTGGCCCAGCAACAGAAGCTGCTGGACAGCTTCAAGAGCCCGGACAACCTCAAGCTGCTCAATGAGCAAAAAGCGATCATCACCGCTTACCAGCAGTCCTTGAACAAAATGCGCGAGGCCTACCGCAACGGTAACGCCGCGCGCCAGGTCATGGGCGACAAGGCTGACATCGCCAATGCGCAGATCAGTGCCCTGGACGCCAGCGTGCGCCAGATGCCCGAGAGCACCGAGCGCTTTGCCCAGTTCGAGGCCGTGACCAGCGCCAAGGAACAGTTCCAGTTGGCCCGCTACGAAGTGCGCGGCTACACCGGCAACGTCAACGCCGAGACTGAAGCCCGTGCCGCCGCGCAGATCGAGAAAGCCATCGACGGTCTGAAAGGCCTGCACGCAGCGTTTGGCGCCAGCCAACAGCCTGCACTGACGGCCCTGGAAACCGCCCTCGGCGCCTATCGCAGCGCGGTGCAGAACTACAAGGCGGCCAACGCCAACATCGTCTCGGCCCGGGCAGAAATGACCACCCAGGGCACCGACATTGTCACCATCAGCGACAAGCTGTACGACATCCAGCTGCAACGCCGCGACGCCGAAAGCGCCCAGGCCCGCAGCCTGCAACTGATCAGCACATTGCTGGCCTTGCTGGTGGGCATCGTGGCGGCCGTGATCATCACCCGCCAGATCACCCGCCCATTGCGCGAGACCCTCGCGGTGGTGGAGCGCATCGCTTCCGGTGACCTGAGCCACAACATCCAGGTGACCCGCCGCGACGAACTCGGCGTGTTGCAACAGGGCATCCAGCGCATGGGCACCACCCTGCGTGAACTGATCAGCGGCATCCGTGACGGCGTGACCCAGATCGCCAGCGCCGCCGAAGAGCTGTCGGCCGTGACCGAACAGACCAGTGCCGGGGTCAACAGCCAGAAGATCGAGACCGATCAAGTGGCCACCGCCATGCACGAAATGACTGCCACCGTGCAGGAAGTCGCACGCAACGCCGAACAAGCGTCCCAGGCTGCCTCGGCCGCCGACGGTGAAGCCCGTGCCGGTGACAAGGTGGTGGCCGAAGCCATCGCCCAGATCGAGCGCCTGGCAGCTGAAGTGGCACGCTCCACCGACGCCATGACGCACCTGCAACAAGAGAGCAACAAGATCGGCAGCGTGATGGACGTGATCAAGGCCGTGGCCGAGCAGACCAACCTGCTGGCGCTCAACGCCGCCATCGAAGCAGCGCGTGCCGGTGAAGCCGGTCGCGGTTTTGCGGTGGTCGCCGATGAGGTGCGCGGCCTGGCCCAGCGCACCCAGAAATCCACCGAAGAAATCGAAGGCCTGGTGGCCGGCTTGCAGAACGGCACCCAGCAAGTGGCCGCCGTGATGAACAACAGCCGCAGCCTCACCGACAGCAGCGTCGAACTGACGCGCAAGGCCGGTGTGTCACTGGAAAACATCACCCGTACGGTATCGAATATCCAGTCGATGAACCAGCAGATCGCCGCAGCCGCCGAGCAGCAGAGTGCCGTGGCGGAAGAGATCAGCCGCAGTATCGTGAATGTGCGGGACGTGTCGGAGCAGACGGCAGCGGCCAGTGACGAGACGGCCAAGTCGAGTGTGGAACTGGCGCGTTTGGGCGGGCAGTTGCAGCAGATGGTCAGCCATTTCCGGGTGTAAATCCCAGGCACAAAAAAGCCGCCCCGGTCGAAACCGGGGCGGCCCACTTCTCAGACCCTAACGGTCATCAAAGCTGTCCCGCAGGAATTTCCACACGTGATAAACACGCAGGGAGTTCACTACGAGGTCCCACGTACGTCGTGCAAACTTGGACATACTCGGCCCTCCATCAGTTGGGCCTACCTCCAGCGCACTTACCGGAACACGTGAGCCTTCGGACGCAGGTCAATGCTTCCAGTGAGGCGGCCGGGCTTTGGGTCCTCCCGCATGAATCCGGCACGGATTACTAGCCCGTGGCGTTCGGTCCATAAATTCGCGCGCGTACCCAGCCCACCTACAAACGACATACACAGAACGGGGGCGATACTAACGAACATCCCGCTCAAAGGTGTGACCTGGGAGAACTAATCCACCGGTAACGCTCCAAGAATTTATTGCCAGTTTTTGCAGTCGTCCTTAAATAGCGTAGATCTCAAAGAACTGAAAACACCGAGTGTCACCAGGCCTTGCGTGATGCCTGAACCGACAGTAGTATCCGGTCAGCAGGTCAATGCTTCCGGTGAGGCGCAACCCCAGCCGCGAACTGGGATTGCAATAAAAAACCGCCCTACTAAGGCGGTTTTTTATTGCCTGCGATTTATGCGCGCAGCCTCAGCTGCTGACTTCTTCAACAAACACCAACCGGTTCCCAGACGGGTCGCTGATGCTCATCTCGCGGCTGCCCCACGGCGTGTCTTCAATACCGGGCTTGGCGTTGCGGTAATTCCTGGCCAGCAATTGTTGCTGGTACGCTTCCAACCCTTGAGCCTGAATCCGCACCGCCGCACCTGGCGTGCAATCGCCATGGTGCTCGGACAAGTGCAGCACGCAGTCCCCCAGCGACACCTGCAAGTACAGCGGAAAGTTGTCTTCAAACCGGTGCTGCCAATCGACCTTGAACCCCAGGAAATCGACGTAGAACTCCAGGGTTTTGGCCTCGTCGAAACTGCGCAAGATGGGGGTGACTTTTCCTAAGTGCATGGCGATTGCTCCGTATTTGAGAGCGGCCACTATACGGCCGCAAATCCCTTTCGCAAATCCCCACTGCGCGCCAGGAATCGTCCGGGACGCTGCCCGTTGGCCTGCCCGTCTCTGTAGCTGAGCACGCCATTGACCCACACACCGTCAATCCCTTCCGCCGCGCGCTGCGGCTCTTTGAAGTCCGCCACATCCCGCACCCGCAACGGATCAAACAGCACCAGATCGGCCCAGTGTCCTTCACGGATTTCACCGCGCTCGGCCAAGCCAAAGCGCGCTGCCGACAAGCCAGTCATCTTGTGCACGGCGGTGTGCAGCGGGAACAAGCCAAGGTCCCGGCTGAAATGCCCCAGTACCCGGGGAAACGCGCCCCACAGACGTGGATGAGGAAACGGATCTTCCGGCAAACCATCCGAGCCAATCATCGACAGCGGATGTGCCAGGATGCGCTGCACGTCGGTCTCGTCCATCCCGTAATACACCGCCCCGGCGGGTTGCAGGCGGCGGGCGGCGTCCATCAGCGGCACCGCCCACTCGGCGGCAATGTCCTGCAGATCCCGCCCGCCCATTTCCGGATGCGGCGCAGACCAGGTGATGGTGATGCGAAACGCATCGGTGACTTGCTTGAGGTCCAGGGTCGAAGAGCTGGCCGCATACGGGTAGCAATCGCAGCCCACCGGGTGGGTCTTCGCCGCGTGTTCCAGCGAGGCCAACAACTGCGGACTACGCCCCCAGTTACCGGCGCCCGCGCACTTGAGGTGGGAAATGATCACCGGCGCCTTGGCATGCCGGCCGATCAGAAAAGCCTCGTCCATCGCCTCCAGCACCGGTTCGAATTCGCTGCGCAAATGGGTGGTGTACACCGCGCCATAAGCCGTCAGTTCTTCACTCAACTGCAGCACTTCATCGGTCTCGGCGTTGAAGGCGCTCGCGTATGCAAGCCCGGTGGATAAACCCAGGGCACCGTCCGCCAGACTCTCCTGCAACTGCACGCGCATCGCGGTGATTTCACCCGGCGTGGCGGTACGGTGCAGGTCGTCCATATGGTTGCTGCGCAGCGCGGTGTGGCCGATCAGCGCCGCCACATTGACGGCCGGGTGGGCGTTTTCCACCGCCGCGCGGTAATCGCTGAACCGTGGGTAGGCAAAGGCCTCGGCGGTGCCCAGCAGGTTCATCGGGTCCGGCGGATCAGCCTGCAAGCTCACGGGCGAGGCGCTGATGCCGCAGTTGCCGACAATCACCGTGGTCACGCCCTGGCTCAGCTTGGGCAGCATCTGCGGGTGACGGATCACCACCGTGTCGTCGTGGGTGTGCACGTCGATAAACCCAGGCGCCAATACGCGCCCGGTGGCGTCGATTTCATGCTCGGCGCTGTCTCGGGACAGGTCGCCGATCTTCTCGATACGGCCCTCGTGCACCGCCACATCGGCGACATAGCCGGGGGTGTTGCTGCCATCAATGATCAGCGCCTGGCGGATCAGCGTGTGGTACTTCATTTCAATCTCCAAGCGGCAGGCTGTCAGGGCCGCCGCGATAATCGTCCAGGGCCAGCTTGATCCGTCGCAGGCGTTCCTGGTTGTCGTCCGGCATGGCCAAGGCCAGCTCGGTAGCGAGCACATCGATGGCCAACAGCATTCCGTAGCGCGCCGCCGTTGGCTTGTAGATAAAACTGGTTTCGGCCGGTTGCAGCGGCAGCAGCACGTCGGCCAACTGCGCCAGCGGGGAGTCCGGCAGGGTGATGGCGATGATTTTTGCGCCGTAGTTGCGTGCCAGCGCCACCACGCCCAATACCTCCGGGGTGATGCCGGTCAGCGAGCAGACGATCAGCGCATGCTCCGGGCCCAAGGTGGCGGCGGTCACGCGCATCATCACCGGGTCGTGGCAGGCGTTGATCGAGTAGCCCAGGCGCACCAGGCGCACTTGCAACTCGTCGCTGCACAGGCTCGACGGCCCGCCCATGCCGAACGCGTGGATCATCCGCGCATTGCCCAGCAGGCTCACGGCGTCGACAAAGCTGCGCTGGTTGAAACCGGACAGGTGCCGGCGCAACGTCGCCTCGATATCGCTGAGAATCTGCCGGTGGAACGCCGACTGCTCCGGCAGGCCCGCCGGGTCGAGGAAACGGCTGCCGACACCGCTGGCCTGGGCCAGTTGCAGGCGCAGGTCACGCAGGTCGCGGCAGCCGACGCTGCGGGCAAAACGCGACAAGGTGGCGGTGCTGACCTCGGCCCGTTGGGACAATTCTTCCAGGCTGGCGGACGCTGCAAAGCCGACATCATCGAGCATCAGCTTGGCGATACGCCCTTCGCCGGCGCTGAAGGAATCCTGGCGGGCGCGGATCTGGTAGAGGATGTCCATCGGTTCGGCTCCGGGTTACAAGATGCAGGACAAACCATAAGTCAGACCGAAGGCGACCACCGAAATCAGGGTCTCCAGCACGGTCCAGGTCTTGAAGGTCTGGATCACCGTCATATTGAAGTATTCCTTGATCAGCCAGAAGCCGCCGTCGTTTACGTGGGAAAAGATTACCGAACCCGCGCCGGTGGCCAGCACCAGCAATTCCGGGTGTGGATAACCCAGGCCCATCGCAACCGGTGCAACCACGCCTGAGGCCGTGGTCATGGCCACGGTGGCCGAGCCGGTGGCGATGCGCATCAGCGCGGCGAACAGCCAGCCCATCACCAAAGGCGACAGGTTGAAAGCGTGGGCCAGGCCAAGGATTTCATTGGTGACCCCGGCGTCCACCAGAATCCGGTTCAAACCACCGCCCGCACCCACCAGCAAGGTGATGCTGGCCGTTGGTGCCAGGCACTCGTTGGTGAACTTGAGGATCGATTCGCGGTTGAAACCCTGGGCCAGGCCCAGCGTCCAGAAGCTCACCAGGGTCGCCACCAGCAGCGCAATCACCGAGTTACCGATAAACAACAGGAACTGGTTAAAGGCGGTGCCCGGTGTGGAAATCAGGTTGGCCCAGCCGCCGATCATCATCAGCACCACCGGTAACAGGATGGTGCCCATGGTCAGGGCGAAACTCGGCAGGCGGGTGCGCGGCTCGCGGTCGATGAACTGGCGTTCCAGCGGGTTTTCCGCAGGCAGGTGAATGTGCGGCACGATAAATTTGGCGTACAGCGGGCCGGCAATGATCGCGGTGGGTATGCCGATCAAAATCGCATACAGCACCGTCTGCCCGACCGAGGCGTTATAGGCCAGCACCGCCATCATCGCCGCCGGATGCGGCGGCACCAGCGCATGCACCACCGACAAGCCCGCCACCATCGGCAGGCCGACCATCAGGATCGACACGCCCACCCGCCGCGCCACGGTAAACGCGATCGGCACCAGCAACACAAAACCGACCTCGAAAAACAGCGGCAGCCCCACCAGGAACGCGATACACACCATTGCCCAGTGCGCGTTACGCTCGCCGAACCGGTTGATCAGCGTGCGCGCCACCTGCTCGGCGCCACCGGACTCGGCCATCATCTTGCCGAGCATGGTGCCCAGCGCGACCACCAGCGCAATATGCCCCAGCGTCTTGCCGACGCCCGCCTCGTAGGAGCCCATGATCGTGTCCGCCGGCATCCCGGCCAACAGCGCCAGGCCGATAGACACCAGGGTGATGACGATAAACGGGTTGAGCCGGTAACGCGCGATCAATACGATCAATGCAATGATGGCGATGGCGGCGTAGATCAACAGCCAATACCCCGGTGATGCGGCCATGCGGTACTCCTCGGAAAGGGTCACGTCGAATAGGTTGTGAAAGTCATAAATCATTACCGAGGTGCATTTTCAATTTTTATGAAAGTAATTTTCGCCCACAGACAAGCCCTGTCGCGCAGGGATATGCCCAGGGTCAGTGGATGAAAATTCGGGGGGCGTTCTTACATGAAGATCGCCGGGGCTGGAAACTCAACTGCGCAGGCCGAGTCTTAGACTGCACACCGACTCATGACCAGGAAAACCCAGAATGAATCGTAACCCCCTGCTTGTTCCTTTCGCCGCCGGCGCACTGTTGCTGGCCTTGTGCGGCACGGCTTCGGCCGACGAGAACCCGGCCCTGAAAAAATGCATGGACGGTGCCAACACCACCGCCGACATGGTCGATTGCAACGCCAAGGAAACCAAGGTGCAGGACGCGCGCCTGAATACCGCCTACAAAACCGCGATGACCGCGATGGAAGGCAACCGCAAGCAGCAACTGCAGGACGTACAACGCCAGTGGCTCAAGTTTCGCGATGCCAACTGCGGCTTCATCGGCTCGGCCACCGGCGGCACCATTGATCAGGTCAACGGCTCCGGCTGCGTGCTGGACATGACCCAGACCCGCGCCCAGGAACTGGAAAACCTGGTCGGACCATGATCGTTCCCACGCTCTGCGTGGGAACGCATCCTGTGACGCTCCGCGTCACGACTTTAGGAGCGGACGCGGAGCGTCCAAAGCGGCGTTCCCACGCAGAACGTGGGAACGATCATTGCGCTTCAACAACGGTCAGTCGTGCTGCACCCGGGCGCGCTTGAGCAGTTTGCGGCAGCGCTCGGACAGGTGCAGCACCCGCAAATGCTTGCCGGCCTTGGTGTAGCGCTCGCGCAAGGTCATCAACGCAGCAATCGCCGAATAGTCGACGAAGCTCAAGTGACGGCAATCCAGCGTCACCTGGGCCGGGTCGTTGGCCGGATCGAAGCGATTCAAAAACGGCGTGGTCGAGGCAAAAAACAGCGTGCCGTGCACCCGATAGAGTTTGCTGCCGTCCGCTTCCATGTGCTCATCCGCGTACAGCTCGCGCGCTTGCTGCCAGGCGAAGTTCAGCGCCGCAATCACAATCCCGCACAGCACCGCCGTCGCCAGGTCGGTGAACACGGTAATCACCGTCACCGCCATGATCACCAGCACGTCGTTGAGCGGCACCTTGTTGATCACCCGCAGGGACGCCCAGGCAAAGGTCTGCTGGGACACCACAAACATCACCCCCACCAGCGCCGCCAGAGGAATGCGCTCGATCAGCGGTGACAGAAACAGAATGAACAACAGGATCATCACCCCGGCAAATACCCCGGAGAAGCGCCCGCGCCCGCCGGAGCTGAGGTTGATCACGGTTTGTCCGATCATCGCGCAGCCGCCCATGCCGCCGAACAGGCCCGAGACCATGTTGGCGGCACCCAAGGCCACGCTTTCGCGGTCCGGGTAGCCGCGGGTTTCGGTGATTTCGTCGGTGAGGTTGAGGGTCAGCAGGGTTTCCAGCAGGCCGACCATGGCCATCAGGATCGCGTAGGGCGCGATGATGTGCAGGGTTTCGAGGGTCCAGGGAATCTGTGGCAGCGCGAAGGTCGGCAGGCCGCCGGCGATGTGGGCCATGTCGCCCAGGGTGCGGGTCGGCAGGCCGAGCAGGTACACCGCCAGGCCTACGCCGAGGATCGCCACCAGGGCTGGCGGTACGGCGCGGGTCAGGCGCGGCAGCAGGTAGACGGTGGCCATGGTTGCCGCGACCAGCCCGGTCATTACGTACAGCGGCGTGCCGCTGAGCCAGGTGTCACCGCTCTTGAAATGCTCCAGCTGCGCCAGGGCAATGATGATCGCCAGGCCGTTGACGAACCCGAGCATCACCGGGTGCGGCACCATGCGCACCAGCTTGCCCAGGCGCAACAGGCCGAAGGCGACCATGATCAACCCGCCCAGCAACACCGTGGCCAGCAGGTACTGCACGCCGTGCTGCACCACCAGCGCGACGATCACCACCGCCATCGAGCCGGCGGCCCCGGAGACCATGCCAGGCCGGCCGCCGAACAGCGCGGTGAGGGTGCAGATGATGAATGCGCCGTAAAGGCCCATCAGCGGGTTGAGATGAGCCACCAGGGCAAAGGCGATGCATTCGGGCAGCAAGGCAAAAGACGTGGTGAGTCCGGCCAGGGCGTCGGCGCGCAGACGGGTGAGGTTCATTGAAGTACCGGGGAGTTGCGGGGGATAAGGCTGGGGATGGTACGGAATTGGGCGGGGTGGGGCTAGTGTTGGGTAAGACCGTTGGACCGAGTCGCCCCTTTCGCGAGCAAGCCCGCTCCCACATTTGACCGCATTCCAAAGTTGGAACTCGGTTAAGTGTGGGAGCGGGCTTGCTCGCGAAGGGCTCGCCTCGGTCTCAAGCGAACATCACACCATCTCGTTGCGAATCCACTCCACTACGGAGGTCCGCTTCGGCGCCCATCCCAGCAATTCCCGCGCATGCTTGCCGCGCACCCGGCTGTTGGAGCCCAGGCCATAGTTGGCCATTTCATAACCCCACTCGGCCTCGGCATCCGCCAATGGCCAATCCTGTGGTTTACCCAGCTTCAGCGCTTCGGCAATCGCGGTGGTCATGTCGACAAACGCCGCTTCGCCACTCTCCACAAAGTAGAAAGTGCCCGGCACATTCTTTTCCAGCGCCAGCAGGTACAACGCAACCACGTCTTCAATGTGCACGTTGGACCAGATGTTCTGCCCGGTGCCCACATGCCGCACTACACCGCTTTTGCGTGCCTGCTTGAGCAAGCGTGGCAACTGCACGCTGTCGCGCTTGACGCCCAGGCTGTGACCGTAGATCAGGGTGTTGCAGATCACTGCCGAGTTCACGCCATCTTTGGCTGCAGCCAGGATCAGGTTGTCGATGGCCACGCGAGCAGCCTTGTCGACAGTCGGCGCCGGCAGGTTGTCTTCAAAGTAGATGACATCGCTGGACTTACCGCCCGACGCATCGCCGACGATGCTCGAACCGCTGGTGTGCAGGAAGGTTTTGTTGGAACCGCGCAGCGCGGCCAGCAAGGTTTCCACGGCGCCGCGATGGTCGCTGCTGGCGGCGTTGATCACCGCGTCAGCTTTCTTCGCCTGCTCGGTCAACAGCGCGCTGTCATCCAGCGTACCGATCACCGGCGTGATACCCAGTGCCGTCATTTCCGCAGCCTGTTCGGTGCTGCGCACCAGGCCGGTGACGTTATGGCCGGACTTGACCAGGCCAGTGGCGATGGAACCGCCGATAAAACCGGCAGCGCCGGTGATGAATACGTTCATGGAGGTGTCTCCCTGCGTGAGTAATTGATGGACTCAGTATTGCGGACCTATCCATTCCGAATAAGTCCGTATTGCCCAATTCAATCTTGCGCAGAGGTCACGAATCAGCTGGCGTAGCTGGCCAGCTTGCCCTGGATAAAGTCCAGGAAGCACTGGATGCGCAAGGCCAATTGCGAGTTGCGGTAGTACACCGCATTGATCGGTTGACGATAGCCGCTGTTGAACTCGGCCAGCACCGGTATCAGGCGCCCGGTCTTGATGTCCTGGGCGGTCATGAAGTCCGATAAACAGGTGATGCCCTGCCCTTCCAGCGCCAGCTGGCGCAAGGTTTCACCGCTGGAAGCGGCGACACCGGGCTGGATTTGCCAGCGATCGCCGTGCACATGGCGCAACGGCCAGTGGTTGAGGGTTTCGGTCTGGGTGAAGCCGAGCAACGTGTGTTCGGCCAGTTCGGCAACGGTGGTGGGCGTGCCGTGCTGTTCCAGGTACGCCGGGCTGGCGAGGATATGCAGCGGGCTGCACCCCAGTGAGCGGGCGTGCAACGTCGAGTCGGCCAGGGCACCGATACGGATCGCGATGTCGGTGCTCTGTTCCAGCAGGTCGATGATCAGGTCGTTGCTGTTCAGTTCCAGCTGGATATCCGGGTACAGGCCACGAAACTCGGCGATGTACGGCACGATCGCATGCAGCATGAACGGCGACGCCGCGTTGATCCGCAGGCGCCCCGACGGGGTTTGCTGGCGCGACGACAGACGTTCTTCCAGGTCGTCCATCTGCTCGAGGATCACCTTGGCCCGCTCGAAGAAATACTTGCCCTCTTCGGTCAGGTCCATGCGCCGGGTGGTGCGGTTGATCAGGGTGGTGTCGAGCTTGGCTTCCAGGCGCGACAAGGTGCGGCTGACCGCCGACGGCGTCTGCCCGACCTGTTCGGCTGCGGCGGAAATCGACCCGCATTCAATCACGCAGACGAAGATCTGTAGCTCATCGGATCGGGCTTTCAACGTGAATCCTCTTTATAGCGGCTGCACGGATACTAGCCGCATTACAGACTCAGGTTAAACACCTGTGCCAGATGCTGTTCGTAACGCGCCACGTCGGCTTCGATGGCCGGGCGTTTCATCACGTCCACACAGAGGAAGGTCGGCAGGCCGGTCATGCCAAGGAACTCGTTGGCCTTGTGGAACGGGAAATACACCGCGTCCACGCCCTTGGCTTCGAAGAAGTCGGTGGGGTCGTCGAACGCTTGCTGAGGAGCGTTCCAGGTCAGGGACAGCATGTATTGCTTGCCCTGGATCAGGCCACCGCTGCCGTATTTCTGCGACGAGTCGGAGCGGGTGCGGCCGTCGCTGGCGTACAGGCTGCCGTGGCCTTCGGTGAAGACTTCATCGATGTACTTCTTGACGATCCACGGAGCGCCCATCCACCAGCCGGGCATCTGGTAGATGATCACGTCGGCCCAGAGGAATTTGGCGACTTCTTCGGCCACGTCGTAGCCGGCGTCGATGTGGGTTTCCTTGACGTCGATGCCGCCACGGTCCAGTACCGCCAGGGCGGCTTCATGCAGGGTGCTGTTGTAGCGACCGTCGGAATGGGCGAATTTCTTACCGCCGTTGAGCAGGAGTACTTTTTTCATAGGGGGTGCCTAAAGATTAAAAATGTCTGAAGGCAGGGTAACGGGGTCTGTCCGTTGGAATAAGCGTCCCGGCGGCAAAATACATTTGACCAAGGCGCAAGAATTAACGGCATATTGTTAACCGCTGATCAGCAGATGACCTCCCAGCGCGGCCATGCCGATAAAGAACACCCGCTTGAACAGCACGGCACTGATGCGCTGGCGCAGGGCCTGGCCCAGCCACATCCCGAGCAGCGCGGGAACCAGCGCCAACAACGAGGCGTTCAATTCACCGCCGCCCAGGCTGCCACGCCAGAACAGCCCGGCTGCCAGCGCCAGCGTCGACACGGTGAACGACAGCCCCAACGCTTGCACCAGCTGATCGCGGTTCAAGCCCAACGCTTGCAGATACGGCACCGCCGGTATCACGAACACCCCGGTGGCCGAGGTGATCACCCCGGTCAGCACGCCGCACAGCGGGCCCAGCCAACGCTCGGTGTCCGGGCTGACCTTGAACGTCGGCAGCAACAGCCCGCTCAAGGCATACACCAGCAGCGCGCCGCCCAACGCCCGCACCACCCAATGCCCGCCATCCATGCCCAGCCACACCGAGCCCAGCCCGGTGCCGAGGAAAATCAGCAGGAGCATCGGCCACAGGCGTTTGATCAACGCGCTCAAGTGACCGCCGAACGCCAGTTGCCAGAGGTTGGTAACCGTCGACGGGATGATCAGCAACGCCGCAGCCTGCGCCGGCAACATAGCCAGACCGAGCATGCCCATGGCGACGGTGGGCAGGCCCAGGCCGATGACGCCCTTGACCGTACCGGCCAGCAGGAAGGTGCCGATCACCAGCAATGTCAGGGCCGGGCCGAGGTTTTGGTAGAACGCGAGTAAGGTATTCATGGGTCGATTTTGCAGGTTTGGGTGATGTCTGAAAATTCGCCTTATACTGAGGCAGCCTCTTGTTTTGCATGAGGCAGATGGCCTCTTCGCGAGCAAGCCCGCTCCCACATTTTGAAAGGGTTCACAGATCTAAATGTGGGAGCGGGCTTGCTCGCGAAGAGGCCCGTCCAGACACTGAGATCCCCAGCCCATGCACTTTGACCTGATCGACCTGCGCCTGTACCTGCACATCCTCGACACCGGCAATATCACCGCCGGCGCCAGCCGCAGCCATTTGTCCCTGGCGGCGGCGAGTGCAAGGATCCGGGCGATGGAAGCCTCCCTGGGCATCGAGTTTCTTGAACGTGGCCGCCGTGGCGTCACCCCGACTGCTGCGGGTAAAGCCCTCGCCCGTCACGCCCGCCTGCTGTTGCAGCAAGCCGATCACCTGCAGCAAGACCTCGCGGAATACGCCAACGGCGTCAAGGGCCAGGTGCGCCTGCTGTGCAACACCACCGCCCTGAGCGAATACCTGCCGGAACTGTTGGCGGACTTTCTGCACGAGCACCCCAACCTCGACATCGACCTGCAGGAACTGCCAAGCCTGCGCATCACCCACGCCTTGCGCCAGGGCGCGGCAGACCTGGGGATTATTTCCGACGCAGTAGACACCCACGGCCTGCAAACCCTGCCCTTTCGCGACGACCCGCTGGTGCTGATCATGCCGCTGGATCACCCGCTGGCCGGGCGCACCGTGAGTTTTATCGACAGCTTGCAGCACGACTACGTGGGCCTGGCCGCCGACAGCGCGCTGGCGGTGTACCTGGAGGAACAGGCATTGCACGCAGGCTTTCGCTTGCAGACACGCATCCGTGCAGATGGGTTTGACGGGCTGATTCGCATGGTCGCCCGGGGCGCCGGGCTGGGGATCGTGCCCCTGGCCGCGCTGGAACGCTGGCCGTTGGAGCGGCGGTTCAAGGCCCAACCCCTGAGCGAGGATTGGGCCTGTCGCAAACTGCTGTTATGCGCCCGCGAGTTCGAGCAATTGCCGGGTTATGCCAAAGCCTTGTTCGATGCCTTGGCCGCGCCCTTGCGGAAGAATACGTAGTACACCAGCGACAGAATCAGCAGGAACGGCACCCCGAACACCAGCGTCATCTTGAATGCATCGGTGAAGAACGTGGTGATCATCACCGCGCCCATCAGCACCAGGCCCAGCAGTGTGCTGTAGGGAAACAGCGCCAGCTGGAACGACAGCTTCGCCCCGCCGTGACGCTTGCGGTAGCGGCGGAAAAACAGGTGCGTGAGGAAGATCATGAACCAGGTGAAGATCGCGCCAAACATCGAGATCGCCATCATCAGGGTGAACGAGCTTTCCGGGTACACCACGTTCAGCAGGGTCGCCAGGGCAATGCCCGAGCTGGACAGCAACAAGGCGTTCAACGGGATCCCGCTCTTGCTCAAGGCGCCCATGGACTTGGGCGCAAAACCGGCGCGGGACAGGCTGAACATCATGCGGGTGGTGATGTAGAGCTGGCTGTTCATCGCCGACAGCGCAGCGATCAGGATCACGAAGTTCATCACCCCGGTGGCGCCGGGAATGCCGATGGTCTGCATCACCGTGACGAACGGGCTCTGGGCGTGGCCAGCCTGGTTCCACGGCACGATGGCCAACATCAGCGCCAGGGTCAGCAGGTAGAACACCACCAGCCGCACGATGGTCGCGCGGAAGGCTTTTTTCACCGCCTGCTCCGGGTCGGCCGCTTCACCGGCGGCCACCGCGATCATTTCCACGCTCAGGTAACTGAAGATCGAGACGATCACCGCGATCCACATGCCGCTCAACCCGTTCGGGAAAAAGCCGCCGTGGGCCGTGTAGTTCTGCACACCGTAATCCGGATTGCCGGAGCCGAACACCACGTACACCGCGAGGATGATGAAGCCAACGATGGCGCTGATCTTGATCGTAGAGAACCAGTACTCGAAGTTGCCGAAGGTCTTGACGCTGATGGCGTTGAGTACGATCAGCACGCTGGAAAACGAGACGATCCACACCCATTCCGGCACGTTGGCAAACCAGTACTTCATGTACATCGCCACCGCCGTGACCTCGGCGCCCACCGCCAGCACAATCGCCGCCCAGTACGCATAGCGCACCAGGAAACCGGCCAGCGGGCTGACGTAAAATTCGGCATACGCGCCGAAGGAGCCCGAGGTGGAATGCGCCACGGTCATCTCCGCCAGGCAGCCCATCAACAGCAAAGTGATCAGCGCACCGATGGCATAGCTGACCAGCACGCTGGGCCCGGCATAGCCGATGGCGTAGGCGCTGCCCATGAACAGCCCGGTGCCGATGGCGCCACCGATGGCGATCATGCTCATCTGGCCGGAAGTGAGCTGGCGCCTGAGGCCCAGTTCGCGATTGGTGATTTCGGCAAAGCCTTGGTCTGGCGTGGTCACGTGGCGTGCCCCTTTATTATTGTGATTGCACTGCTTTCTGGTTGAAACACTGTCCCCTGTGGGAGCGGGCTTGCTCGCGAATGCGGTGTGCCAGTCAATACATCAGAGACTGATAGACCGCATTCGCGAGCAAGCCCGCTCCCACATTTTTTGCTCTGCGTTTACTCAGGTGACGCTGTGGCGAACCTTGAACTGCGGCTGGTCCCAGGTTTTCTGATCGAGAATCTCACCCAGGATTTCCACCGCATCCCACACTTCAGCAAAGCTGGTGTACAGCGGGGTAAACCCGAAACGCATGATGCGCGGCTCGCGATAATCACCAATCACGCCGCGAGCGATCAAGGCCTGGATAACCGCGTAGCCTTCCGGGTGTTCGAAGCTGACGTGGCTACCCCGTCGGGCATGCTCACGCGGGGTGATCAGGGTCAGGTCGTGGGCGGCGCAACGGCTTTCCACCAACTCGATGAACAGGTCGGTCAACGCCAGGGATTTAGAGCGCAAGCTGGCCATATCGGTCTGGGCGAAAATATCCAGGCCACACTCCACCATCGCCAGCGAGGTAATCGGCTGGGTGCCGCACAGGTAGCGGGCGATGCCCTGGCTCGGGGCATAACGCGATTCCATGGCGAACTGTCGGGTATGCCCGAACCAGCCCGACAGCGGCTGCGTAACCACATCCACCAGCGCCGGGTTGACCCACACAAACGCCTGGGAGCCGGGCCCGCCGTTGAGGTATTTGTAAGTGCAACCAATCGCATAATCGGCACCGGCCTGATGCAGGTCGATCGGCACCGCGCCCGCCGAATGCGCCAGGTCCCAGATCGCCAGCGCGCCACATTCATGGCTCAAGGCAGTCTGGGCCTGCATGTCGTACATGTAGCCGGTCTTGTAGTTGACGTGGGTGAGCATCACCACGGCCGTGTCCTGGTCGATGGCTTTCGGCAGTTCGTCCGGGCTGTTGACCAGGCGCAGGGAGTAGCCCTGTTGCAGCAGTTCGGTGAGGCCTTCGGCGATGTACAGGTCGGTGGGGAAATTGCTCGCTTCGCTGACGATCACCTTGCGGCTTGGCGCGCGTTCGCGTTGCACGGTCAGCGCGGCGCTGAGCACTTTGAACAGGTTGATGGAGGTGGTATCGGTGATCACCACTTCACCGTCGCGGGCACCGATCAGCGGTGCCAGGCGATTGCCCAGGCGCTGGGACAGGTCGGCCCAGCCGGCACTGTTCCAGCTGCGAATCAGGCCATTGCCCCACTCCTCGGCGATCACCGCTTGCGCCCGTTCCAGTGCCGCTACCGGGCGCGCACCGAGGGAGTTGCCGTCGAGGTAGATGACCCCGGCCGGCAAGGCGAATTGGTTGCGCAATGGCGCCAGCGGATCCTGGGCGTCGAGGGTCAGGCAATGGGTGCGGGTGGTCATGGTCAGTCCTGTTGTTGTAGTAACAATGAGCCAAATAATGAACGAAGCTTTAGAGAATTTTCGTGCAAAGTGGTGGGCAACAGGCTAATTAAGCTGTAGGAAATTCGAATTTAACCCCCAAACACGCGGATTTATTCTAACCATGATTCTCGACGCCACCGACCTGCGCCTTCTGCATTTCCTGCAACAGGATGGCCGTATCAGTAACCAGGAACTGGCGGAGAAAGTCGCCCTGTCGCCGTCGGCCTGCCTGCGGCGTTTGCGCCTGCTGGAAAGCGAGGGAATCATCAGTGGTTATCGGGCGGTGTTGAACGCCGAGCAACTGGGAATCGAGCTGGAGGCCATCGTCCACCTGTCGTTACGCCAGGATGTGGAGGATTGGCACGAGACGTTTATCAAGAAGGTGCAAGGGTGGCCGGAGGTGGCCAGTGCTTACGTGATTACCGGGGCGAGCAATTATGTGCTGCGGGTGCAGGCGCGCAACCTCAAGCACTTTTCGGATTTCATTGTGAACCACCTGAACCGCACGGCGGGGGTGATGGATATTCGGTCGGAGATCGTGCTGCAGAAGATCAAGGATCGGGATGATCTGCTCGATCTGGTTGTTCGCAAGTAGGCCAAACGATACAGAGCCAATGTGGGAGCGGGCTTGCTCGCGAAGGCGGAGTGTCAGTCACCGGAAATATTGACTGATCCACCGCATTCGCGAGCAAGCCCGCTCCCACATTTTTTTACCGCGTTCAGTCTTCGAGCGCGCGAACTCGTTGCATACGTTTCTGTTCGACAGGCGCCGCCGCAGGCTGCAACTCAAAGTCAAAATCAATCTGCGCAAACTGCCCTTCCACACCAAATTCCTTCGCCAGGTTTGCGCCCTCGCTGAAGCGAATTTCGGCGATCAACTCATCCCGCGTCGCATAGGCAAAATCATCATGCAGGTACGGATCATCCGACAGGTTGATCTGCGTGGTCAGGTGCCGATGGCCCGGCGCCGAGATGAAGAAGTGGATATGCGCCGGCCGCTGGCCATGGCGCCCCAACTGGTCCAGCAACTGCTGGGTCGGGCCGGTCGGCGGGCAGCCATACCCCGACGGCACGATGCTGCGAAAACGGTAGTTGCCCTGGGCATCGGTCTCGATTCGCCGACGCAGGTTGAACTCCGACTGCGTGCTGTCAAACCACGAATACGTACCACCGGTATTGGCCTGCCATACATCGACAATCGCCCCCGCCAACGGCTTGCCATTGGTGTCGCGCACCTGGCCCTGCATGAACAGCGGCACGCCCGGGTCCTGCCCGTCGTCCAGCCGCGCCTCGAACTTGGACAGCGGCGCACCGGCCACATACAGCGGGCCTTCGATGGTGCGCGGGGTGCCGCCGGACTTGCCGGCTTCCTCGTCCGCCGCGTCCATCAGCATGTCCAGGTAATGCTCCAGGCCCAACCCTGCCGCGAGCAAGCCGGCTTCCTGGTTCTTGCCCAGTTCGTTGAGGTAGTTGACCGCCTTCCAGAACTCTTCCGGAGTCACTTCCAGGTCTTCGATGATGTTCACCGTGTCCCGCAGGATCCGGTAGATCAGCGCCTTGGCCCGTGGGTTGCCGCCGTCGTTAAGGTTGCCGCTGGCTTCTTCGAGAAACTGTTGGGCGTGAGCAGTCTGGGAAAGTCGGATGGACATGGTGCAATCCTCATCTTGTAATTATTAGGTGAAAAAACAGACTCAGCGATCATCCTCACGGATCGACGATGGATGCCGGCACAGGGCATTCACTTCGATGGCCATGTAAGGATAAAGCGGCAGTTGCATCAACAGGTCATGCAGTTCCTGCACGCTGTCGACATCGAACACGCTGTAGTTGGCGTACAGCCCGGCGATGCGCCACAGGTGGCGCCATTTGCCTTGCTCCTGCAGCCGCTGGGAAAAGGCTTTTTCTTCAGCCTTGAGGCTGGCAGCGCGCTCGGGGTTCATGTCGACGGGCAGGTTCACGGTCATTTTTACGTGGAACAACATCGCAGGTGTCCTCTTGTTAGTTATCGCGACGGAAGAACGCCAGGCGCTCTTCATCGATGGCCAGGCCCAGGCCCGGAGCGGTGGAGACATGCAGGTGGAAATCGCGGTACACCAGCGGCTCGGCGAGGATGTCTTCGGTGAGCAGCAGCGGGCCGAACAGCTCGGTGTCCCACGCCAGTTTGTTCAAGGTGAGAAAGGCATGGGCCGAGGCCAGGGTGCCGATACCGCCTTCAAGCATGGTGCCGCCGTACAGGCCGATACCCGCCGCTTCGGCAATCGCTGCGGTGCGCAATACCGCACGCGGCCCGCCGTTTTTGGCGATCTTCAGGGCGAACACCGAGGCCGCGCCTTCGCGGGCCAGGTTGAAGGCATCTTCCACGCATTCGATGGACTCGTCGGCCATGATCGGCGCCGGGCTCGACAGGTTGAGCCGCACCATGCCGCCGCGGTTGTTGCGCGAGATCGGTTGTTCGATCAGGTCGATACCGTTGTCCCCCAGCACCTTGCAGGCGCGCAGGGCCACGGCTTCGTCCCAGGCCTGGTTGACGTCGACCCGCACACTGGCGCGGTCGCCCAGGGCTTTTTTGATCGCGATGACGTGGGCCAGGTCCTGGCTGACTTCACCGGCGCCGATCTTCAATTTGAAAATGCGGTGGCGGCGCAGGTCGAGCATCTTCTCGGCCTCGGCGATGTCTTTTTCGGTGTTGCCGCTGGCCAGGGTCCAGGCCACCGGCAAGGCGTCCCGCACGCGGCCGCCGAGCAATTCGCTGACCGGCAGGTTCAGGCGTTTGCCGAGGGCATCCAGCAAGGCGCTTTCGATACCCGACTTGGCAAAGGTGTTGCCCCGGATGCTGCGCTCCAGGCGCAACATGGCGGCATTGATGTTGCTCGCGTCCTGGCCGAGCAGCAGCGGCGCGAAGTGCCGGTCGATGTTGATCTTGATGCTGTCGGGGCTTTCATTGCCGTAGCTCAGGCCGCCGATGGTGGTGGATTCACCAATGCCTTCGATACCGTCGGCGCAGCGCACGCGGATGATCACCAGGGTCTGGTTCTGCATCGTGTGCATCGCCAGTTTGTGCGGGCGGATGGTAGGGAGATCGACGATGATGGTCTCGATCGACTCGATGGCGCAAATCGGCATGGCAATACCCGTTGGGTTCTTTATAGATTTGGCCTGATTCTGTTCCGGATCTCTGCTGGCTTCCAATATAGAATGAGTCTCGAACAATACCCTTAAGGTATGAATGGAGTCTTTATGGAACTGCGCCATCTGCGTTACTTCCAGGTGCTGGGGGAAACCCTCAACTTCACCCGCGCCGCCGAACGCCTGCACATTGCCCAGCCGCCGTTGAGCCGGCAGATCCAGCAATTGGAGGACGAACTGGGTGTGGTGCTGCTGGAGCGTGGGCGCCCGTTGCGCCTGACCGAAGCCGGGCGGTTTTTCTATGAGCACGCCAATGTGCTGCTGGAGCAACTGGGCAAGGTGTGTGACAACACCCGGCGCATCGGCCTTGGGCAGAAAACCTGGCTGGGCATCGGTTTTGCGCCGTCGACGCTGTACGGCGTGCTGCCGGAGTTGATTCGCCGGCTGCGCAGCCACGATGGCCTGGAGCTGGAGTTGGGCCTGTCGGAGATGACCACGCTGCAACAGGTTGAAGCTCTCAAGGCCGGGCGGATTGACGTGGGCTTCGGGCGGATTCGCATCGACGACCCGGCCATTGTGCAGCGGGTGTTGGTGGAGGACCGGTTGGTGGCGGTGTTGCCCGCCGGACATCCCCTGCTGGGCGCCCCGGCCACCCTGGCGCAATTGGCCGCTGAACCCTTCGTGCTGTATCCCGGCAACCCGCGCCCGAGCTACGCCGACCATGTGATCGCGCTGTTCGATGCCCATGGCTTGAGCCTGAAGGTTTCGCAGTGGACCAACGAATTGCAGACCGCCATTGGTCTGGTCGGCGCAGGCATGGGCGTGACGCTGGTGCCGGCCTCGGTGCAGGTGCTGCATCGGGCGGACATCGGCTATACGCCGGTGGTGGAGGCCACCGCCACTTCGCCGATCATTCTCAGCCGGCGGATCAATGACCAGTCGCCGGGGCTCAGTCATTGCCTGCAACTGGTGGAAGAGTTGATTTAAAAGAACACCACACATCCAATGTGGGAGCGGGCTTGCTCGCGAATGCGCAGTGTCAGTCACCGAATGAGTTGGCTGATGCACCGCATTCGCGAGCAAGCCCGCTCCCACAGTTGATCTCCGTTGTTTTTGCGTAAGGTGTTCACCCCCGCATACGCCGGGCGTCGTTGCGTTGCAGGGTCTGGCTGGGGGATTCGTCGAACAGCTTGCGGTATTCGGCCGAGAATCGCCCCAGATGAGTAAAGCCCCAGCCCAGGGCGATTTCGGAGATAGTACGGGTTGAGCCGTGTTCGAGGATTTGCTGGCGCACGGCACCCAGGCGGTATTTCTTCAGATAGGCCATGGGCGACAGGGCGAAGTATTTGCGGAAGGCATCGAACAGCTTGAAGCGCGACACGCCCGCCGCCGCCTCCAGATCCTCCAGGTGCACCGCTTCCCGGGCGTTGTCGTGGATGTACTGTCGGGCACGAATCAAATAGTGCGGCAGTTTCACCCCCAGCACGTCCCGCAGCTCTTCGGAATAGTTGTTCGGCTGGGCCAGGATCAGGCCCTTGATCAGCGAGCTTTCCAGGTCCCGGGTAAACGCCACTTGGTCATACAGCTCGCTGCTGCGCTCCAGTTCGGCGATGAAATACCGCGCCATGCGCCACCACGACGCGGAAGCGCCGTCCACCGCGTCCATCGCCGACTCGAAGCGCAGCGGCGCTTCAATCGGCCGCTGCAGCAGGCCTTCCAGGGATTCGCTCATCGCCGCGCGGGTGATCACCACCTGCAACTTGCGGCAGTCGCCGGAGATCTCCAGCACCTGATGTTCGTTGGGCGAAATGATCACGCCCTGGTCACGGTTGGAGCTGAGCCGTACGCCGTTCTTGCTCAGTTCCTGCTCGCCCACCAGCGGCAAGGTCAGGCTGTAGCTGCTGAAGTGCTCGGCGTCTTCGATGTCGATGGTGACATCGGTGCCGTATTCGATAATCCCCAGCGTCGTGGCGCGGGACTTGAACACATTGGCGCTGTGGTGAAAGCGGATGCGCTCCGGCGTCGCGGTTTGCAGGCGGTGCGGCCCGCAAATGCCGGACATCCAGCTGCAGGCGCCTTCAAGGTCGAAGCGCTCGATACGTATATCGCGTGTATTGCTACTCATCACGGGGCACCCACGGCAATTGTGGCCGGCGCGCTCTGACGGCGCGTCCTGGTAGATCGACAGCAAGTTTTGCGCCACGCCAGCGGGATCGCCACTGGGTGGATAGCAACCGTCGACTAAGTGGATAACAAGCAGACTTTTCCGACAATCGCCTTGCAAGACAGTAGCGCATTCCGCCACCGCCCTGCACCGCCGTGGGTATTTCGTGCCCAACTAAGTGGCCCACCTTCCCCCATTAACCGGATAGCCCGGTGCCCCGCCGCAGCCTCTTAATGGCTTACCCGTTTAGCCATTATCAAAAAAGGTGCCTCCCATGAGTGGTGCAAGAAGCGTCGAGCAGTGGAAAAGCTTTATCGAAGGCTGCCTGGACTTCCGTCCGGTGGATGAGGTGTTCCGCATCGCCCGGGACATGTTCACCGAGCCGGAGTTGTTCGAGCTGGAAATGGAGCTGATCTTCGAAAAAAACTGGATCTATGCCTGTCACGAGAGCGAACTGGCCAACAAGCACGACTTCGTGACGATGCGCGCCGGGCGCCAGCCGATGATCATCACCCGCGACGGCGAAGGCCAGCTCAACGCGCTGATCAACGCCTGCCAGCACCGGGGCACCACCCTGACCCGAGTCGGCAAGGGCAACCAGTCCACCTTCACCTGCCCGTTCCATGCCTGGTGCTACAAGAGCGATGGCCGGCTGGTGAAGGTCAAGGCGCCGGGGGAATACCCGGAAGGCTTCGACAAGGCCACTCGCGGCCTGAAAAAAGCGCGGATCGAGAGCTACAAGGGTTTCGTCTTCATCAGCCTCGACGTGAACGGCACCAACAGCCTGGAAGATTTCCTCGGCGACGCCAAAGTGTTCTTCGACATGATGGTCGCCCAATCGGCCACCGGTGAGCTGGAAGTGCTGCCGGGCAAGTCCGCCTACACCTACGACGGTAACTGGAAACTGCAAAACGAGAACGGCCTGGACGGTTATCACGTCAGCACCGTGCACTACAACTACGTGGCCACGGTGCAGCATCGCCAGCAGGTCAATACGGAAAACGGCACCGGCTCGGGCACGACACTGGACTACAGCAAACTCGGCGCCGGCGACGCGAACACCGATGACGGCTGGTTCGCCTTCAACAATGGCCACAGCCTGTTGTTCAGCGACATGCCCAACCCCACCGTGCGTTCGGGCTACGCCACCATCATGCCGCGCCTGATCGAAGAACACGGCCAGCAAAAAGCCGAATGGATGATGCACCGCCTGCGCAACCTGAACATCTACCCGAGCCTGTTCTTCCTCGACCAGATCAGTTCGCAGCTGCGGATCATCCGGCCCATCGCGTGGAACAAGACCGAAATCATCAGCCAGTGCCTGGGGGTGAAGAACGAGTCTGACGCCGACCGAGAAAACCGCATTCGCCAGTTCGAGGATTTCTTCAACGTCTCGGGCATGGGCACGCCGGATGACCTGGTGGAATTTCGCGAAGCCCAGCGCGGCTTCCAGGGTCGCCTGGAGCGCTGGAGCGATATTTCCCGCGGCAGCCATCGCTGGGAAACCGGGCCTACACCCAACAGCGAATCCATCGGCATCCAGCCGGCGATGACCGGCACCGAATTCACCCACGAAGGGCTGTACGTCAACCAGCACCGCAACTGGCAGAAATTCCTGCTGGACGGACTCGACCAGCAAGCCCTGAAACTGCGGGAGGTGGAATGATGAATGCGCAATTGCAGTACCGGATCGAGCAGTTTTTTTATCGTAAATCCGAGCTGTGCGATGCCCAGGATTGGGACGCCTACGTGCAGTTGTTCGACCCGCAGAGCGAGTTTCACCTGCCGCAGTGGGATTCGGAACATGTCTACACCCGCGACCCGAAGCGCGAAATGTCGTTGATCTACTACGCCAACCGCTCGGGGCTGGAGGATCGGGTGTTTCGCCTGCGCACGGGCAAGGCCGCGTCGGCCACGCCGATGCCGAGGACGCTGCATTTGATCAACAACGTGCGGATTGCCGAGCAACCGGACGGCCTGCTGGAGGTGAAGTTGAACTGGCATACGTTGTTCTATCGGCTGGCGACGTCGGAGCAGTTCTACGGCAGCGCCACTTACAGCCTCAAGCCCGATGGCGACAGTTGGTTGATCACCCGCAAGCATGCGCTGCTGCTCAACGACACCATCAACTCGGTGCTGGATTTCTATCACCTGTGACCTGATGCATTACACCTGTGGCGAGGGAGCCTGCTCCCGCTGGACCGGGTTGGCGCTCCAGTGCGTAGCGCTCCCGGCTTTTTGGGGCTGCTGCGCAGCCCAGCGGGAGCAAGCTCCCTCGCCACAGGTAAATCGCAGGCATAGAAAATCAAACTCGCGGAGTTCTGCGAATGAATCACAAAGTGGCCTTCAGTTTTGCCGACGGCAAGACCCTGTTTTTCCCGGTGGGCGCCAATGAGATCCTGTTGGATGCGGCGTTGCGCAACGGCATCAAGATCCCGCTCGACTGCCGCGAAGGCGTTTGCGGCACTTGCCAGGGCCGCTGCGAGTCCGGCGATTTCACTCAGGACTACGTAGACGAGGAAGCCCTCTCCAGCC
Source organism: Pseudomonas sp. I8001 (assembly GCF_013385345.1). Classification (NCBI taxonomy): domain Bacteria; kingdom Pseudomonadati; phylum Pseudomonadota; class Gammaproteobacteria; order Pseudomonadales; family Pseudomonadaceae; genus Pseudomonas; species Pseudomonas sp. I8001. The sequence continues at coordinate 140,030 of NZ_JACAQC010000043.1, forward strand.
TCGACCTGCAACAACGCAAAATGCTCAGCTGCCAGACCCGGGTCCAATCCGACGCGGCGTTTTATTTCGATTTTGATTCCAGCCTGTGCAACGCGCCGGGGCCAGTACAAATCCGCAGTACGGTGAGCCAAGTGCAACAGGTCTCGGCCAGCACCGCGATCCTGCATCTGCAGCTTGAAGCACCATTGGATTTCCTGCCGGGCCAGTATGCCCGCCTGTCGATTCCCGGCACCGACAGTTGGCGCTCCTACTCTTTCGCCAACCGCCCGGGCAATCAGTTGCAGTTCCTGATCCGCCTGCTGCCCGATGGCGTGATGAGCAACTACATCCGCGAACGCTGCCAGGTCGGCGATGAACTGCTGCTGGAAGCGCCACTGGGCGCTTTCTACCTCAGGCACGTCACCCAACCGCTGGTGCTGGTTGCCGGCGGCACCGGCTTATCCGCGCTGCTGGGCATGCTCGATGACCTGGCCGCCAGCGGCTGCCAACAGCCGGTGCACCTGTATTACGGCGTGCGGGGTGCGGCCGATTTATGCGAGGCAACACGCATAAAAGCCTACGCCGATACAATCCCGGGGTTTCGCTACACCGAGGTACTCAGCGACCCACCTTCGGACTGGGCCGGCAAACGCGGCTACCTCACCGAGCATTTCGACCTGGCCGAATTGCGGGATCAATCGGCAGATATGTACGTCTGCGGCCCCCCTCCGATGGTCGAATCCATCAAACAATGGCTGCTGGATCAGGCACTTGATGACGTTCAGCTGTATTACGAAAAGTTTACCGAGAGTAATATCTGACCCCTCAGCGGTTTGAGGGGCTGGTTCGGTGTGCGATCAACCCTGAAAAAAACAAGTAGAAGGGAATGTTAATGGCGGATGACATGGTTAACCCGGTGGGCCTCAAGCGTGGCCTGAAGAACCGGCATATTCAGCTGATTGCCTTGGGAGGGGCGATCGGGACCGGGCTGTTCCTCGGCTCGGCGGGCGTGCTCAAGTCGGCGGGGCCGTCGATGATCCTGGGCTATGCGGTAGCCGGGTTCATCGCGTTCCTGATCATGCGCCAGCTGGGCGAAATGATCGTCGAGGAACCGGTGGCCGGCTCCTTCAGCCACTTCGCCCACAAGTACTGGGGCGGTTACGCAGGCTTCCTCGCCGGCTGGAACTACTGGGTACTCTACGTGCTGGTGGGCATGGCCGAGCTGACAGCGGTGGGCAAGTACATCCAGTTCTGGTGGCCGGAAATTCCGACCTGGGTCAGTGCGGTGGTGTTCTTTGTGCTGGTCAACCTGATCAACACCCTCAACGTGAAGTTCTTCGGTGAGACCGAGTTCTGGTTCGCGATCATCAAGGTGGTGGCGATTGTCGGCATGATCGTGCTCGGCTGCTACCTGCTGTTCAGCGGCACCGGCGGCCCGCAGGCCTCGGTGAGCAACCTGTGGAGCCACGGCGGGTTCTTCCCGAATGGCGGCATGGGGCTGTTGATGTCCATGGCGTTCATCATGTTCTCGTTCGGCGGCCTGGAGCTGGTGGGTATTACCGCCGCCGAAGCCAGCGAACCCCGCAAGGTGATCCCGAAGGCGATCAACCAGGTGGTGTACCGGATCCTGATTTTCTACGTCGGCGCCCTTACCGTGCTGCTGTCGTTGTACCCATGGGATCAACTGCTGCAAACCCTCGGCGCGTCGGGCGATGCCTACAGCGGCAGTCCGTTCGTGCAGATCTTTTCCTTGATCGGTAACGACACCGCCGCCCACATCCTCAACTTCGTGGTCCTGACCGCGGCACTGTCGGTGTACAACAGCGGCGTGTACTGCAACAGCCGCATGCTGTTCGGCCTGGCCGAGCAAGGCGACGCGCCGAAAGCGCTGATGAAGTTGAACAAGCAAGGCGTGCCGCTGCGTGCCCTGGGCATCTCGGCCCTGGTGACGCTGCTGTGTGTGGTGATCAACTACGTCGCGCCGCATGACGCACTGGAGCTGTTGTTTGCGCTGGTGGTTGCTTCGCTGATGATCAACTGGGCGCTGATCAGCCTGACCCACATCAAGTTCCGCAAGGCCATGGGCGAGCAAGGCGTGGTGCCGTCGTTCAAGACCTTCTGGTTCCCGTTCAGCAACTACCTGTGCCTGGCGTTCATGCTGATGATCATCTGCGTGATGCTGGCGATTCCGGGTGTGCGGGCGTCGGTGTATGCGATTCCGGTCTGGGTCGGGATCATCTATGTGGCGTACCGGTTGCGGTTGAACAACGCGAAGGCAGTAACAGCGCAATAACCCATGTGGGAGCGGGCTTGTGTGGGAGCGGGCTTGCTCGCGAAGGCGTCGTGTCAGTCACCTGATGTATTGACTGACCCACCGCTTTCGCGAGCAAGCCCGCTCCCACATTTTGATCGTATTCCAAATGAAAAGCCCCGGTACTGATGAGTACCGGGGCTTTTTGTTGGGCCTTGATTACAGCGTGGAACGCACTCGCCACAGCTCGGGGAACAATACGGTGTCGAGCATCTTGCGCAGGTAACCCACGCCTTCGGTGCCGCCCGTACCAGGCTGGAAGCCAATGATCCGCTCCACCGTGGTGACATGGCGGAAGCGCCATTGGCGGAACGAATCCTCCAGGTCGATAAACTTTTCGGCCAATTGGTACAGGTCCCAATACCGGCTCGGATCGCGATAAACCTCGCGCCACGCCGCCTCCACGGAATCATCGTGAACCGTCGGCGCCGTCGGGTCGCGTTCGGCGCGCTTGGGGTCGATCGCCAGCCCGGCCTTGGTCATCAGGTTGATCGCCTCGTCATACAGCGACGGCGTGGCAATCGCCACCTGCAGCTCCTTCAACAACTCCGGCCGGTGGGCATGAGGCCGCAACAGCGCCGCGCTTTTGTTGCCGAGGATGAATTCGATTTCCCGGTACTGGAACGACTGGAAACCCGACGACTGCCCCAGGTACGGGCGGATCGACTTGTACTCCGACGGCGTCATGGTCGCCAGTACCGCCCAGGCGTGCACCAACTGGTCAAAGATCCGCGACACCCGCGCCAGCATCTTGAACGCCGGCGGCAGCTCACCCAGGCGCACGTGTTCGCGGGCGGCCTTGAGTTCGTGGAGCATCAACTTCATCCACAGCTCCGAGGTCTGGTGCTGGATGATGAACAGCATCTCGTTGTGGTCCGGCGACAGCGGGTGCTGGGCGCTGAGCACTTTGCCCAGGTCCAGGTAGTCGCCGTAGCTCATGGACTCGGAAAAATTCAGCTCGGCGTTATGCCATTCTTCCGGCGGCTGGTAGTCAGGGGAGAAAGGACACTGGCTCATCGCGTGGGCTCCTTGAGCGGGCGGAGAATGGCTCGTACCGGGCTGGCATCGAGGTTGGCAAAACGCAGCGGCAGCGCGATCAACTCGTAATCGCCCTCCGGCACGTCGTCGAGGACGATGCCTTCGAGAATCGCCATGCCATGCCGGGCGACGGCGTTGTGGGAGTCCATGGTCTTGGACTGCTGCGGATCCAGGGACGGTGTGTCGATACCGATCAGGCGCACACCGAGGCTGAACAGCAACTCGACCGTTTGCGGGGCGACGGCGGTGAAATTCGAATCCCAGGCATCCAGCGGCGCCTGTTGATAAGTGCGCAACAGTACACGCTCCGGCAGGTTTTCCAGGCGGCCTTCCAACTGATGCGGCTGCACCAGCGCGCCGCTGCCCAGGCAATGCAGCACCCGGCACGGGCCCATGTACACATCCAGAGACACTTCGCCAATCGGCGCGCCGTCCGCGCTGTAGTGCAACGGCGCGTCCACATGGGCGCCGGTGTGGGGCGACAGGGTGATGCGTCCGACATTCACCGGGCACTCGGGGCCGAACTGCCAGACCCGCTCTTCCTGAAACGGCGTATCACCCGGCCAGGTCGGGGTCGCGGTGCTCAAGGGCGGGCTGATGTCCCACCACGTTTTTATTGGATTCATTTCAAGGCTCTCGGTCGTTACTAGGGTGAATGATACGAGGGCCGGCTGTAAATATTCTTGCGAATTCCAGCGCAAAGCGGGAAATCTTTCGCACTTACTGCGAGGAAATGGCTGATTGGCGCACAGATATTTCGTACCGACTCAATCCTTCACACAACAAATATCCCCTGTGGGAGCCGGGCTTGCCCGCGATGAGGTCGGCACAGCGTGCCCTTCCATCGCCTGACACTCCGCCATCGCGGGCAAGCCCGGCTCCCACAGGGGTTGGCGGTGATTCACGGATGTGCAAATGACTGCGCTTCTGGGCATCCCGATGTCGAGTCCAGACCACTGGCGGGCCGCCCAAGGCGATAGGGTTCGGACTTCCCTTCCACTGCCTCGGAATCATCATGTCCAAGCCAATCACCGTACTGCGCGACACCCATCCACTGCCGGTGCTGGACGCCTGCAAATGGGAAAAACTCGAAGGCGACCCGCACACCGTCAACCTCAACGCCTACACCAGCGAGGACGGCAGCAAGATCATGGGCACCTGGATCTGCACCCCGGGCAAATGGCGGGTGGAGTATGTGAAGTGGGAATACTGTCACTTCCAGGAAGGCTACTGCGTGATCACCCCGGACGGCCTGGAGCCGATCCATTTGCGGGCTGGGGATATCTTTGTGGTGGAGCCGGGGATGAAGGGGACGTGGGAAGTGGTCGAGACGGTGCGTAAGTATTTTGTGTTTGCCTGACCCCACCTCCTGGAAAGGGGTCGCCCTGGCCCCTTTTACCTCAACGACGACCGTCGCGCCCTTCTGATAAAAGCAGCGCCTCCCTGCCCCTCTTCCAATAACAATCGCTGTTATACGTGACAACAACCCTTGATATTCGAAAACAATCAATTAGTATTTTGTGACAGAATATTGTGAGCACCAAGTTCTTGAAAAAATCTCATGACGTAATGCGCAAAATACATAATCAAACTCACCAAACAGTACAACCACTACTTTAGTTATAGATAAGATTGACTTTTGACACCCCCTACACTTTGAGATAGCTTTCTTGCAACCGGTCTATACTCGAATCTCATAGCATTATAACCCGATGATAATAAGAGGTACGGAGAAGGTGCAGAACTTCACATAATCGCAACCTTCACTGCACATTGATGGAAAACGCGCAGCGATTTGAATTAGACTCCAATGAATCAGTTGATTACCCCATTGGTTTGTTCTAAGGACTCCACACGTCTTCCAGCACTTACTGCACGCGGCAGTCGAGACCGCGCTTTTGTAAAAGGATCAAGAAAATGCCTGAAAAAACAACACGTCTGACCATTCTCATCGACTTCCCGACCAAGCAGCGTCTGGAGTCGCTGTCCGAGGAAGTTGACCTTACTATTTCTCAGGTTATTCGCAAGCTGATTCGTGACCATCTCCAGCAATACGAGAGCCAAGTCCCGCCCTCCGTGCTGGAGCCGGAGAAAGAGGATTCATCGCTCTGCTCTTGATATATAAGCCTGGTTAATTTGCCTTTATAAAACTGTGCGGCATAACTTTCTGCTTATTTATCAGCTGGCGCGCAGTTTAATCATGAACACTGCGCGCCACCCCTCTCCAAGTTAAAGACTGGTGATGAACTATGCCTGTGAAACAGCAATGGCTTGCTTGTTATGCTCATCTAAGCAAAGAAATGAATGGGCCTGCTGTATCATCAGACACCGCGCAGCCCTGTACCTTGTTTTTCTCCATGAGCGACGGCACCCAGCGCGCGCATGTTTTTCATATCACGGCAGATAACTTCGAAGCCGCCTGGCAAACCGGTGTGCAGCGCTTGCAGGGAGCCTACGAACGAGACCGTGCGCAGTCAGGCAACATCGTCGAACGTTCATGGATACGCGTCGAATGCGCGATCAACGTAACCGCCATCACCTGGGCCGAACTCAATGCGCGCTTCAAGCGCCACAAGCGTAATTACTTCCGGCGCGGCATCGCCTTCGATGCGGCGCTGCACATCGCGATCACCGAACAGGAACTGAACGCCAACGCGATCCTGTATGGCGGCAACGCTATCAATCACGCGAGCTTCAATGCCGGCAATTTTTCGGTGTACGCCAGGCGCCGTTTTACCGGGCTCAATACAGCCGACCTGATCGCCACACTTGAACCCGAGACCCCCGTGTTCCTGTTCGACACCAAGGGCGTTTTTTGTGCCGAAGACGGCGTGCCCCACCCGCTGAACCCTGGCCCGACAGAAACCGGCTGGCGCACCCTCGCAGCGCTGGAGCCCGGCATGGTAAAGGCGAGCATCATCAGCGCCGCAAGCTACCTGAGCACTCAGGTGCAGGGCGGCGGCCAGTTCGTCTACGGCTACTTCCCGTGCTTTGACCGGGCGATAAAAAACTACAACACCCTGCGCCACGCCAGTACCACCTATTCGATGATCGAGGCCTGGGCACTGACCGGCGACGAGGCGCTTAAATCCGCCATCGACCGCTCGCTGGCCTACCTTACCCAGGAACTGATCAAGTCCTACGCGCTGCCCGACGGCAGTGTGGCGGCGTATCTGCTGGACACCGGTGACGAGATCAAACTGGGCGGCAATGCCGTGTGTTTGTTGGCGCTGGTCAAATACAGCGAAATCACCGGCACCCGCCACTATCTACCCGTGCTGGAAGCCCTGGCCAATGGCATGGCCTGGATGCAGGACGCGACCACCGGCGCCTTCGTGCACGTCTTGCATGGCCGTGACCTTACCGTCAAAGAGGCGTTCCGGATCATCTACTATGACGGCGAGGCCGCGTTCGGGTTGATCCGCCTGTACGGCCTCACCGGCGATGAGCGCTGGTTAACCGTGGTGGAAAAAGCCTTCGACTACTTCATCGAAAAACAGCACTGGCGCGAGCACGATCACTGGCTCAGCTATTGCGTGAACGAACTGACCCGCTACCGACCTGACGAAAAGTATTTCCGCTTCGGCCTGAATAACGTCGCCGGTTATCTGGGGTTCGTGCAACAGCGCATCACCACCTTTCCGACGCTACTGGAATTGATGATGGCTGCGCAGCAGATGCTCGAACGCATCGCCCAGCAAGCGCAATTGCGCCACCTGCTCACCGAGATCGACCTGCACGCGTTTTACCGCGCCCTGCATCATCGTGCGCGCTATCTGTTCAACGGGTATTTCTGGCCGGAAACGGCGATGTATTTCGCCAATCCTGCGCGCATTGCCGGTTCGTTTTTTATCCGTCACCACGCGTTCAGGGTGCGCATCGACGACGTGGAGCATTACCTCTCGGGGCTGATTGCCTACCACCGCTACCTGCTCGACGGCGCGCCGCAAGTGAGCCTGGCCCAGGACGCAGCGCCCCTCGGCTGGGTCTGGGACGCCAACACCCTGGCTCGGGTGACACACGGCACCTGGGCCAAACAGCCGCCGCCCGGTTGGTACACGTCGGGTTTGACGCCGTCCATGCAGTTTTTCAAACCCCAGCGCATGCTCAATCGGCACCCCAGCAAGGTGGGACCGAACGAAGTGCAGTCAGCGCTGCGCTGGGCCCAGGCCAGTCCTGAGCGGCGCCCCTCGGCGTTCTTGTGTGTAGACCCGACGCCCTACCTGGACAGCGGCCTGCCGGTGTTACAGGTCGCCGATACCAGCGAGGCCATGCTGCAAATGGGTCGATACGCCAGGCAGCAATTCACTGGCCAGGTGTTCGGCGTCACCGGCAGCTTCGGTAAAACCACCGTGGTCGCCATGCTCGGCCACGCCCTGAAACACTGGGGCGAAGTGGGCCACACCGAGGCCAACGCCAACCTGCCCCATGGGATCGCCTGGAACCTGGCGAGCATGCCCCGGCTGGCCAAATTCTGGGTATTGGAAATGGCCGTGGGCCGCATGCCGATTAACTCGGAGCTGGTGCGCCCACACATTGCTATCGTGACCGGGCTGGCTCCGGCGCACCTGGAATACCATGGCACCCTGGAAAACCTGGCGCGTAAAAAAAGCGCGATCTTCCGCTCGATGGCACCGGGTGGGCACGCGGTGCTGTGCCGCGATATGCCGCACTACGAGGTGTTCGCCCAGGCCGCCGAAGTCGCGCGCTTGCACGTGACCAGCTATGGCGAACACGCCGATGCCGATGTGCGCCTGCTCGACGTGTGCAGCGAGGCCGACCGGGTCTACGTCACCGCGCAACGTGACACGCAACGGCTGGATTTCAGCCTGAGTGCTCGCGGCCGACACATGGTGCTCAACGCACTGGGGGTGCTGGCGTCGCTGTTCGCCGCCGGGCTTGACGCCGACCAGGCACTGGAAGTGCTGACCGGCTTCCAACCGGTGGAAGGTCGCGGCAATATCCGCTCGATCAAATGCACCGACGGGCATTTCCAGCTGATCAACGATGCGTACAACGCCAACCCCGGCTCGATGGCTGCGGCCTTGCGCTCGATGGCCGACCTGCCCGTGGCCTCGCGGCACCGGGTAGTAGTGTTGGGCGACATGCTGGAACTGGGCCCCGACGCCCAGCGCTACCACCTGGAATTGGCTGACTCGCTGCGCGCGGCGGCGCCCCGGCATTTGGTGCTGTGCGGACCGCTGATGCGTGAGGTGTACCGGGTGCTGCGCAGTGAGCTGTCAGTGCAGTGGTTCGAGGATGCCACGGCATTAGGCCAGGCGTTGGCGCGCCACCCCGGCCAGTGGTTCCAGGCGGGGGATTGGGTACTGGTGAAAAGCTCCGGTGGTACCGGGTTGTCGCAGATCTGTGATTGGCTGAACACGACCGAACAGGCGGTGCCGGCGGGTTAGCCCGCGCAGCCCGCTGCTGTCTTCAGGCCAATGTCATTGCGCAGTTGGTGAAACATCGCAGGCACACCCTGCGCCTTGACCAACTGCGCCTGATGCCCGGCGCGAATCAACGCCCGGTAAAAACGCTCCTGCAACACAAATGGGGTTACCTGGTCGTCCACGCTGCCAATCACGAACAACTGCCGCGCAGGCGCAACGGCAATGCCGGCCAGGTGCTCCAGGGGATCGTAGGGGTGCAATAAACCATTGGTGTCGCGTCCCGGACGCGAAGGCAGGCCTTTGCTTTGACGCAACATCTGCGCGCGCTGCACCAGGGCAAACGCGCCGGAAGTCATCACCGCACACTTCACATCGGTACGCCCCAAGGTCAACAACGCCGCGGCCACCGTGGCGCCGCCGCTGTGCCCCAGCAACACAAACTGCCCGATGCCGTAACGCTTGCGCAGCTCGTTGAGCGCAGCGTCCAGCACAATGAATTCCCGCGCCTGGCGCCGCTGCCCATGGTTGCCGCTGGAACCGTAGGTGCCAGGTCGCGCCACAATCACCACCGGTACGCCCGCACGCCGGCTCAGGGCCTTGGCCTGCCTGGCCTTGGCGGCCAGGGTATTGCCAAGGATCGACTCGGGCGAGCGGTGCATTTCCACGTTGCGGTCGCCATGAAACATCACGATCACCACGGGCGCACGGCTCAGCACCGCCCCGGAAAAATAGCGAATGCACTCATCGCCCCCGGCCAACTCGACCCAGAGTGCAGAGTCGACCTGGTTGCAGGTCGACTGGTCGGCCGGGGTGTTCCAAAGCAACGGTGTCGACCCCTCGCTCAGGGCCCACGCGCCCGGCACGCCGGCCCACAACAGCATCCACCACAACGCAAACCTGGCCACAGCCACCTCGCCTAACGCTCGCGCAAGGCCTCCCGCGCACGGTTCATGGGCTTGATCAAATAGTCGAGCACGGTTTTCTGGCCGGTCTTGATATCCACCGAGGCAATCATCCCAGGCACAATCGAAAACGACTTGCCGGCCTTGTTTTTCAAGGTGTCAGCGTCGGTGCGGATGAACACTCGGTAGTAAAAAACTTCTGGCTTGACCTCGTCCTGGATAGTGTCCGGAGAAATGGTCACGACCTTGCCGTCCATGCCGCCATAAATGGCGTAGTCGTAGGCGGTGATCTTGACCTTGGCCACCTGGTCGGGATGGATAAAGGCGATGTCTCGCGGGGAGATACGCGCCTCGATCAACAACTGCTCATCCAGGGGCACAATCTGCATCAGGCGCCCGTTGGGCGGGATAACCCCGCCGATGGTGGTGACCTCGATCCCCTTGACAATACCGCGCACCGGCGAGCGCAGGGTCAGGCGGGTCACCGAGTCGGAGCGCCCGCGCATGACTGACGACAGCGTCTCGACGTCGGCATTGACCTTCGCCAGGTCCTCACCGGCCCGCACCATATACTCGGAGCGGGCCTGGGTCAGTTTCAACTCCAGCTCGGCCTTTTGGCGCTTGAGGCGCAACACCTCAACGTTGCTGGCGGCGCCGACCTTGGCCAGGTTTTCGGTGATTTCCAGCTCGCTACGCACCAGCCCGAGCGACGATCGCACGCCGGCCAACGATTCTTCGAGGCCCTTGCGCCGAGTGTTGAACAGGTCGGTTTCGGCGCGCACCAGTGCGGGGTAACGCTCAAGCTCCGGGGGGAACAGTAACGGTTTACCGTCTACCTCGGCCTGCAAACGCGCGACGCTGGCCAGCGACGCCCGGTACTTGGCGGCACTTTCATCAAAGTTGGATTCGGTCTTGGTCGGGTCAAGCCTGGCCAACGTCTGGCCATTTTTAACGATATCGCCCTCCCCCACATTCAATTCCGTGACGATGCCGCCTTCCAGCGACTGGATGATTTGCTCACGCGAGGTCGGGATGACTTTGCCGCTGCCCGTCGAGACTTCGTCCACTTCAAAAAAGTAGGCCCAGGCACCAAACGCAATCAGCATGACAAACACCCAGCCCACCACGCGCGTGGCGCGCACCACGGTGCGTTCATCCACGCCGTCGTGGGTATGCCGGGCGCCTTCGTCTTCGGTGGCGAGCAGGGGTATGGTTTTCGGCGCAGGGCTTTTCACTGGGTTTTCCCCTTCGGTTTGGACAGGCGCGCAATCGCGTTGGCTTTGCTGTCATCGACGATGATCTGGCCGTTATCGACCACGATCACCCGATTCACCAGGCTCAATACACTCATGCGGTGCGTGGCGATAATCAGCGTGCGGTGGGCTGCCCAGCGGTCGAGGTTGTGGATCAACTGGCGCTCGGTCGCTTCATCCAGGGACGCGGTGGGCTCGTCGAGCAACACGATATGCGGCTGGCGAATCATCAGCCGCGACAGCAGCAGCGACTGACGCTGCCCGCCCGACAGGCCCAGGCCACCTTCCAGGATCATGTGGTCCAGGCCGTCGGCGAACTTGCCGATGAAGTCGTCCGCACCGGTCAGCGCCAGGGCCTGGAGGATTTCCTGATCGCTGGCATGCGGCGCCCCCATGATCAGGTTGTCGCGCAGCGTGCCGTGGAACAGCCGCGAGTTTTGTGTCATCAGCCCCACGTCGCGGCGCACGTCGGCGGGGTCGATGTGGCTGAGGGCAACGCTATCCAGGCTGATGGTGCCGGCCTTGAGGTCGAGCATCCCGGCCAATGCCTGCAACAGCGTAGATTTACCCGCGCCGTTACGCCCCAGAATCGCGATGCGCTCGCCCGGCTGGATCTTCAGGTCGGCCACACGCAGCGCCGGTACGGGGGCATCGTCGGAATACTGGAATGTGGCCTGGCTCAGCGCGTATTGGCCTTTGATCACCGGCAGGTGCACGCGCTTGCTGCCCTCGGGATGGTCCACCGGCAATTCCATGATCCGGTTCAGGCCTTGCAGCGCAACCTTGGCCTGCTGCCAGCGCGTCAGCACCTGGGTGATCTGGGACATCGGCGCCATCATCCGCGACGCCAGGATCGACGCCGCGACAAGGCTACCGGTGGTCATGTCGCTGGCCATGACCATGGGCGCGCCGAACACCACCACCACGGCAAACACCGAGCCCTGCACATTGTTGCTCCAGGCCACCAGTTTGTTGGTGAGCATGCGCAGGCGCAGGCTGGCGTCGCCGCAGGTGGCGTTGTAGTGATTCCATTGTTGCTGGAAGCGCTGTTCGGCCTGCAACGCCTTGATGTCGTCCAGGCCTTGTATGGTCTCCACCAGCATGGCGCTGCGCAACGAGCTTTCACGCATCGACTCATTCGCCAGTGCCGCGAGTTTTTTCTGCGCCAACAGCCCGGGCACTATCAGGAACAGCACAGCCACCATTGGCACCGCCACCAGCGGGCCGGCGATCAACCAGTAGATCACCAGAAACAGCAGGAAGAACGGCAGATCGGCCAGCGCCGTGGCGGTGCTGGAGGTGATCAGCTCACGCAGTTGTTCCAGTTCCTTGAGCTGCGAAATGAACGAGCCGGTGGACTTCGGCCGGGCGCTGTTACGCAAGCGAATGGCATGCCCGAACACCAGGTCGGAAACACGCAGATCCGCGCGTTTACCGAGCATGTCGGTGATGCGCACACGGGTGATGCGCATGATGAAATCAAACACCAGCGCCAGCATCACCCCGCCAAACAGCACATACAGGGTGGGCATGGATTCGGCCGGGATCACCCGGTCGTACACCTGCATCGAAAACAGTACCCCGGCCAACCCCAGCACGCTGGTGACCAGCGAAGCGAGCATCACATAGCCATAGGGCCGCAGGTCGCGCAGCACGATGTTTTTGAACCACGCCTTCTCGTAAGGCTTGATGTAGTCGTCGACACGCCGGTCACGCATTGCCGCCATGGGTCGCAGAATCACGCTCTTGCGCGCTTGCTCCAACAGGTCCTGGCGGGTGAGCCGGCTTTGCAGGCCGCCGTCGCCGCTGTAGGCGATGCCCAGGTTGTCGCCGTCGCCGAGGGTTTCGAGCACACCCACCTGGCCGTCGGCAAATTGCAGCACCACCGGTAATTGGCGCTGCATCAGCGTGGTTTCGCTGAAGTCGGCAATCACGCAGTTCAACCCCGCCTGGCGGGCCATCTGCCGTACCACCTCTTCCACCGAAGCGCCTTCGGTCCATTGTGCGGCGATGCGCACGCTTTGGGCCGAGCATTCCAGGCGGTAATGCCGGGCCACGCTCAGGACGGCCTCCAGCCACACGTCATAATCCACTGCGGGCGCCGGGTTCAGCGGTGTTTGTACTGCGTTGGTTTCGTCCGCAAGCATCACAGCATCATTCATGGCCGAATCTCCACACCTTGCAGGGTGCTGTTGTCCAGGTGGAACGCCGTGCGCAGTGCGCCCGTGTTGTAGAGGCAATCGATTTTCAGGCGGCGCAGGTCAGCGGCGGTGTTTTCCCGGTCCATGCGTGCCTGGTGAATTTCCTGCTCGGCATTCAGCAGGTCGAGCAACGGCCGTGTGCCCAGTTCGAGGTACTGCTGGCGATACAGGTCGCGGGTTTCGGAGATGCTGCGCTCACGAAAATCCAGGGTGGATAGCCGCTGGCTGAGGCTTGAGATTTGATCCCGCGCCTCCAGCAACCCCTGGCGAACCGCAAGGCGCGCGGCGTCGTTGGCGGCATCGGCGGAACGCAGGGCCTGTTGCGCGGCGGATTTGCGGGCGGTGATTGCGCCGCCCTGGTACAGCGGCATTTTCACGTTGAGAAATACGCCATAACGGGTACGGTCGCGGCCGCCGGGGACGTTGCTGTCGTCGTTGTTGTCCAGGTAGTGCGTGATGGACGGGTCCAGCGACACGGTCGGCAACGCCTCGGCACGGGCTTGCGCAATCAGCGCCAGCGCATCGACACGCTGCGCCTGGGCGATCAGCAGGGTCGGCGTGACTGCCGCATCGGGTACCACGCCCACGCAGGATTGCTCCAGGCTTGCCGGAAAACCATTCGCCACGCTCACTGGCGCCTGCGACCCAAGCAGGCTGCTCAACGTGCTGCGCCAGCGATTGAATTGCGCGGTGAATTGCAATTGCGTCGCCACCGAGGCCTCGACCCGCGAGCGGGCCTGGATCAGGTCCGAACGGGTGCTGGCGCCCATGTCGCTGCGCTTTTTGGCCAGCTCTGCAATCGCCGAAATGCCGTCGATTTGCTCGCGAGCCAGTTGCACCAGCAACTGCGAGCGCTGCAGTTCGATCACGGCGAACGAGGTATCGCGCGCCACCTGATCGATCGACAGCAACACCGACGCCTGGCTGGCACTGACCCGCGCCAGCGCACTGTCGACAGAACTTGAGACCTTGCCGAAGTCATAGAGCATCTGCGACGCCGACAACGAAAACGCACGGCTCTGGCCGTTGCCCCTCAGGCCGCTGTCGTAGCCGGAGTTGAAGCCGCCGCTGACTTGCGGGTAATAACCGGAACGGGCGATGTTCACGTTCTCGTTTTGTTGGTACAGCTGGCCGATCGCCTCGGAAATTGCCGGGTGCCATTCCACCGCCAGTTGAATGGCGCGTGTCAGGTCAAGGTTGCTCGGTATGACATGCTCGGGTGCCACCGGTGCGCTGACGCCCGTTGGCCCACCGGGTAAATGTGTGCCCAGGTTGCTCGGGCTGATGATGTTGACGCGTTCTTCATCGTCGATATACGACGCTGCCATGACCGGCGCACGCTCGGGCGCGATCATTGCGACTGCCAGAATTACGGCAGACAGCTGCTTGGCCAAACTCTTTTGCCTCACTGCTAGTCACCTGACTGTTGTCAAACCTGATGAGTACAACAACGGACCGTGACTGACGTCACGGCCCATCGCTGCATTACCGTTGGTAGGGAAAACCGGGCCTCGCGGCCCGGCCGGCAGGGGTGGCGTTACACCACGCTGATGCCGCTCTGCACCCAGAGCTGATGGGTTTCATCTTCCGGACTGGTGTAGATCACGTACTCAAGACCGTTCTCTACCTGGGTCGCACCGGCGCTCCAGTCACCTGTCAGGTGCACGCTGTCCTGATCGTCGCCCTGGATCATCAAGCGATCCGACTCAGGCCCGGTGATGGACACCAGGTCTTCGAGGCTCAGGGTCAGGTCGACGGCGCTGACATCGTTCAGGTCGATGCTGTGCACCCCGTTGACTGTGCCAATCAGGTCGGTAAGGTTGATGGCTGCATCGCCGCCTTCCCACAACAACCCGTCTGCACCCGCGCCAGCATCGACATGGGTGAAGTCGGTGTCGTCGGCCACCACGGCATCGTGGTGATCGCCGTCAACGTTGGCGCCGTCATCCGCCGCCTGGTCCACCGCACTGTGGGCAGCGGCAATGCCGGCACCTTCAGTGGCTGGCGCACCCGGGTTGGCGTCGTCCCAGACCAGGTCGCGATCCGGCGAGTCGATGCGCACGTAGAGGTCGGCGGTGTCTTCCTGGCCGGTTGGCGTGGTGAGCTTGTAGGTGAATTTATCCACCTGGCCAATCTCGTCCAGCGTCAGCCCGGCATGCGGGGTGTAGACGTACTTACCATCGGCAAACACGGTCAATGTGCCGTGGTCACCGTTGATTTTCGTCCCCGTTTGCCCAGGAATCACATAGACCCCGTTGACCAGCACACTGAGTACCGTCAGCGGCGAACCGAGGACATCCGGCCCGGACAAGCTGTCGGACAGCAGGTTGCCAGTCGCATTGCTCATTGCACCGGTCACGAACTCCGTGAGGGAGGTGGTAGTGAGCTTCTGCGCAATGTGCAGCGCACTCAGCGACAGCACGGCACCGGTCGTCCCGGTCACGCGATAGGTCCCGGCATCCAACCCTTGGAACGTGTGGTTCGCCTGGGTAGTGGTCTGCTGCGTGACCCATTCGTTACCGATGAACTTCTGCAGATTGACGGTCGTGCCTGGCAACAACGCAATGCCGGTGACGGTGACGTTGATCGCAAGCTCTGCGGTCGTGCCCGTGGCAACGTTGATCTCGGCACCCGTACCCGTACTGCTGCCGAGCAGTGCCAGGTTGTAGCTCAGGGTCGCCAGGTCGGCCTGGGTGACCAGGTTGACGATGTCGATCTGTGCCGAACCCAGGTCATCATTGGCAACCGTGTTGATCACGCCGGGCGCAGATGGATCGGTAGCGCTCCAGTCCACGTTGACACTCGGGCTGTCGATACGCACATACAAGGTTGCCGAGGCCGAAGCACCGGCACCATTGACCAGGTGATACTCGAAGGCATCCACCTTGCCGATGCTGGCGACATCGCCGTTCGGGGTGTACTTGTACTCGCCGTTGGCGAAGATGGTCAGCTGACCATATTGACCCTGCAGCACCGTGCCGGTGGTGGCGTCGGCATCGACGAATTCGCCGTTGACCTCGACCTGCACCTTCACTGGCCCGCCGGTTCCCGGTTCATCCGGTTTACCGCCAATGCCCGGGTCGGTGATGACGTTGCCGGTGACATCCGGCCCTGCTTCCCCGGTGAAGTCGGTGAGGCTGTCATTGGTGACGCTCAACTTGGCCGTGGCCCCTGCACCAACGCTGACCAGGTTGGGGTCGAGCTTGAGGGTAAAGCGATACTGCCCGGCTTCCAGGCCTTCGATTTTGGCGCTGGAGCTTTGTCCGAACAGCCCCAACAGGTCGAGCAAGCCCGAACCGTTGCTGCCTTGCTGCACCGGCAACCATCCACCGGCACCGTCGCTCACTTCCAGCGTCGCAGTGAAGCCACCGCCCAACAGCGAGACCAGGTCGGCCTGGGCAAACTGCAGGTTCAGCGTTCCGCTGGAACCCTCGGCAACCGAGAACTCCTGCTGCTTGGTGTGATCGCCCAGAATGATGCCGCCGACACCCAACAGGGTGAACACGCGCATATCGGCCAGGCCGGTGTTGGATGTTACGGGTTTGATGGTTACTTCGCCGGTAGCGAGGTCGTCGAAGGCTTCGAGGTCGGCGTCGGCGTCGGCGTCGGCGTCGGCATCGGCATCCGCGTCAGCGTCAGCATCAGCATCGGCATCAGCATCGGCATCGGCGTCCGCATCAGCATCAGCATCAGCGTCGGCATCCGCATCCGCATCCGCATCCGCATCCGCATCCGCGTCAGCGTCAGCGTCAGCATCGGCGTCCGCATCAGCATCAGCGTCGGCGTCGGCATCGGC
>NZ_JACAQC010000044.1:0-2703 GCF_013385345.1 Pseudomonas sp. I8001
CGACTGGCCACTGCTCAACGCCCTGCTCAACACCGCCAGCGGCGCGACCTGGGTTTCGTTGCACCACGGCGGCGGCGTCGGCATGGGCTTCTCCCAGCACTCGGGCATGGTGATTGTCTGCGACGGTACCGACGAAGCCGCTGAGCGTATCGCGCGCGTGCTGCACAACGACCCGGCGACCGGCGTGATGCGTCATGCGGATGCGGGCTACCAGATCGCGATTGATTGCGCCAAGGAGCAGGGTTTGAACCTGCCGATGGTCAAGTAAACCAGGCAGGCAGTTGCACCCTTTGCTTCATGGACGTCGGGCAGGTTGAGACGGATTTCAAGGTTCCGGTGCTTTATGTGTTTTCGGTAGGAGTGACTTGATGAGTCTCATGCAGATGCTCAGTTTTGGCGACACGGGTTGGGGGATGGCCTTGCTCAAGGCCGCCCTCATGACCGTGTTGTTGACCCTTGCGGCGCTGGTGGTCGGTGCGCTGGTCGGCAGCCTGGTGGCCATGGCCAAGCTTTCCAAAAAGCGTGCCTTGCGATACCTGGGGGATGCCTATTCCATCCTGTTCCGGGGGATTCCGGAGCTGTTGGTGATCTACCTGTTCTATTTCGGCGGTGCCAGTGTGGTGACGGCCGTCAATCACTGGTTTGGCGGTGAAGGCTATGTCGATGTCCCGCCGTTCATGGTGGGGGCCATCGCCGTTGGATTGATCTCGGCGTCGTATCAGGCTGAGGTCTATCGCGGTGCCTTTATCGCGGTGGCCAAGGGTGAGCTTGAGGCAGCACTGGCGATCGGCATGAACCGCGCAACGCGGATTCGCCGGGTGCTGATCCCGCAGATCTGGCGGTACGCGCTGCCGGGCCTGGGCAACGTCTGGCAAATGAGCCTGAAAGACTCCGCGCTGATTTCGGTGATTGGCCTGGTGGAACTGATGCGCGCCAGCCAGGTGGCGGCGGGTTCCACGCGCCAGTACTTCACGTTCTACATCGTCGGCGGCGTGTGCTACCTGATTCTGACCGGGCTTTCGGGCCGTCTTTTCAATATTGCCGAAGCGCGCGTACAGCGTACGCAGCGGCGCAATCCTGCACAGTCGTGAGAAGGGACCGTTTGCCATGATCGATTTCGCCTTTCTTGCCGACACCATGCTCAAGTTGCTGGGTGCCTTGCCCATCACCCTGGCCTTGTTTTTTTCGTCCCTGACCCTGGGGTTGCTGCTGTCGCTGGGCGTGGTGTCCATGCGCGTCAGCCGCTGGCCATTCCTCAGCTACCCGGCGCGTTTCTACATCATGCTGTTTCGCGGCACGCCGCTGATGATCCAGATGTTCCTGATCTATTACGGCCTGGGGCAGTTCCCGGCGATTCGCGACAGCTTCCTGTGGGTGGTGTTGAGGTCGCCTTATGGCTGCGCCGTGGTCTCCCTGGCGCTGTGCACCGCCGGTTACACCGCTGAAATCATTCGCGGTGGCCTGCTGAGCGTGCCTCAAGGGCAGATCGAAGCGGGGCAGGCGGTGGGCATGGGGCGTTGGACCCTGCTGTGGCGAGTGATCGGCCCCGTCACCTTGCGCCAGGCGCTTCCGGCCTATTCCACCGAGGCCATCTTGCTGGTCAAGTCCACCGCGCTGGCCAGCCTGGTCACCGTGTGGGACGTCACCGGCGTGGCGCAACAAATCATCCAGCGTACCTACCGCACCATGGAAGTGTTCATTTGTGCGGCGTTGATCTACCTGATCCTGAATTTCCTGGTGGTGCGTGTGGTGGCCTGGATTGAACATCGTCTGTCGCCCCATCTGCGTGAGCGGCCGAAAGACCTGCCGGTCAAGCAAACCCCCGAACCTATTTCTCATTCCTGATTGCAGCGGAGCTTGTCATGAGTACTCAGATTCAGAGCGCCCTTACGGTTAACAACATTCACAAGGCTTTCGGTTCGGCACAGGTTCTCAAGGGGATTTCGCTGGAGGCTCACAAAGGTGACGTGATTTCCATCCTCGGTGCCAGCGGTTCGGGCAAGAGCACTTTCCTGCGTTGTATCAACCTGCTGGAAACCCCGGACGAGGGCAGTATTGTGCTCGACGGCGAAACCATCGAGCTCAAGCGCCAGCGCAACGGTCGGTTGTTGCCTGGCAGCACGCGGCAGGTGGAGACCATGCGCAGCAAGCTGGGCATGGTGTTCCAGAGTTTTAACCTGTGGTCGCATATGACGGTTTTGCAAAATGTCATCGAGGGGCCGATGCGGGTGCTCAAGCGTTCGAAGGCCGAGTGTGTGGAGGAAGCTGAGCAACTGCTGCACAAGGTGGGGCTTTATGATCGCCGTGATTATTACCCGGCGCATTTGTCGGGTGGGCAGCAGCAGCGGGTGGCGATTGCCCGGGCGTTGGCGATGAACCCGCAAGTAATGTTGTTTGATGAGCCGACGTCGGCGCTGGACCCGGAGTTGGTGGGGGAGGTGTTGCGGGTGATGCGGTCGCTGGCCGAGGAAGGGCGGACCATGTTGGTGGTGACCCATGAGATGGGGTTTGCGCGGCATGTGTCCAATCGGGTGGTGTTTATGGCCAATGGGTTGATTGATGCCCAGGGCACCCCGGCGGAGTTGTTTGAGGGGTTGCCGACTGAGCGGTTTCGGCAGTTTGTATCGAGTCATACGCAGCGTAGTGCGGAGTAGTGGTTGGGTGTTGGTTGGGTTT
This sequence comes from Pseudomonas sp. I8001, assembly GCF_013385345.1. NCBI lineage: Bacteria > Pseudomonadati > Pseudomonadota > Gammaproteobacteria > Pseudomonadales > Pseudomonadaceae > Pseudomonas > Pseudomonas sp. I8001. Next base: position 2,677 of record NZ_JACAQC010000044.1, read on the forward strand.
GGGTATATATCCGTTGCTGCGGTAACG
>NZ_JACAQC010000045.1:0-9148 GCF_013385345.1 Pseudomonas sp. I8001
GCATCGAGTGGTGAGTCAAAGCCCTTTTGGTTACTTTTGGTTGGGCCGGCATTCCGGGCTTTTCCAAAGTGAGCCGCTGTAAGAGCGGAACCATAGGTGGCCGTTACCTAAATAACGGATATACACACCACACCACCACTCAAATCCTACGTCTACGCCCCAACTGCGGAATCCCCAAAGCAGGCACCACCTCCACCCGCTCCACCCGCTTCCCAACCACCCCCGCCAACCCCACCACCGTCGGCTGACTGAACAACGACCGGGCATCCACCTCCAACCCCGCCTTACGCAGCCGCGCCACCACCCCCACGGCCAACAACGAATGCCCCCCCAACTCAAAGAAATGATCCTGACGCCCCACCCGATCCAGCTTCAGCACCTGCGCCCAAACCCCAGCAATCACCGTCTCCACCTCCCCCTGAGGCGGTTCATAGGCGCGACTCAACACCGCCTCCACCCCAGGCTCCGGCAACCCCTTGCGATCCAGCTTCCCCGCCGGATTAAGCGGCCACACCTCCACCCGCACAAACGCCGAAGGCACCATGTACTCAGGCAACCCCTCCACCATGTAACTGCGCAACGCCTCAAGCCCCGGCACCGCATCACGAACAGTGAAATACGCCACCAACCGCTCATCCCGAATCAACACCGCCACCTCGCGCAATGCAGGATGCGCCGCCAACCGTGCCTCAACCTCCCCCAGCTCCAGCCGCACCCCACGCAGCTTCACCTGAAAGTCATTGCGCCCCAGAAACTCCAGATTCCCGTCCGGCAAATACCGCACCAGATCCCCCGTGCGATACAACCGATCCCCCGCCACAAACGGGCTATCGATAAACCGCTCCGCCGTCATCTGCGCCAACCCCAGATACCCGCGAGCCACGCCCACCCCGCCGATATGCAACTGCCCACTGCACCCCAGCGGCACCGGCCGATCATGCTCATCCAATACGTAAAGCCGGGTATTACTGATGGCCCGCCCAATCGGCAACTGCACCCCCGGCACCGGCGCACCCGGCTCCAGCGTCCAGGCACTGCTGTCCACCGTCGCCTCGGTCGGTCCGTAGACGTTATGCAAGCGCACCTTGGGCAACCGCGCCTGAACCCCACGGGCCAAGGCCTCTGTCAGCTCCCCGCCACCGCATAAAACGTCGGTAAGGCTGGTACAAAGCGCAGACTCCTCCAGCTCCAGAAACTGCTGCAACATCGCCGGCACAAACTTGATCACACTGACCTGTTGCTCACGAATCACCTGCGCCAGGTACGCCGGCTCACGGTGCCCATCGGGACGCGCCAGGACCAGGCGCATGCCATTGGTCAGCGGCCAGAACAGCTCCCACACCGAACCGTCAAAACTGAACGGCGCCCGCTGCAACAACGCGCCACCCTCGGCATTCGGGCACAGTTGCGAGCCCCAGTGCATCAGGTTGCCCAGGCCCCGATGCTCGATCATCACGCCCTTGGGCGTGCCGGTGGAGCCGGAGGTGTACATCACGTACGCCAGGTTGCGTACGCTCAGCCCCGGCACTCGCGGGTTGCCTTCAGGCGCCTGCTGCCAGGCGCCGTGGTCGAGGTCGATCACCGGTATCGACACCTCCCCCGGCAAATCCCGGGTCGCGCCGTGTACCAGCAAGGCGACCGGCGCGCTGTCTTGCAGCATGTAGGCGAGACGCTCGCGAGGGTAGCCCGGGTCCAACGGTACATAGGCGCCCCCCGCCTTGAGGATGGCCAGCAAGCCCACCACCAGGTCCAACCCGCGCTCGACACACAAGGCCACCCGCGAATCCGGCTGCACGCCGCGCTCGCGCAGGTGATAGGCCAGGCGGTTGGCGCGCTCGTTGAGCTGGCGGTAAGTCAGTTGCTGCTCACCGGCCTGCACCGCCATCGCGTGAGGTGTGTGCCGGGCATGGGCTTCGAACAGGGCGTGGACGGTCTGGTCCACGGGGTAGTCGGTTTCGCTGGCGTTGAAGTCCACCAGTTGCTGTTGCAGTTCGGTCGCGGGCAGCACCTGCACATCGAACAGCGGCGCCTCGGGCGTCTCCACCAATCCCGCCAGCACCGTGCCAAGGTAGTCCAGCAGGCGCTGGGCACCGACCTTGCGGGGCGCCTTGGCCTTGAGCCGGAAACCGCTGGCCAGGTCGTCCACCGTCAGCATCAGTGGGTAGCTGAGGATGTCTTCGCTGCTCAGCAATTCGATGCCGGGCTGCAGCACCTCTAGTGCCTCGACCGAGACATGCCGGTAATTCAGCAGGCTGTTGAACAGCGGTGTGACGCCGCTGCAACGCTGGGCCAACGCCAGGGACGCTTGCTCGTGGGCGAGCAAGGCGCTGAGTTGCTGCTGCGTCTGCCTGATCGCCTCGCGCACCGTCACCCCGGCCAGGCGTACCCGCAGTGGCAAGGTGTTGATGAACATGCCCAGGGCACGGTCCGCGCCCTCACCGGCCTGCAGGCGTCCCAGCAGAACCGTACCGAACACCACATCGTCACGGCCCGAGACGCGACCCAGTACCTGGGCCCACGCCAGATGAAACAGGCTCGCCGCGCTGACACCCAAGGTGCGGGCCTGCTCGCGCAACAACTGGCCGAGTGCGTCGGGAAGCAGCACGTCGGCTTCCTCGGTGTCACGGCGATCCGCCTGGCGTTCCTGTAAACCGAAGGCCAGGGTCGGCTCGTCGACATCCGCCAGCCGCTCGCGAAAGAACGCTTCGTGCCCGGCCTGGCGTTCCGCCGACCGGGCCTGGGCGACCACGTTGCGATAGGGCACCGGCGCCGGCAATTGCTGTTGCTGGCCAAGCAGATGAGCCTGGATTTCCGCCATCAGTACTTGCGTGGAAGTGGCGTCGTTCACCAGATGATGGAAACGCAGCATGCCCACCCAACGGCGGTTCTGCCGGTCTTCGGCGTAATCCAGGGCCATCAGCGGCGCCTTGCGCAAGTCCAGTGGCCGCTGGCGTTCGCGCAGTTGTTCGAGAATTGAGTCCCCCTGGAGGGCCACCGATTGCACGTCCAGAATCGCCTTGCGCCACACCACTTGCATCGGTTGTTCGAGGGCATCCCACGCCAGGCTGGTGCGCAGGATGTCATGGCGGTCGATCACCTGTTGCAGCGCCTGGGCGAACGCTTCCAGCTGTTCACGGCGGGCAAAGCTGAACATCGCGTGTTGCTGGTACGGATCGCGCTCGTCGGTGATGTGGTGATACAGCAGGCCTTCCTGCAACGGCGCCAGCGGGTAGATCTCCTGCACATTGGCGGCGCCGCCGGGGATCGCGGCGACGATGCGTTCTATCGTCGGCGGGTCCAGTTCGGCCAGCGCCAGCAGGTCCGGAGTAATCAATTGGCAACCTGCCGGAACACGGTTGGCCGGCACCTCAAGCTCGGTGCCCTGGCCGACCGCTGCCGCCAGTGCGGCCAGGGTCGGCTGGCCGAACAGCACCTGCACGTCGGCCTGCAACCCGACCTGGCGCATGTGCTGCACCAACTGGACCGCCAACAGCGAATGGCCGCCCAACTCGAAGAAATGGTCATGCCGCCCTACTTGCTCGACGTGCAGCACGTCGGCCCAGATCTGCGCCAGGGCGATTTCCGTAGCACCTTCTGGGGCCTCGTAGACTCGACTGATAAATGCATCGGCACCGGGTGCCGGCAAGGCCTTGCGGTCGAGTTTGCCGTTGGCCGTCAGGGGCAACGCGTCCAGCTTTACGTAGGCCTGCGGCACCATGTAATCCGGCAAGCGTGATTTAAGATGGGCGCGAAGCGCTTCAATCGCTACCGGCGCATGCTCGGTGAACCAGGCCAACAGCTGCCCCTCGCGTACCAGCACCACCGCTTCGGTGACCCCTTCATGACCCGCCAGGGCGGACTCGATTTCCCCCGGCTCGATACGCACGCCGCGAATTTTTACCTGGTCGTCGTTGCGGCCCAAATATTCAATATTCCCATCCGGCAGCCAACGCGCCAGGTCGCCGGTGCGGTACATGCGGCCTGGGTTGAATGGGTCATCAAGGAAGCGCTCTGCGGTCATGTCCGGGCGGTTCAAATAGCCCCGCGCCACGCCTTTCCCGCCGACGTACAACTCGCCTGCAGTACCGATGGGCACCGGCCGCTGTTGCTCATCCAGCAGGTAGACCGCGGCATTCGCGATGGGTTTGCCGATGTGCAGCGCCTGCCCGGCCTCAACGAGGCCCGAGGTGGCAACCACGGTGGCTTCAGTGGGACCGTAGTTGTTGATCACCGCGAAACTGCGCGCCTGGTTGAACTGGCGCAGGCGGTCGCCACCAATCAGCAGCGTGCGCAAAGTCGGGTGTTCAATATTCTGGCTGAACGCATACTCGGCCACCGGCGTGGGCAGGAAGCATACGTCCAGTGGTTGCGCGCGCCACCAGGCCAGCAGCGCGTCGATGTCTTCGGCGCCGTCGTGGGCCGGCGGCAAGTGCAAGGTCGCGCCCACGCACAGCGCTGGCCAGACCTCCCAGGCCATGGCGTCAAACCCGAAACCGGCAACGCTGGCGGTATGGCTGCCCGCGTGCAAATCGAAGGCCTGGCAATGCCAGTCCACCAGGTTGGCCACGGTGTGGTGCTCCACCATCACGCCCTTGGGCAGGCCGGTGGAGCCCGAGGTGTAGATCACATAAGCGAGGTTGGCGGGTGTCATCGCCACTTGCGGGTTGCGCGCCAACTGCGCCGTGGCGTGATCCAGATTGATGACCGGCACGCTCAATACCGGTAGACGCTCGAGCAAATCCGTCTGCGTCAGCACCGCCACCGGCGCGCTGTCATCGAGCAGGTAGTGCAGGCGCTCGGCAGGATGGGCCGGGTCCACCGGGACATAACAGGCGCCGGATTTGAGAATCCCCAGCAAGCCCACCAGCGTCTCCAGGCCGCGCCGGGCGACGATCGCCACACGGTCGTCGGGCTTTACCCCGAGCACCAATAGCTGCCGCGCCAGGGCATTGGCCCGTTGATTCAATTGGTCATACGTCAATCGCTGCCCCTGATACACCGCCGCCACCGCATGCGGCGTCACCGCGGCCTGGGCCTCGACGCGCCCATGCAGGGTTTGCGCTGCGGGATAGGCCTGGGCGGTGGCGTTCCAGCGTTGCAACTGCGCGGTTTCCTCGGGCGTTATCAGCGAGAAGTCAGCCAGGGGCAGCGCGGTGTTTTCCAGCCCCTGCTCCAGCACATACACCAGGCGATCGGCCAGGGCCTGCACCTCGTGTGCCTGGAAGTACGCCTCGTTGTAGACGCAGTGCAGGCACGCCGTGTCGTGGTAGCGATTGCTGCGCAAGTGAATCGCCAGCGGCAACGGCTCATGGTGGTTGGACACCTTGATCGCCCGGGCCGACGCCTGGCCGTAGCGAAATTCATGGTCGTCCTGCTCATAGGACACCGACAGGTCGAACAGTTGGCCGCGGTCGGCGCGCAACAAACCCAGCTCGCGATTCATCTCGCTCAGCGGGAAACGTTGATGTCGGAAATCCTGCTGGAGCTGGTCGCGCACGCCACGCACCAGGGCGCTGAAAGGCAGGTCGTCGCTGAACTGCAAGCGCACGGCACTGACCTGGGTGAAAAGCCCCAGGGTCGAACGAAAGCGTGCATTGGAACGGTTGAGTATCGGCAGCCCCACCACCCACTCCTGGCGCTGGCCGGTGCGGCTGAAGTACAGGTACATCGCCGCCAATAACACATGGAACGCCGACGCCTGGTAATGGTTCGCCGCCCGCGCCATGCGATTGAGCAGCGCCGCCGGAAACGGTGCTACCAGGGTGTTGCTCGGTGCCTCGCCCTTGGCCTGGTAACGGCGCGTCAGCAGCGGCTCTGGCAGCGCCTGGTATTTGTCCAGCCAGTAGCTGCGGTCCCGGGCGTAACGGGCCGACTCGCGATAGCGTTCATCGTTGTCGATGAAGTCGATATAGGACGGCGCCGATAGGTCCGGCTGCCGGCCCTGCTCCAGGGCGCTGTAGATACCTGCAAGGGATTGCAGCATCTGGCCAAAGCCCCAGCCATCGAGAATCAGGTGGTGAGCCTGGGTGCCGAGGCGGTAATGCTGGTCATCGAGCTTGACCAGGAAGAAGCGGAACAACGGCTCATCGACCAGCGCATAGGCTCGCGCCATCTGCGCCTGCAACAAGGCCTCGGCGGCCGCGCGGGGATCCGGCTGGCGCGAGACGTCATGCTGCGGCACCGATACCGCCATGGCCTCGGCAAACGCCTGCCGTGGCAAGCCATCGGCCGCCACTTGCAACACCGTACGCAATGCGTCGTGCTTGGCCACCAGGTGCTCGATGGCTCGCTGGATCAATGCGGGATTCACGGTGCCCGTGAGTTCGATATAACCCCCGATGTTGTACAGCGGCGAGTCACCGAGGCGCAGTTGGTCGAGCCAGATATCCCGCTGGGCGGCGGTCAGGGGGAAATACGTCATAAGATCCTTCTCATGTGAGGTGTCGATAAGGCGCACAACGCCCCATTGAGGCGAAATCAACGGGATTTAAGCATCGCCCCGGAGGGCCGTATGTCACCCGAAACCCGGACAGCCCGGGTACCGCGCCGGGGTTGGCTGATGGTTCAGTGCTGAAACGATTAAATGGATGTAAGAGATTGGCTACATCTGGCCGATGCCATATAGCCGGGCATTTCGAGAAAATTGAGTAAATATGTTTTATATCAACTAGTTAACAAACTCTAAAATCCTTTTACCCTGCAGCTTCAGCCTATATCCCTGTCGGAAATGACGAAATAATGGCGCGCTTTTTATGGCAGGTTGTGTCCCTCGTTTCCGCTACATACGTAGGACAAGTCCACGTGGCTAAATGAAGCCTCGAGCACCGACCCAGGTTCAAGGAGAACGGGAGGCCTGCACACGTACGGGCAACCGTTGACGGTTTTCGACATCAAGGATGAGATGGCTATGAGTCTGACCAGCAGTATTCGGAATATGGAAAATCCGCATTTTTATTTCGAGTTGGGAGAGTTGATTTCAAGCACCGGCACTGAACACTTCGCAGCGAACATGCTGCAACTGGTCAACAAGCTGGTACCGGTTCACTTGGTGGACCTCAGTGAATGGACCCTCGACGAGCACCAGGCCTGCGTGCTCGATATCAAGTTACTTGGCAGCGACGGGTTGAAGCAGGACCTGCCGCCACCGCGCACCCTGCATCACCGCGACGATCATCCGCTGCTGAAAAAAATGCTCGGCATGAACGACCCGCTGTTGATCCAGATGAATGCCAAGGCCGACAGCACCCACACCCGCGGCACCTCCCATCAGTGCAACCTGGTATCGCGCCAGGCCAATCGGCGCTGCGTGATTTCGTTCTACCGGCCCCACACCCAACGCGCCTTTTCCCTGGCGCAGCTGTCGTTTCTCAAGAGCCTTTCGGAAACCTTGCTGCCGTTGATCGAGCGCCACGCGCAGATCAATCGACAGGCCCCGCCGGTAGCGCCCGAGCCCTCTAAAACTCCGTTGGAGCAGTCGCAATTGCAGCGCGAATTCTATAAACGCCTGTCACTCAGTGACATCACCTTATCGGCGCGGGAACAGGAGGTTTGCCTGGGGTTGTTGACCGGCGGAACCGTACCGCAGATGGCCGAGAAACTCAGCGTGAAAAACAGCTCCATCGAAACCTACCTCAAGCGCGCGGCGGCCAAACTGGGCGTGAGTGGCCGGCATGGCCTGGCCAAATGGATGGTTGGCGCGTGATGAAAAAACTGATGCTCGGCGTGGCGTGTGTGCTTGGCGGGTGTTCGTTGATCCCGGACTATCAGCGGCCCGAGGCACCGACCCCGGCGCACTACCCGGTGTATAACGCGGACCGGGTGGGGCCATCGGCCGCCGGGCCTGACTGGCAACAGTTGTTCCGTGACCCGGTGATGCGGCAGTTGATTGGCCAGGCCCTGGTGAATAACCGTGACCTGCGGGTGGCGGCGCTGAATGTCGAAGCGTTCCAGGCGCAGTACCGCATCCAGCGTGCCGACCTGTTCCCGGCGGTGTCTGCCACGGGTGCCGAAAACCGCCAGAAAGTCCCGCGGCGCGCCACTACCACCGGCAAGTCTGCGATCACCTCTACCTATTCGGCGACATTGGGCGTCAGCGCCTACGAGCTGGATTTTTTCGGCCGTGTACGCAGCCTCAGTGAGCAGGCGATGCTGCAATACCTGGCCACTGAAGAAGCTCGGCGCAGCGCGCAACTGAGCCTGGTGGCCAACGTCGCCAACGCTTACCTGACCTGGCGCGCCGACCAGGAACTGCTGGCCCTGGCCCGGCAGACGCTGGCCTCGGACGAGCACAGCCTGCGTCTGACGTCGCGCAGTAAAACGGCGGGCAAGGCGACGTCGATTGATGTGATCCAGGCCCAGACCAGCGTCGAAAGTACCCGGGCAAGCATTGCGCGCTACCAGCGGCAGGTGGCCCAGGACCTCAACAGCCTGGCGTTGCTGGTGGGTGGGCCGGTGCCGGATTCTTTGCCGGCACAGCCGCTGTCCGACGACCTGGTAGCCCGGGTGCCGGCCGGGTTGCCGTCGGACCTGCTGCAACGGCGGCCGGATATTGTGCAGGCCGAGTATCAGCTTCAGGCGGCCAACGCGAATATTGGCGCGGCGCGGGCGGCGTTTTTTCCTTCGGTTACGCTGACGGCCAACGCGGGCACCTCGAGTAAGGATCTGTCGGGATTGTTTCAGGGGGGCTCGGGGAGTTGGGGGTTCCAGCCGCAGATCAATCTGCCGATCTTCAATGCGGGCAGCCTGCGGGCCAGCCTGGATTACGCGAAGATTCAGAAGAACATTTATGTCGCGCAGTATGAGAAGTCGATTCAGACCGCGTTCCAGGAAGTCTCGGACGGGCTGGCGGCGCGGCAAACGTATAACGAGCAACTGGCGGCGCAGCGGGATTTTGTTCGGGCCAACCAGACGTATTACGACCTGGCTCAGCACCGGTATCGCAGTGGGGTGGACAGTAATCTGGTGTTTCTGGATGCGCAGCGGTCGTTGTTCAGTTCGCAGCAGGCGTTGATTGTTGATCGGTTGGCGCAGTTGGTGGCGGAGGTGAATTTGTATACGGCGTTGGGTGGGGGGTGGGAGGGTGATTCTGCTGGGGGTGGGGGTGGGGGCATATCCGCTTCTGCGGTCACGGCGGCTTATGGTTCCGCTC
>NZ_JACAQC010000045.1:9248-50504 GCF_013385345.1 Pseudomonas sp. I8001
CCAGCTCCTACAGTGGACCGTGAGCCGCTGTAAGAGCAAAACCCTAAGGCCTTACCCGTGCCACCCGCCACACCTTGTTCCCCACATCATCCGCCACCAGCAACGCGCCCTGCCCGTCCAACGCTACACCCACCGGACGCCCCTGAGCCTCTCCATCACCATTTAAAAACCCAGTCAGGAAATCAACAGGCACACCCGACGGCTTTCCGTCCCGGAACGGAATAAACACCACCTTGTACCCCGCCTGCGGATTACGGTTCCAGGATCCATGCTCCCCCACAAATACCCCATCGGCAAACACCGCTGGCATCCCCCGCGCATCGGAAAACGTCAGGCCCAACGGCGCAACGTGAGTCCCCAGCGCGTAGTCCGGTGCAATCGCCTGGGCGACCTTGTCCGGACGCGGCGGCTGCACCCGGCTGTCAACGTGAGCCCCGTAATAACTCCACGGCCAACCGTAGAAAGCGCCGTCCCGCACCGACGTCAGGTAATCCGGCACCAGATCGCTGCCGATCTCGTCGCGCTCGTTGACCACCGTCCACAACTGCGTAGAGCCGGGTTTCCACGCCAGCCCATTGGGATTGCGCAACCCACTGGCGAACAGACGCTTCTGCCCACTGGCAAGATCCAACTCCCAGATCGCAGCACGCCCTTCCTCGGCGTCAAGCCCATTCTCACCCACATTGTTGTTGGACCCGACGGTCACATAAAGCTTGGTACCCTCAGGATTGGCCAGGACGTTTTTGGTCCAGTGATGATTGATCCCGGCCGGCAGATCAGTGACCTTCACCGGCACGGCATCGATGTGAGTCTGGCCCCGAACATAAGGCACCTTGACCACCGCATCGGCATTGCCGATATACAACTCATCCCCCACCAACGCCATGCCAAACGGCGACGTCAGCCCACCGAGAAACTCACTCTTCACCTCGGCACGCCCATCACCGTCGGCGTCCCGCAGCAGCGTGATCCGGTCGGCGCTCGGCGTATCGGCACCGACCCGCCCCATCACAAACCCCATCGCGGTACGACGCGCCCAGGCGAGCAAACCCGTGCCGCCGTCCGTGGCACCTTCAGGCATGGGCGGATGGTTACTCTCGGCTACCAGCACGTCGCCATTGGGCAAGGTGTACACCCAGCGCGGATGGTCAAGGTCCGCGGCCAACGCCGTTACCGTGAACCCATCGGGCGCCGTTGGCTGGGCATTACCGGGCCAGCCGACAGCCTTGGAAACCTTGAGTGTCGGGATCAGTGATGCAGTGGGTTCGGGCAGTTGCGGGCTTGGCCCCACACCGGCCTGAAACGGCAGTTTGGAGGAATCGCCACAGGCGCTGAGGGCAGCCGTGGCGGTGATCAGCAGCGCAAGGCGGCTTGGTGCATTCATTGGGAAACCTCGGGACAGCCCTTTATCGGGCAGGCAAAAACCGCTGCAGTATTGCGCCCGCAGGCCGCACCAAACACAGGGTACAGCGCAATTCAGATTTGCCGCAGAGGCACGAATAGTCCTTACGAGATAAGGAGGGAAAGCAGTGCTATCATCCAGCCACTATTGATGACATGGAGGCCGCTATGCGCATACCGCTCGCTCCGATACTGATCGCTATGACCCTCACCATCACGGGTTGCAGCATCAAGCAAACCGTCGCCCCGGCCACCCTGTCCAACGATCAGCCACCGGAAATTTGCCTGATTCCTGCCGAAGGCCTGCGTGCCGGATTCAATACCACCTACACGGCACAGCTGAGGAGCAAAGGTTTCCAGACACGCGAGGTGGCAGCCGGCAGTCCACCCTCTGTATGCACGCTGTCGACGACCTACATTGGCAAGTGGACATGGGACATGGCGCTGTACATGTACTACGCCGATATCCGTGTGTATGAACAGGGCCGTCAGGTCGGCCAGGCGGAATACGACGCGTCGTGGGGCGGTGGTCGCCTCGACAAGTTTATCGATGCGCAGAACAAAATCATCGAGCTGACCGATCAACTCTTTCCCAATCCGGTATACCGGGCAAGCACACCACCAGCGGCCAGTTCCAATGCACCACCCGCACTCGACAAAGCAGCCTACAAGAAGAAAAAGCTTGAGCAGTTGATGCAGGAAAGCACGTCTTACGACGATTACCAGAAACGTTATCGCGAGATCCTCGCGGAATAAATTATCGCCATGAATCAATGCAATCGAGTCAAGGAGCAGACATGCTGAATGCAGTAATGGCTGGAAAGAGGCGTGGCACCGGCCTGGAAAACCAGAAGCAGGCGCTGGGCCTGGCACGGCCTGCGTACCCATCCGATGTGACAAACTCGACAGACCTATCGGCCGGCCTCGCTAGGCCCGCCTATACACTCCCCCTCGTGCGGCTGAGTTAAAGCTCAACTGCGCGAGGGGTGCAGCCCCCCACTCAGGCTTTCCAAGGCCCCAACGCCAGGCTGTAGGGAGAAACCCCCTCGAACTGCCAACGCAGCGCCAGCGCCGCATCCCTTCGGACCACGTGTTCCACGGTCACCTTCCACAACCGCTCAGCCCCCTCGAACGTGGCCACTTCATCTCCTTCAAGAATCACCTCGGCCCGCCCGGCCACCTGCAACACATCACCCGTAGCAAAATCCACAAACAGCAAGCCCGCAACCGGGTTGACCTGCACATTGCCCAAGGTGTTGAAAAACGAGTTGCCGGTAAAATCGGGAATCGTCAGCACCTCTCCCTCCAACCGCACAAACCCACTGTTGCCGCCTCGGTGTGAAACGTCCACCGAACGCTTGGCCGCATCTCCTTCCAGGTCCACATAGCTGGCGACGAAAAACGTATCAGCGCTGCGAATCAGCGCCCGGTCAGCGTCATCGAGCGAGTTCGCGCGCCGCACAATACCTCCCGCAGCGCGCTGCCCCCGGGCCCCCGGATCCACCGCACGCAACTGGATGTACTTCGGGCAATTTCCAAACGTGTGCACCACCGCCACGGTAAATCCGTCGACGCCGGCAGCCCCAATAACCCCATTCATGCGATTACGCCGCCGCGTATTCAGGTCAATGCCCAACAGCCCGACCGACGCGCCTTGTTTCAGCCCGCTCCCGGCGGGGTCACTCTCCGCAGGCAGGCTGTCGATACGCAAGCTGTAGGGGTCCGGCGAATACGCAAACCCCGGCGTGCCCTCCAGCAGCGTGGCCCAGGGCAGCCCCTGCTCATCCACGGCCCCCACGACCAGATAGGGCAACAACTCATAAAAAGCCCGATGCTGCTCCGGCAAGTGATCCCGTATCACCTTCGCGCCGATCACCTCCATGCGCTCGGCCACGCCGGCACTTTGCTGCAACTGCCGCTCGCCGGCATGCCATGGCGAAACGGGGGACGCGTCCTGGTGATTCATGATCAAGCCCTCGGTGAATGAAACGCCGGATGTTCACGCAATGCCGCCACGCTGAAATCGACAAAACTGCGCACCCGCATCGAAGCGTTGCGCCCTTCGCGGTAGACCACATGCACCGGCAGCGGCGGCGGTTCATGGGCCTGCAATACTCGACACAGTTGCCCGCTCGCCAGGTGCTCGTGGACCGGGTAGCTCAAGCACCGGATCAACCCTGCGCCCTGCACCGCCGCATTGATCGCGCCCTGCACCGTGGTGCAACCGAGACGCGCCCGGGCCTTGATGCTGGCGCCCTGGAAATCCCACTGCACCCAATTCGAATACGCCTGGCTGGCGACCAGCCGATGCTCCTTGAGCGCCTCCGGTTGCATCGGTTCGCCATGGCTTTGCAGATAGCCGGGGCTGGCGCAGACGATGTTGCGCACATGGCCCACGGGCCGGGCAATCAGGGATGAACCGGGCAGTTCCCCCACCAGGACTGCCACGTCCAGGCCGTCTTCATTCAGGTTCGGATAATGATCGTGGTAATGGGCAAACAGGCGGACTCCGGGATAGCGCTCCAGGTAGCCGGCCAACAGCGGCGCCATCACATAACGGCTGAACAGCAACGGAAAAAACACCCGCAGGTTTCCCTCGGCCTGCGCGTGCGCACCCTGGGCAGATGCTTCGGCGGCGCTCACGCCGTCAAGGATCCGCGAACAGTCGGCCATGAACGTCGCCCCGGCTTCGGTGAGGCGAATGCCCCGGGTGCTGCGCTGTACCAATGGCACCCGCAAGCGCGTCTCCAGCCGGTCAATCGCGCGGATCACAGTGGGCCCCGAGATGCCCAGGCAACGGGCAGCCGCGGACAGGCTCGGCTGCCGGGACAGCGCCTGGAAGATCTGCATGTCGCGATAACGGTCCATCAGGCCGGCCGCTGCATCGATGGGTTGAGCGCAGCATCCTGCCCCAGCCGGCTGACCAGAAAATCCACGAACGTGTTGACCTTCGCCGGTACCCGGGCGTTGTTCTGGAACACCACATGGATCGGCAAGGCCGGCGGTTCGAAGTCTTGCAGGATGATCTCCAGTGCGCCTGCACGCACATCGCTGGCCACCTGATAAGACAACACCCGTGTGACGCCCCAGCCCAGGCGCGCGAGGTTGATCGCCGCGTTGTTGGCGGTGACTACCAGGCGCGGCTCAACGGCCACGCTCAACGGCTGGCCGCCTTCCCTGAACTGCCATTCGCTGACCAACTGGCTGGAAGACGACGTGACAATCTTCGCCTCACGCAGTTGCCCGGGGTGCAGTGGCCGGTGCCGCTCAAGGTAAGCCGGCGCCGCGCACACTACGCGACGCACCTCGCCGACCTTGATCGCCTGCTGGCCGGGTTCCTGCAAATGCCCGATGCGCACGGCCACATCGACGCCTTCATCGGTCATGTTGACCACACGGTCCACCAGCAAGGCGTTGATGCTGACCTGGGCAAACAGGTCCAGGTACTCCCCCAGGATTGGCGCGACGAACAACTCGCCGAACAACACCGGCGCGGTGACCGTCAGGTGCCCCCACGGGATCGAGAAGCTGCCTGCTGCCGCTTCTTCGGCCTCAGTCAACTCCGCGAGGATGCGCCGGCAATCGTCCAGGTAACGCTGGCCGGCCTCGCTCAGGTGCAGGCTGCGGGTGGTGCGCGAAAGCAACTGGGTGCCAATACGCGCCTCCATCGCGGCAATCGCGCGGGTCACGCTGGGGGGCGAGATATTCAGGCGCCGGGCCGCCGCGGCAAAGCCCTGCTCTTCGGCGACGGCGAGGAAAATCTGCATTTCCTGGAAACGGTCCATGGGTCCCCTTAATCGAATGTGGTCCACCAAACCAGTGGCTTGGGAGCGGTTGTGGCGAGGGAGCTTGCTCCCGCTGGGCAGCGTAGCGGCCCCAAAATCCTGGGAGCGCTGCGCACTGGAGCGCCAGCCCGGTCCAGCGGGAGCAAGCTCCCTCGCCACAAAATCTTCAAACCTTCGCCAGGCCCACAGCGGTGCGTTGCATACCCACAAACCCCTGCAGCGCCTCGATACTGCCCAGCCAGGCGCGAACCTGCGGATAGTCGTCCAGCGCGACATTCCCCTCCGGCGCATGGGCGATGTAGGTGTAGTGCGCGATATCGGCAATCGTCGGCAGGTCACCAGTGAGAAAACGACTCTGCTCCAACTGGTGCTCTACCACTTTGAGGAATGCGTGGGAGCGGCTGATGGTCGCCTCGGCATCCAGCGCGGCACCGAACACAGTGATCAATCGCGCCGCAGCCGGCCCGGTGTGCAGTGGTCCTGCCGCAGCCGAGAGCCAACGCTGCACACGGGCCTGGGCCAAAGGCTCGGTCGGCAGCCACTGGGCGGTGCCATATTGGCCGGCGAGGTACACCAGGATCGCGTTGGAGTCCGCCAGCACCACGCCGTTATCATCGATCACCGGCACCTGGCCGAAGCTGTTGAGGGTGGCCAGGAACTCAGGGGTTTTGTGCGCGCCTTGCTTCAGATCGACGTGCACCCGCTCAGCGGGCACGCCCAGCAGCGACAGCATCAACTCAACCCGGTGGGAATGGCCAGACAAGGGGTAACGGTACAGTTTGATCATGACGGGCTCCGCGATGTGCCAGGGACTCGACCCGGTGATCGGGTCGATAACGCTTATGTTCCACCGCTACGGCACGCAGCAGAATAGCCAGTTTTTACAATCCAGCATTTCACCGGATGAAACAATCAATCGCCAAACAACTCGTCGATCAGGTTGAACAGGGTGGTTTTCACCGGGCTGTCGAGCTCGGTCCACGCCAGGCCGGTCCTGGCCCGGAACGCCCCCAACGCCAGGTGCCTGGACACGCAATTGGCCGGCAGCGCCCGGGCCGCCTGCAGCGGCAACACACCCACACCCAGCCCGGCCGAGACCAGCGCCAGCATGGTGGTGAACTCGCCGAGTTCGGAGGCGATCTCCAGCGGCACGCCCATCGCCTGCACGAATTCATCGTAGAAACCCGGTGCATAACGCCGGGCCAGGATGAACACCGGCACCTTGAGCAAGTCCGTCGGCTGAATGGTTTCCTGGGTCGCCAACGGATGCTCGCCGGGCAAGGCGACCACGAAGCTTTCCTGCAGCACCTCAAGGGTCTGCACGCCGGGATAGGCCGCCGGCAAACGCATCAGGCCGAAATCCAGCTGGCCGTTTTTCAACGCAGCCGCCTGATCCGGGCCGGGCATGTCCTTGAGCTCCAGTTCA
Organism: Pseudomonas sp. I8001; assembly: GCF_013385345.1. Taxonomy (NCBI): domain Bacteria; kingdom Pseudomonadati; phylum Pseudomonadota; class Gammaproteobacteria; order Pseudomonadales; family Pseudomonadaceae; genus Pseudomonas; species Pseudomonas sp. I8001. The sequence continues at coordinate 15,861 of NZ_JACAQC010000045.1, forward strand.
ATTCGCGGGTAGCGCTGGTGCACCGCACGAATCAACCCGGGCAGCAATTGCGGCAATACCGACGAGACAAACCCCAGGCGCACCCGGCCGATCTCCCCGCGGTTCGAAGCCCGGGCGGCATCGGCGGCGCGGGCAGCCTGGTGCAGGGTGGCGAGGGCTTCCGGCAGAAACACCCGCCCGGCTTCCGTCAGTGTGACCGAGTGCCGGTTGCGGTCGAGCAGGCGCACGCCCAGGCCGCTTTCGAGCAGTTTGATCTGCATGCTCAGCGCCGGTTGCACGATCGACAACTGCGCGGCCGCCCGGCCGAAATGCAGTTCCTGGGCGAGCACGACAAAGGCGCGCAGGTGCTTGAGTTCCATCAGGTTGGCTCCGGTTATCACGATTATTGATCACCCCATCACAAATGAAAATTGGACGCCGGGCCCGGGCTGCGCTGAAGTAAGGCCCGTGATGCACGATATGACAGGGTTTGACGTATAACAATGAGAGCGGCGCCCCGCACTCGGATTGATAGTGTTGATCACCTGTCTCAGTCTTCGGAGATCGCCCCATGCAGCGTGTTTTAGACAGTTTCCGCCTCGACGGCCGCCTGGCCTTGATCACCGGCTCCAGCGCCGGCATCGGCCTGGCCATCGCCCGTGGCCTGGCCCAGGCTGGCGCACGGGTAGTGCTCAACGGGCGCAACCGCAGCACCTTGCGTGACAGTGCCGCGTTGCTGGCGGCGGAAGGCCTGGAGGTGCACACCCAGGCGTTCGATGTCACCGACGGCGCGGCGGTGTTGGCCGCCGTGGCGGAGATCGAAGAGCGCCTGGGCCCGCTGGACATCCTCGTCAACAACGCGGGCATGCAACGTCGCGGGCCGCTGGAGGACTACAGCGAAACCCACTGGCGCGAGTTGATGAGCACCAACCTGGACAGCGCCTTCCTGGTCGGCCAGGCCGTGGCCCGGGCGATGATCCCGCGCAAGCGGGGGCGCATCATCAATATCTGCTCGGTGCAAAGCGAACTGGGGCGCCCGGGCATCGCCCCGTATGCCGCCAGCAAAGGCGCGCTGAAAATGCTCACCAAAGGCATGGCCATCGACTGGGGCCCCCACGGGCTGACGGTCAATGGCATCGGCCCCGGCTATTTCAAGACCGAACTGAACGCCAACCTGGTGGCCAACCCCGAATTCAGCGACTGGCTGGTGCAGCGCACACCGAGCCGGCGCTGGGGTGACGTCGCCGAACTGGCGGGCGCTGCGGTATTCCTTGCCAGCGACGCGGCAAGTTTCGTCAACGGTCATATCCTGTACGTGGACGGTGGCATCACCGCCTCGCTGTAACCTGGAGAATTTCATGCACGCGATTGTCTGCCATGCCTCGAAAGACCTGCGGGTAGAACCGCAAACCGAACCCCAGGCACTGACGCCCGACCAACTGCGGGTGCGCATTGCCCGGGGCGGGATCTGCGGCTCGGACCTGCATTACTACCAGCACGGCGGCTTCGGCACCGTGCGGTTGCGCGAGCCGATGGTGCTCGGCCACGAAGTATCGGCGGTGATCGAGGCGGTAGGCCGTGAAGACGGGCCGTTCAAGATTGGCCAACGCTTGTCGGTCTCGCCGTCGCGGCCTTGCGGGGGTTGCCATTATTGCCATCAAGGGCTGCCGAACCATTGCCTGAACATGCGTTTCTACGGCAGCGCGATGCCCTTCCCTCACGTGCAGGGTGCGTTTCAACAAAGCCTGGTGATCGAAACGCACCAGGCGCAGCTGCTGGCCGATCATGTGAGCCTTGCCGAGGGTGCAATGGCTGAACCGTTGTCTGTGGGTTTGCATGCCATCCAGCGTGCCGGGGTGGTGTTCGGCAAACGGGTATTGGTCACCGGGTGCGGGCCCATCGGCAACCTGTTGATCGGCAGCCTGCGGGCAGCGGGCGCGGGGGAAATTGTTGCGGTGGACCTGGCTGCCGGGCCCTTGGCCTGCGCCGAAAAAATGGGCGCCAGCCGTACTCATAACCTGGCGGAAGACGCCGACGCGTTGAAGCGGTATACCGCCGAAAAAGGCTACTTCGACGTGATGTTCGAAGTCTCCGGCAGCGCCCAGGCCCTGCGCAACGGCCTGGAGTGCATGGCCCCGCGCAGCGTGCTGGTGACGGTCGGTCTGGGTGGCGAGGTCTCGCTGCCGTTGAATATGCTGGTGAGCAGGGAGATCGACTTGCGGGGCACCTTCCGCTTCCATTCGGAGTTTGCCCAGGCGGTGGATTTGCTCAATCGCCAGGTGATTGATGTGCGTCCGGTGATCTCCCACACCGTGCCGTTCAGCGAGGCGGTGCAGGCGTTTGAACTGGCGGCGGACAAGAGCCAGGCGATGAAGGTGTTGCTGGATTTTGGTGTGGGTGATTGAACCGGATCTCGACAGCTCCCACAGGGTTGCGGTGCATTTTGGGGATCCGATAGCGCCTGCGCTACACCCGCTCTTCGAGCCTGAACCGCAGGAAACGATGGCTGGCTGAAAACAGTCGACGGTAGGTGAGCAACACCGCACCTACCGTGCCCAACGCCGACGACGCAGCGATCAAAAACATAATCACAATCTGATAACGCACCGCGTCCACCGGACTTTCCCCGGCCAGCACCTGGCCAGTCATCATCCCCGGCAAGCTCACAATCCCCACCACCGTCATCTGGTTCAGCGTCGGAATCATCCCGGCCCGCACAGCCTGGCGAATCGCATCCTGCGCCGCCTCCCAGCGTGAACCACCGAGGGCCAGAATCATCTCGATGGTATTGCGGCCGGAGGTCAGCTCCTGAGTCATACGCTCAATCCCCAGAGACACCCCGGTAAGCGTATTACCCAGAATCATCCCAAGGATCGGAATCGCATACTGCGGCTCGTACCACGGGTGAATCCGGATAATCGCGAACAGGCCAACAGCCGTCACCAACCAGGAACTGCCCCACACCGACACAATACTGTCGGCCCGCTGCCCCGCATAGGTCCGCTTCCCACGCCCGGCAGCCGAGAGCCCGGCGATCAGAGTCATCAGGCACATCAGCGGCAGCACCACATACCAGTAGGCAAATTCAAAGACCCAGCCCAGCAGGTAACCGATCGCCAACAACTGCACCACCGTGCGCACAGCCGCCCAGAACAGCTGACGCTCCAGCCCCAGCCGCAACAACAGCGACAGCGCACCGTTGATCAGGATCAGCGAGGCGGCGATGGCCATGTCCAGTGCCGTGAGGTCGTGATAATTCATGGCTGCACGGCCCCCGTCAGCACGCCGGCGTCCATATGCAAATGGGTGGTGCTCATGCGTTGCGCCTGCTCAAGGTCGTGGGACACCCAGATATAGGCGTGAGCGCTATCCGCTTCGGCCCAGGCACTGATCAACGCCTCGACCTCCCCGGACGATGCCGGGTCGAGAGCGGCGGTAGGTTCGTCCAGCAACAGCACATCGGGATTGAGTTGCAGGGTACGGATCAGTGACACCACCTGGGACTCACCACCGGATAAATCCCCGGCATTTTTTGCCAGAAAGCCCGACTCCTTGCCCGCGTGGGCCAGCAGCGCCTTGACCGCCTGCGGGTCGAAACTCAGGTGATGCAAGGCCTTGAGGCTGTAGGGGAAACGCAAGTTGTCTTCCACCGTGCCTTCGATCAGCGCCGGGCGTTGGGAGAGGTAGCTGATGCGGCTGCGATACTGCGGGACTTGCGCGTTGGCGATGGGCTGCCCGTTCCAGAGGATATCCCCTGAGGTCGGCGCGTCGAGCAAGGCGAGTGCCCGAAGGAATACACTTTTGCCGGAGCCGGATGAACCGGTGATGGATAGGCGGTCGGCGCGGTGCAGCTGGAAGTTCGTGGGCTGCAGCAGTTGCAGCTGGCGGCGCTCGTCCATCCGCGTGAGCGCCCGGGTTTCGACTAATACGCTCATGGCGTTGATGATCCTTGTTCCTGATTCAGACGCAAATGGTAAGACAGGGCACGTCCCCCGTGGCGAGGGAGCTTGCTCCCGCTGGGCGGCGAAGCGGCCCCAATAAAGCCACTGCGATACACCTGAAAAAACACCGTTAATTTCTTGGGGCTGCTGCGCAGCCCAGCGGGAGCAAGCTCCCTCACCACAGCAAGCTCCCTCGCCACAACAAGCTCCCTCGCCTCAGCGTTCTTCAGCGCTTGGGCTCCAGCGACACCAGGCGCGGCTTGATGGATTTCTCGCGCACCTCAAGCAACGCCAGGGTCACCGGCAACTTGAAACGTCGCCGCCCTGCACTGCCAGGGTTGAGAAACAGCCGCTCGCCGTGCCACTCGATCAATGGTTTGTGAGAGTGGCCAGTGATCACCAGCCGGATGCCCGGATCCAGCTCCTTCGGCACATCGGCAATGTCATGCACCAGCAACGCCCGCCAGCCGTTCAAGTCAAAATCCAGCCGGTCAGCCAAATGCTCTGCCCACGCGGCATCGAGGTCGTTATTGCCGCGCACCACATGCAATGGCGCAATCGAGGCCAGCAACTCAAGGATCTCCGGGCTACCGATGTCACCGGCGTGAACAATCTGCTCGCATCCTTCCAGGGCCGCCAGGGCCTCGGCACGGAGCAAGCCGTGGGTATCGGAAATCACACCAACTTTCATGAACGTCTCCTGTGCAAAACCCCGGCGCGATCCACCGGGCGGCTTGCAATCAATCATTGCACTGCCTATATTTCCCGCCTGGCGCCATCTACGCCACCATCCGCGGAAAGGGCTGCGCCCAAGACCTTGACTGAATATCACATTTCTACGACTCCCAACCTTAAAGCGGACAAGGTTTGTACAAGGAGATCGTATGTCGCAATCATTCTCGTCCACTAACGGCCGTATCAACCTTGAGCAGCAGCGCAAGCGCGCCAAGGAACTTTTGCAGCGCCTGAAAAGCGCCGATGCCGCCGCAACCCCGACCTTATCCGATGCCCAATGGTCGATCGCCAAGGAACTCGGTTTTCCCAGCTGGCCCAAGCTCAAGGCCCACGTCGATGCGGTGGATTTTGCCGCCCGCCATCCGGGTTTCGACGCCAGCGATGAAGCCCGCACCACCCACTGGCGCTGCGGCAATGATATCGCCCACAGCCTGGGCGTGGCGGGGTTCAAGGGCCGCTTCCGGATGCTGATTGACCCATTGTGCATGGGCCCGGTGCAGGACCTGCCTGCCGAGCAATACCAGGCCGTTCGCAGCCGCTATATCAGCCAGGTGTTTGCCATGGATGAGGCCGAAGTGGCGCGCCGGCATGCGGACGAATATCACCATCTTGAACAACTGGGCAGCGCCGGCCACAGCGTGTTGTGGTGTGAGGCGGATGCGTACGATCAATTGTTCCTGATTCGCGCGCTGGCTGGGCTTGAGCATCTGCCTGAAAAACTGGAGTTGATCGAAGTCGATCGTATCCCCGGCGTGCAGCGTTTTATCGGCATCGGCCAACTGGCGCCTGAAGTATTGGCGTGGCTGTGGCCGCAGCGCCGACAGGTCGACGAGGACATGCTGCAACTGGCGCGACAGGCCTGGCTGGCGTATTGCGCCAGCTCGCCGATCACGCTGGCGGAACTGGCCCGGAGTAGCTCCACCTCCCTGCCCTTCCTGGCCCCGGCATTGCGCCGACAGTTGCAGGAGTTACCAGGTGTGCAGGACGGTTTGTCACTGACCGAGCGCCTGTCCCTGCACTACGTGGATGAGGCCGGGCCGGTGCCGTTTGGCCGGGTGTTCGCCGAGCTGATGGGCAAGCGTGAACCGCTGCCGTACCTGGGAGACATGATGTTTCATGCGCTGATGCGGCCGTTGATCGATGGCGAGAATCCCCTGTTGATCGAGTCCGGGGCCCAATTGCAATGGCCGCAGCGGGTGTTGGCGCTGACTGCGCTGGGTCGCCAGGTTCTGAACGGCGCAGCCTACTGGCCGGATCATGCAACGGAAGAACGCTGGGTAGGTGGCGTCTGCCTGCGACCGCGCCACCCGCACTGGACAATTGACGAACATGGCATGCCCGTGTGGCGTGATTGATTCTTCGCGACAGCTTTGATCTGTGTCATGTTGAGCCAAACAGGTAACGGTTCAGCGCGATGACCTTACAACAGCTCAACTACTTTCTCGCCGCCATCGAGCACGGTACGTTCTCCAAGGCGGCGGAAAGCCTGCATATTTCCCAACCCTCATTGTCCGAGCAGATCCTGCGGCTGGAGGAGCACCTGGGTACCCACGTGTTCATCCGCACCAATCGCCGACTGATGCTCACCGAAGCCGGACGCCGCCTGCAGCCATTTGCACAAGGCATGGTGACGTCAGCACGCCAGGGCTATGAAGCGGTGCAGGCTGTGCGTGAACTGTCCGGTGGCGTGGCCAGTTTTGGCACCTTCGGCACCGCCCACCACTATTTCCTCACGGACCTGATCGAGCAGTTCCGCACCCAGCACCCGGATATGCGGATCAAGATCGTCGGCTATAACTCCTCGGAAATCGCCGAGCTGGTGAGCCAGGGCGAAATTGAAGCGGGGCTGGTGATGCTGCCGATCAAGCAGCAGAACCTGACCGTCAGCGAGCCGGTCTGGTCGGCCCAGGTCGGCTATATCAGTGCCGACCCGGAGCGACTCAAGGGCCCGAAAACCATCAGCGACCTGGCGGTGGCACCGTTGATTCTCACCGAGGCGCGCTGGCGCACCGCCGACCCGATTCGCCGGTTGTTGGGGCAATTGGCGTCCAAGGGCGGCGAGGTGCTGGACCCGATCATCGAAGTGGAGCACCAGATCACCGGCTTCGAGCTGGCTGCGCGCGGGCTCGGCGATGTGATTGCCACGCGCCCGATCCTGCATCAGCTGGGCTTCAATGATCGCTTGGGCTGGGTGCCGATCAGCCCGGCGATCTTCGAGGTATTCGGCTTTATCCATCGCCACGACACGCCTATTTCGCCGCCCACCCGGGTGCTGATCAACCTGATGCGCAGCCACTTGAGCCGCATCCAGAACCTGTATGCGCACCTGGAGACGCTCTAGCCATAGGGATCACCTATAGGAAACACATGACTTAGCCCATTCATCCACCTCTTGCCGAGCGGGATACTCCAGCCACCGACGCCACAACAGGCGCTTGAATGGGGAGCCAGCATGTCCAATCACTACTGCATCATTGGTGCCGGGGCCGCAGGGCTGGCGGCGCTGAAGACCATGACCGATGCCGGTTTCGAGGTGGACTGCTTCGAAAAGTCCGCGAACATCGGCGGTCACTGGAACAGCGACTACGATGCCTTGCACCTGATCACCCCCAAGAGCAGTTCCTTCTTTGACGGGTTCCCGATGCCCGCTGACTATCCGGTGTACCCGAGCCGCGATCAGGTCAAGGCGTACATGAACGCCTACACCGACACCTTCGGCCTGCGCGAAAAGATCACCTTCAACACCGAAGTGCGCAGCCTGAAGCCCCTGGACGAGAACGGCGAAGCGGGCTGGCAGGTGACCCTGGCAGACGGCACCCACAAACACTACAGCGGCGTGCTGGTGGCCAACGGTCACCTGTGGGATTGCAAGATCCCGAAAGTAAGCAAGGGGTTCACCGGCGTGTCGATTCACTCCGGCGAATACCGCAATGTGCAGCAGGTGCAAGGCAAGGTGCTGGTGGTGGGGTTTGGCAACTCCGGATGCGACCTCGCAGTGGATGCCGCCCAGGCTCGCCTGGACACCACCATTGCGATCCGACGCGGCCAGCTGTTCCAGCCCAAGACCCTGTTCGGCCTGCCCCGGGGCGAGCTGCCGCTGCTGGGGCAATTGCCGCCAGAACAGCAGAACATGCTCATGAACATGCTGATCATGGCCAGCGTCGGCACCCACAAGAATTACCCCGGGCTACCGGCACCGGATACCTACGACCTGGATGCGCAACCGCCGGTGGTCAACACCTTGCTGCTGTACTGGATCCAGCACGGCCGAATCAAGGTCGCACCGGGTATCGAGAGCATCCAGGGCAAGACTGTCACGTTCACCGATGGCAGCCAGGTCGATTACGACACCATCGTCTGGGCTACCGGTTTCAACACGCGCCTGCCGTTCCTCGATGAACGCCTGCTGCAATGGCGCGACGGTGTTCCGCTGCGTACCGCCGCGATGACCTTGCCGACCAACCTGGAAGGCCTGTTCTACATCGGCCTGGGCGCCCCACGTGGCCCGCAATGGCCGGTGTATTGCGAGCAGACCCGGCTAGTGATGCGCTTTCTCACCCTGCGCGAGCGTGGCATGCAAGGCCTGGCGGCGAAGTTTGCCCAGTTGCAGCCGGCCGACTCACGCATCGATATCGTCAAGCGCGAATGGCTGAGCAACTACCAGGAGACCCAGCGCCAACTGGATGTGCTGGAACTGGCTCTGCAACCCGGCACCCCTCTTCCTCAATACGCCTGATCGGATAGCCCTTATGAACACTGCACCGCACTCCAGCGTTATCGTCACCGGGACTTCCTCGGGCATGGGCCAGGCCGTCGCACAGCGCTTTCAGGCTGAAGGCTGGCACGTCGTCGCTGTGGACGTAACACCCAGCACACAGCCGGCGAGCCCCTTGTTTTCGCCAGTGGTCGGCGACATCACCCAGGAGGCCACACTGGCCCGTACCCTCGATGCCGCCCTGGACGGCAAGGCACCGCTGCGAGCCGTAGTGAATGCGGCGGGGATCTTTCCCACGTCATCCCTGGATAGCTTCAGCGAAGCGCTGTACCGCAAGATATTCGACATCAACGTGCTGGGCTCACTGAACATCGCACGTATCGGCACCCGTCACCTGAAAGCCGCCGGCGGAGGCGCTATCGTGTTCTTCGCCTCGGTGGATGCGTTCACCGTGTCGAAAAACCAGTTGCTCTACAGCGCCTCCAAGGCTGCTGTGGTGTCGATGACCCGCTCCCTGGCCATCGAACTGGCCGGCGACAATATTGTGGTCAACGCACTGGCCCCGGGCTGGGTGGACACCGAAGGCACCCGTGCCGGCGGGCGCATCGAGGCCGCCATCGAATCGATCCCCTTGAAACGCGCCGCGCGGGTCGAAGAAATCGCCGACTGGGTCTGGCAACTGAGCGCCAAACCCTCCTACATAACAGGCGAATCATTGTGCATCGCCGGGGGCGTGTATATGCGATGACCCCAGCCTCCGCAGGCCCCGCGCATCAGACGTGGGCCTGCCACTCCCTATTGACTGCTGCCTCACTACAATTATTCCAGAGGGCAATATCATGGGCGAAGTTCACGCTTCCTCGATTCATCAAGGGTTTCCCGCCGACCGTGCATCGGCTGAACCCTCACGCAAACGGCTGACCAAAGCGGTCGTCGGCGTGACACTGGGCAATATGGTCGAATGGTTCGACTTTGCGCTCTACTCCTCTCTCGCCGGCATCATCGGCAAGACGTTCTTCCACAACGACAACCCGACCACCCAGTTGATGGCGATCTACGCCACCTTCGCGGCGGGCTTCCTGATTCGGCCACTGGGCAGCCTGGTATTCGGTCCCATTGGCGACAAGTTTGGCCGGCGCACGGCGCTGTCGCTGAGCATCACGCTGATGGCCGTCGCAACCTTCGCCATTGCCTTGATCCCGAGTTACGCGAGCATCGGCCTGTTTGCGCCCGTCCTGTTGATTCTCATGCGTCTGCTCCAGGGCCTGTCGGCGGGTGGCGAGTACGGCGGCTCCTGCACGTTCATCGCCGAGCATTCGCCGGACGAGCGACGCAGCTTTTTCACCAGTTGGCTGGAATTCGGCAATATCTCCGGGTTCCTGCTGGGCGGTGCAGTGGTCAGCCTGTTTACCCTGGGCCTGGGCGAACAAGCCATGCAGGACTGGGGCTGGCGCGTGCCCTTTGCGATTGGCGGCCTGCTCGGCCTGATCGCCCTCTACTTGCGCCTTGGCCTGGAAGAAACACCAGTGTTCAAGGAAATCCAGGCCAACGAAAAACTGCGAAAGGCGACGGGCGCCGAACCCAGCCTGTTCAGCTTACTGGTCAACGAATGGCCGAAAATCCTGCAATGCATGGGCCTGGTCACCGTGTTCAACGTGACCTACTACATCATCCTCGGGTACATCCCGGGTTATCTGGAAAACGTACTCGGGTACAGCAATACGTTCGCCAGGAACCTGGGGATGGCCGCGACGCTGTTCATGCTGGTGTTGATCCCGGTTTCAGGCTTGCTGGCCGACCGACTGGGCCGGAACCGGATGATCATTACCGGCTGCGTGCTGCTGATCGTCATGGCGTTCCCCTGCTTCATGCTGCTGCATACCCAGAGTGTCGGGTTGCTGCTGGCCGCCCTGCTGATCCTGACCCTCGCCCAGTTGTTTTTTGAAGGAGCGATGCCGGCCACCATGACTTCGCTGTTCAAGGCCCGCGTGCGCTACAGCGCCCTCGCCTTGAGCTACAACGTCGCGGTCTCGCTGTTCGGAGGCACGGCCCCGCTGATCAATACCTGGCTGATATCGATCACCGGCAACCAGATGATTCCCGCCTGGTACCTGATCGGCGGTGCCGTGGTCGGCCTGATTTCGATCCTGTTCGTCAAGGACTCCACCGGTAAACCCCTCCCAACATGAGAACCACCATGACCAGTAAAACCACAGCGCGGCAAACTATTTCCTCGGGCGGTCAGTACGAAAACGTGTTCGGTTATTCCCGCGCCGTTCGCGTTGGCAACCACCTGCACATCTCCGGCACCTGCGCCTCACCCGATTACGAACACAGCAATGCTTACGAACAGGCCCAGGCCATTCTCGCCACCGTCAACAAGGTGTTGGCCGAGGCGGGCATGGGCCCTGAAGACGTAGTGCGCACCGTGGTCTACCTGCGGGATATCAACGATGCCGCCTCCGTCGCCAAGGCACACAGCGAGGTGTTCGACGCCATTCGCCCGGCCAGCAGCCTGATTCAGGTGGATTCGATGCTGCGCCCCTGGCAGAAAGTCGAAATCGAAACGTACGCCATCGTTGCCGATTGACCCAGGCGATGAGTAAAAAACCGCGGCTTGGGCCGCGGTTTTTTTTGGTCCCGGTTATATCCATAGCAATAAACGATATTGGTATATACCAGATTGCTCCCTTATAAATCGCCCCCATCAAAAGACTGCAGGCTGGAGAAGCAAGCGATGGTGTCGGTAAAGGTAATGCTGGAGTACTTTCATCCCTGGCCGAATTCGGCGGGTTTGTACCTGGCGCGGGAACGCGGCTGGTTCGCCGAGCTGGGCCTGGATGTGGAGTTGGTGGTGCACGACCCCTACCGTGGCGACACCCTTGAGCACCTGCTGACCGGCGCGGCGGACTTCGGCATTTTCCCCAGCAACCGCCTGCTGGTCCGGCGCGGCCAGGGGCAAGCCCTACAAGGCATCGCGGCGATCAATCATGCGGGCCTTGAGTCGATTCAAACCCTGACCGACTCCGGCATCCGCCGCCCACGAGACCTGGTGGGCAAGCGCCTGGCGCTCAACCCCACGCCACGGGGTTTGGCGATGGTGCGTCACCTTGTGAGCAACGACGGTGGCGACCCTGATGGCGTGATCCTGGTGGACAGCGGCGTACGTGAGTTGCGGCCCGAACAGTTGGCCGAAGGCATCGCCGATGCCAGTTTCGGCGGCTACTGGGCCTGGGAAGCGTTGATGCACAGCCCCATCGAAGCAGAACGCCGGGTGGTGTTGCCGGTGGATCAGATTGGCGCACCGGCGTATCACAGCTACCTGTTGGGCGCCCACGAACAAACCCTCGCCGAGCAGCCCGGGTTGGTGCGTGATTTCCTCGCGGCCACTGCCCGTGGCTATCTCGCCGTGGCCGAAGAGCCAGCCATCGCGCTGGCGGCCTATGAGCACACTACACCGTATTTCCCGGCGGAATTGCTCAGCGCATCCCTGCACAAAATCGCTCCGACCTGGCTGCATGACGGTCGTTGGGGCGAGCAACGCCAGGCGCTGCTGAAACCTTATGCCGAGTGGCTGCACGAGCACGCGGTGCTCGACAATCCGCAGGTGTGGCAAGGGGCAACCAGCAACGCCTATCTGCCCGGGGCGACGGCATGAATCCACAACGCACCGCCCATGGCCAGGGGCTTGATCCGGTAGCTGCCGACTGGCCAGCGCTGCACGAAGCAGATATCCAACAGCTGCTGCACGAGTACCCGCAACTGGGTCAACTGCGCAGTTTGCATTGGCACAGCCCGCGACCGTTCTCCGCTGCCGGGCTGATCAATACCGGCAGCGCCACCCTGTTCGTCAAACGGCATCACCGACACGTGCGCCAAGCCGCATGGCTGGAAGAAGAACACCGCCTGATCGCCCACCTGCATCGCCACGGCGCACCGGTTGCCGCAGTGGTGCCGAACCGCCACGGTGCAACGGCCACGACGCAAGGTGAATGGACCTACGAGATTCACCATGTCGCCGAGGGCCTTGACCTGTACCGCGATGCGCTGTCGTGGTCGCCCTTCCAAAGCACTCAACATGCGCAGGCGGCGGGTGTGGCGCTGGCTCGATTGCACATCGCAGCCGAGCACTACAGCGCACCCCGCCGTCAAACAGAAGTGCTGCTGGCCAATGCCCGGGTGATCGAACAACCCGCGCCACTGGCCGCGATCGCCAATACCCCGGCGCTGACCGAGTACCTTGCCGACAAGGATTGGCACACACGGCTGACCGAGCTGCTGTTGCCCTGGCACGCGCCCCTGCAACCCTTGCTGCACCAACAACCGGCGCTCTGGACCCATAACGACTGGCACGCCTCGAACCTGCTGTGGCATGCAGACGGCAACGTCGCCAGCGTGCTGGACTTCGGCCTCGCCGACCGCACCTTCGCCCTCTACGACCTGGCGACCGCCATCGAACGCAACGCCGTGCCCTGGCTGGACCTGGACAGCGGTGGCCTGGCAGCAGCGGACCTCGACAGCGTCGACGCATTGCTCACCGGCTATCACCGGGGCCGGCCATTGAGCGCCCAGGACCTGCTCACCCTGAGCGCCCTGCTGCCGTTGGTGCATGTGGATTTTGCCCTGTCCGAAATCGCGTACTACCAAGGCGTAGTGGGTTCCACCCACAGTGCCGACGTGGCCTATCACGCCTACCTGCTGGGCCATCTGCAGTGGTTTGCCGGTGCCCAGGGGCAACGATTGCTCAACCACCTGCGGCGAAAATCCGTATGAGTATCCTGGTCGATACCGATTGGCTGCATGCCCACCTCGGGGAGCCCGGGCTGGTGATACTGGACGCCACCGTCGTCCTGCCATCCCCGCGTTTTGACGGTGATTACCGGGTCGCCAGCGGTCATGCCGGTTGGCTGCACGCACATATCCCCGGCGCACGGCATGCCGACTTGCTGACCGATCTGGCCGACGTTCAAGCGAGCTACAGCTTCGCCCTGCCAACACCACAAGCCCTGATTCAGGCACTGGCGAATCTGGGTGCAGGCGTCGGCAGCAACGTGGTGATCTACGATCGCGCCGACGGTTTCTGGGCCGCACGCCTGTGGTGGATGCTGCGCGGGCTGGGCATTCACGCCGGCGTGCTGGACGGTGGTTTCAACGCCTGGCAACGGTCGGGGTTACCGCAGCACAGCGGGCAGCCTGCAAACACACCCGTCGTCGAACCCTGGCCGATCAGCACCTACGCACCACTGTGGATCGACCGCGCAGGCGTTGAGGCGGTGGCCGCAGGACAAGCACCCGGCGTACTCGTCTGCGCGTTGGGCAGCGCCTTGTTCGACGGCACCGCAGCCACCCGCTACGCCCGGCGCGGGCACATTCCCGGCAGCCACAACCTGCCGGCACGCACGCTGTTTGATGCACAGGGTCGCTACCTGCCCAAGGACGCCCTGGCCGTGGCTATCGGACCCACGCTGCTGCACAGCGACGGTCCATTGATTCTGTACTGCGGCGGCGGAATTTCCGCGGCGGCCAACGCCCTGGCCCTGACCCTGCTGGGTCGCCAGGACCTCGCACTCTACGACGGCTCGCTGCAGGAATGGGCCGCCGACGCACGCTTACCAATGACTACCGGAGCAGCTCCGGCCTGACGCCCTTTGCGGCGACCCCGGCTTTTTAATTTCGTACTGGCAACCCGTCCGTTGCGCAGCGCAGGGCCCCTTTGCGCCCAATAAAGCGCGAGGCGCCAGCGGGCAGGCCCTTGGAGCGCTCCTTTTATGGCAACACCGTACCGTCACACCCTGCTCGCCCTGAGCATCACCCTCGCCGCCACGGCCGCCCACGCCCAGGACGCGACCCTGGACACCGTCACCGTAGTCGGTGAACAGGCCACCGACTACCAGGCGAAAAAGGCCGCTGTCGCCGGCTTCGATAACGCCCCGCTGCTGGACACCCCGGCCTCGGTGGCGGTGATCACCGAGGCTCGCCTGAAAGACCAGCAAGCCCGCCTGCTCAGTGAAGTATTGAAGAATGACGCCTCGGTCGGCGACAGCTATGCGCCGGTGGGTTACTACGAGAATTTCGTGGTGCGCGGTTTCTCGTTGAACCCGGCCAGCAGCTACAAGATCAACGGTCGCACCATCACCGGCGAACAGAACGTCGCACTGAAAAACAAGCAGCAAGTGGAAGTGCTCAAGGGCCTGTCCGGGCTGCAAAGCGGCGTGTCCGAACCCGGCGGCTTGATCAACTACGTAAGCAAGCGCCCGGAGAACGTGCGCTCGGTGACTGTCTCCACCAACGAACACGGCGAGCGCTACCTGGCCACCGACGTCGGCGGCTGGCTCGGTGCCGAGCAGCAGGTGGGGGTGCGGGTCAACCTGGCCCACGAAGACATCCGTTCCTACGTCGACCACGCCGACGGCCAGCGGGATTTTGCCTCCCTGGCCCTCGACTGGAACATCAGCCCCAACGCCCTGCTGCAACTGAACGCCGAATACCAGAACCGCGAGCAACGCTCGGTGCCCGGATACCAATTGCTCGGCGGCACCACCGTGCCCCACAACGTGTCGCCACGGGATCTGCTGGGCTACCAGAGCTGGTCGAACCCGGTGGGCATCAAGTCGCTGAACCTCGACGGCCTGTTCGAATACCGCTTCAACGAGGCCTGGAAAGCCAGCTTCAGCGCCTCCCGCAGCCGCGTGGTGATCGACGACTACAGCACCTTCGCCTGGGGTTGCTACGGCGCCGCCAGTTGCGCCAACACCGCAGTGCCCAACCACTTCAGCGCCGAGGGCGACTACGACATCTCGGACTACCGCAGCCCCGATGACACCCGCAGCAACGAAGAAGCCCAGGCCGCCCTCAACGGCCAGTTCGACACCGGTTTTCTCAAGCATGACCTGACCTTCGGCACCACTGCCTTGCGCCGCCTGGTGGACCGGCGTGAATCGGTCAACGAATACATCGGCGAGGGCAATATCTACGAAAAGCCGCCGGTGCTTGACCCCTACGAGGGGCCGCTGGGCCATACCTACCGGCGCCTGGACAGCCGCCAATACGGGCTGTTCGCCAGCGACCGCATCAGCTTCAACGAGCAGTGGCAAACCATTCTCGGCGGGCGCCAGGTGCGCCTCGACGAAGAAACCTACGACCAGGCCGGCGACACCACCCGCCATACCCAGCGCAGCGTATTCCTGCCCCAGGTGGCGCTGATCTACAAGCCGCGCCCGGACACCACCCTATACGCCAGCTACAGCAAGGGCCTGTCCCTGGGCGGCACCGCGGCATGGTTCAGCAGCAACGCCGATGAGGTCTTGCCACCGACCACCTCGCGCCAGCTGGAAGTGGGGATCAAGCGTGACTTCCAGCGCCTGAGCCTGACCGCCGCGCTGTTCCAGATCACCCAGGACCTGCAATACAACCGGCCCAACGATGACGGCAGCATCACCTTCGTACAGCAGGGCCAGCAGAAGAACGTCGGCCTGGAGCTTTCGGCCAATGGTCGGGTGACCGACAACCTGCAAGTGTCCGCCAGCGTGGCGGCGATTCGCGCCCGGGTGAGCGGCAGCGGTACCGACGACTACGACGGCCACCAGGCGATCAACGTGCCAAAGCTGCGCGCCAGCCTGCACGGCGACTACAGCATTCCCGGAATCAAGGGCCTGGCCCTGCTCGGCGGCGTGCAATACAGCGGCAGCAAGTACGCGAACCGCGAGGCCAGCGTGAAGGTCGACGACTATGCGGTGTTCGATGTCGGCGGACGCTACAGCACCAAAGTCGGTGATTACGATACTGTGCTGCGCCTGACCGTCGACAACCTGTTCGACAAACGCTACTGGCGCGATGTGGGTGAATCGGCGGGCGATGGCTACCTGTTCCTGGGCGCGCCACGCACCGCGCGGTTATCCGCCACCGTCAATTTTTGAGGCTGACTGTTCATGCGTAATCTGATTTTTGCCAGTGTGTGCCTGCTCTCCACCGCCCTCGTCGGCTGCCAGCAGCAACCGCCCGCCAACGACCAGCTGGATGCGGTGCTGTGGACCCAGACCTCCATCGAGCACGAACTGATCTACCGCCAGGTGTTCGCCAACGCCACTCGCCAACTGGACGTGGCCCTCAAGACCCCGGACTGGGACGCCCTGCCCTTGCCACCGCGCAATCTGGCCGGGCTGCCGCCAGCGGTGATCGTCGACATCGACGAGACCGTGCTCGACAACATCCCGCTGAATGCCCGGGACGTCGTCAACAACCAGGTCTACTCCTACGACCGCTGGAACACCTGGGTCGACCAGGCCAAGGCCCAGGCGCTGCCGGGCGCCGTGGCGTTCCTGCAGGCCGCCAAACACAAAGGCATCACGGTGTACTACATCACCAACCGCGAGCAAAGCCAGGTCCAGGCCACCGTCAAAAACCTGCGTCTGCGGGGCTTTCCGGTGGACAGCGAGCAGCAGGTACTGGCTGCCGGCACGCCCATTGGCGGCTGCGAACACGCCGGCTACGGCAAGAACTGCCGACGCCAATGGGTCGCCCAACACGCCCGCGTGCTGATCCTGGCGGGTGATTCCCTGGGGGATTTCGTGCAGGCCGAACACAACACCCTGGACGCCCAGCGCAAGGCCGCCGAACCCTACCTGGGCTGGCTCGGCCAGCGCTGGTTCGTGCTGCCCAACCCGACTTACGGCAACTGGTACAGCGCGCCGTATGGCGACCAGGAAAAACTGCCCTTTGAACGCAAGCGCCAGCTCAAGCAACAGGCGCTGCACCTGCAAAACTGACCCTGAGAGGACCGTATGACGCCGCTGGAAATAGTCGCTGTGATCTTCAATATTGCCGGGGTGTGGCTCACCGCCCGACGGGTGCGCTGGTGCTGGCCGGTCAGCGTGGTCGCGGTGTTGCTGTACGGCTGGATCTTCTTCGACGTGAAGCTGTATTCCGACATGCTCCTGCAACTGGTCTTCGCTGTGTTGCAGGGCTACGGCTGGTGGCGCTGGAGCACCGGGCGCATCGACGCGGGCAAGGTGCGGGTGGAACGGCTGCCGGTCCAGGAAGCATGGCGGCACCTGCTCGCCGGGGTGATCGGCGCGCTGCTGCTGGGCGCCGCCATGCACCACTTCACCGATGCCGCACTGCCGTGGCTGGACTCGCTGCTCACCGCTTTCAGCCTGGTGGCCAGCCTGTGGGCGGCGCGCAAGTATGTGGTGAGCTGGTGGCTGTGGATCGTGCTGGATACGGTCTACGTGGGGCTGTTTGTGTACAAGGACCTGCAACTGACCGCTGCGCTGTATGCCGGGTTTGTGGTGCTGGCGGCGTATGGGTTGGTGTCGTGGCAGCGTGACCTGCGCCAACAGGAGCAGTGAGTGAGCGGGCCAAGCCCGCTTCACCCTTTAAATCTTGACGTTCTGCCGGATGTTCCAGCCAAATTTTACCGGGCCACCTTCCTTGCCACCGTCGGTTTTTTGCGCCTGGTAGCTGACTTCCACACTGGAAAAATTCAGGGCAATGCTTTCCTGAAGTAGTTCACTGTCATCTTCAGTACGGATGTCGTAGCCGCACACCAGCACCTCCTTCAGGGTGATGATCAAATACTCCACCGCGCTTGGACCACCAGCCTTGCGCACCACCAGACGCGCCTCCGGATAATGCTTGCCACTGGCACACGCCATCATCAGATTGGGGCTGGATTTATCCAGCGCTTTCTTGAGATTGAGGTTGGCAACGCTGACCTTGCCCGCCCCACCGCCGGTGCCGGCATGCATGGAACCCTCCTGAGATAAACCCCATGCCCAGTTGGCGATATCGATCTCGTCGCGATGGGTCTGGTCCCGCGACTCACCCTTGATATCTCCCAGTTTCAAAAACATATCAGTGGCCATGCTTACTCCCTGTCTTGGTTTTCGCCGTTAGTGGCGAGGGGGCGCACTCTTCCTTATGCGGTGTGGTATTCACAAGACGCCCAAGAGGGATCAGGAAGCGCCTGTCCTGAAAAGACGAACGCTCCTACATTCATTTGCGTCACGCCCTCTCTACTCTCTCGGCTCTCGCAAACTCCAGGAGTTAAGGAATGGCTGCCTCCCTGCTGAAAGACGGATTCCCTTCAGCCCATCTCACCACCCGCCAACGGATTGAAAGCAGCCTCGACCTGCACCGGTTGTTCTTCGCCATCGACAGCGATCCGGCACTGATCGGCGCCGGTGTGGTGTACATCGATGAGCAGTTCAACGTGGTGACCCTGCGCGAATTCCAGGCGATTTGCAGCGTGGTGCCCAAGAAGGTGGTGTTGCGCGAGGCGCCCAGGTATGTGGGGCCTTCAGAGTTCAAGCGGATGCTGGCCCACGAACCTCGGGAGTCGAAACGGGTGGCCGAGGCGTTGAATACTGCAGTGACGTGCACGGGGGCGATACTGAGCTGGGTGGTGATTTCAAGTGGGATTGCGCTGATGCCGTTTACGGCCGGGACCAGTGCGGTGATTACGTTTATTGGGAAAGCGGCTGCAACAGCGAGTATCGCGCAGTGCGTTGCGGGAGTGCTTCGAACTGGATTTGAAGTTGCGCTTCCTGCAGCTTATGACTACCTGGACAACGAAGCCTGGTATCGGGCCGTAATGGTTTTATTGGACAGCGTTGCCTTGCTGGGCATCGCGACCTCAACGTTGACCACGATAAAAGCGATCAATACGACCACAAAAGTAACCGGCAAGCCCTTACGACAAGTGCTGAGAGGACTTACCCGTCAAGAACGAGCGAAGCTGAATGATGAGCTGCTCAAGATCAGGGACCCACGCCTGACACCGAAGCTACTCAAGTTAAAACAGGCTTCCGGTGCGGCCACCAAGCGCATCAGTGCAACACAAATGCAGAAAGCGACCACCAACCACATCAGAGATGCCTTGGCAGCAACGCTGGGTTTCACCAGCAGCGCCATGTCAGGAAACGTCAAGACACTGGCTATTGGTATCTATGAAGAGGTGAGCCAGTGAACAAGCATAAAAAGACAGCCCCCCTGGACAACCTGAGTGGCGACTTAAAAAACTGGAAAACAATGAGCGGGAAAGATCTTTATTACTCGGCTTTTTACATTGAAGACCCGCGCCCTCTGCTAAAGCGTTACATGCCGGTCATAGGGGGAGATCTTCTTGCTGGTTGTTTTTCGATTGCGATGGCCGCTCTCTTGGTGGCAGTAAGTTATCTCTCCGGACTCCAAATAGACGTGGTCACCAAAAGCGTTTTTTTCGGAGCGTTGGCGTTGAGCGTGGTGTTTTCTCTCGCCAAGGCGCAGGTGTTGGCCGGGCGAACTCATTGGGTCTGGATACATATAGGGGTTTATCTTATCTGCCTGCTGATATCTCTCCCTGCCATCACCTACCGCCCCAACACCTACCTCTACTCCATGGCCCTTCTTGGCCCACTCGTGGGCTTGCTGATCCTAAACAGCAACCGCTGCCGGGAAATGCACCAGAAAATGCTTGAGATTCGGCACAAACGCGAAGCGATCATTGCGACGCTCAAAGAACAGGGAAAATGGAAGTGGTGGTGACCTGCGCCAACAGGAACGGTAGAGTCACGCCCACGCCCGGCCTGCACACGGAACCCCAGGATGCCTTTCGACCCGATTTCACCGCACTACCAGCGCATTCGCGAACAGATCGCCCACGATATCGCGGCGGGTGTGCCGCAGGCGGATGAGAAATTCCCGTCCGAACGGGAGATGATCGAGCGCTTCGGCTGCACCCGGGTCACCTTGCGCCAGGCCTTGCAGCAACTGGAAGCCGAGGGCCTGGTGTACCGGGAAAACCGTCGCGGCTGGTTTGTCAGCCCCCGGCGCATCCGCTATGACCCAACACGCATCAGCGGCTTCATGGATTATGTGAGTGCCCAGGGCCGCACGCCGCGCACCGAATGCCTGCACGCGCAGTTGCGCCCGGCAGGCGATTGGCTGGCCAGGAGGATGGGCCTCGCGTCGGCGGATGAGCCGATGTTTTTCCTGCAACGGCGGCGCTGGATCGACCGGCGGCCGGTGTTGCTGGAGTTCAACGCGCTGCTGGCCAGCTGGTGCCCTGGGCTGCTGGAGGCCGACCTGAATACCTCGCTGACCCAACTGCTGCGGGAGCGGTTTTCCCGGGTGCTGTCGCGGTGTGAGCTGGAGATGCACATTGGCACGGTGAATGAAGAACAGGCCGAGTTGCTGCAATTGTCCACCGGTTCCACCAGCGTGTATCTGGAACGCTTGAACTTCGGCGAGGATGACCAGCCGGTGGAGTTCGACCAGGAATTCTGGCGTCCGGATGCATTGTCCGTCGTGATGGAGACGCGCTACCCCGGGACGTGAATTTCACACCTGTGAAAGCTTGTGACTTGTTGCCAACGAACCCGTTTTCACTCGCTTGCAGCCCCTACTATCGAGTCCTCGTGCGCCCCTCACATGGACTGAACCGATGATCACCCGCCCCGAAAAATCCGCGTCGCCCCGCGTCGATCAACCCAACGCTCCCGAGCGGGTTTTCGACGCCGTCCTGAACAAAGCCAAAATCCTTGCCAGCACCGGGCCGGGCGACAAAACCCTCAAGCCCGAGGACTACAAGGAAGTCACCGCCCTCCCGGCCAAACTCGACATCGACAAGCTCAAGGTCATTTCCGAAGACAAGGACGCCGGGGTGATCTACTTCGAACAGGACGGCGCCAAATACAAGATCAGCGCCGAGGGTGCGGCCAACGCCCAGGACGGCTTCGACGTATTGAAGAACCTGCGCTTCGGCCATGCCGTAGCCCCGGTCAACCAGGGCGGGCCCGACGAAGGTACCCCGCTGTACACCTTCCTCCAGACCCTGGCCGAAACCCAGGGCACCCCGGCCGGCAAGGCCATCGTCGAAAGCCTGAAGAACCCCGACCAGCAACTGCTGCGCGAAGACGGCGACGGCGTGCGCCTGGCCAACATCAAATCCGTGGGCAAGGCTGAAGACGGCATCCTCAAGGTCAGCCTTGAAAACGGCAAGACTCTGGTCATTTCCGAATTGCTCACGCCCCAGGCGTTCAGCACCTACACCCAGGCCGGGGTGACCAAGGAAGCCCTCAATGACGGCAAATCCAAAGGTTATGAAGAAGTCACCAGCCTGCCGGGCGACCTCGATTTCAGCCAGTTGAAAGTGGTGTCCGAAGACAGCAACGCAGGGGTGATCCTGTTCGAACACCAGGGCCACAAGTACGCGATCAGCAAGTCCGAAGCCGACCTGCCGCAGCCCGGCGCCGACCTCGGCAACCCCAACCCCAATGCGGGCGGCACCTTCTACAGCTTCCTCCACGCCGTGCACGCCAGCGAAGGCTCGCAGGCCTTCGACTACATCAAGAACGCCCAGTCCCTGCCCGGCCAGGAACTGCTGCGCAAGGACGAGGCCAGCCTGAAGCTGGGCGACATCAGCAAGGTCGACGCGCCCATGGACGGCATCCTGGTGGTCAACCAGGCCGACGGTAAACTGCTGGTGGTGTCCAAGGACATCACCCCCGAAGCCTTCGCCGCCTACACCAGCAAGGGCCAAACCCTGGCCGGCATCGAAAAGGCCAAGGGCGACGGCTACACCCTCGCCGCCCCGGACGCTTACCTGGCCTCCACCGAAGACATCATGAGCGTCGGCGGCGCCGGTGATTATGGCCCGGGCCTGATCGCCTTCACCCAGCACAAGCCGGGGGGCAGCGAAGAGAAAATCGTGGTGTCGGAAGACAGCAATCCACAGATGTTCGAGCAGATTTCCAGCTACCGCAGCGACATCGCCGCGCAAACCACCGACGTCGACAAGCTGCGCACCGACAACGGCCTGCCGCCCCTCAAGGACGTCTCCGTCGACAACCTGACCACCACCGAGAAAGATGACAGCGGCAACCCGCTGTCGGTGCAGGACCTGTCGATGAAGACCCTGGTGGACAGCTACCGCGCCGGGGTCAAGGACGGCAGCATCGGCAAGGACGACCCGCGCGCCAAGTTCCTGCGGGCGGTGGAAGCCAGGAGCATGGCCGACAACGGCATGTCGATCATTCCCGAGCACGGCTTCGGCAACCAGGGCATCGCCACCACGCCCATCGACGTGACCTCGCGGGATGTACGCGACAACATCTTCGACACCAAGGCCATCGACCAGACCATCAACGACCTGCTCGGCGACTCGACCATCCAGCACGACATCAAGGCCAACCACGACGCAGCCCTGGGCAAGGTCGACGGCGGCCAGGCGAAGGTCGATGAGACCAGGCAGCGCCTGATCGACAGCACCTCCTCGGAGAACTTCACCCAGTACATCAAGTCCCTGCAGGACAGCGGCAAGACCGAACTGGCCACCCAGGAAATCCAGACCGCCTACACCGCCCTGGCCGATATCGACCCGGCCAAGGCCGACAACTTCCTGCAAAACCTGCAGATCGACGGCTACACCGATGCCGTTGAAAAGCTGATGGACGATCCCACCAAGATCTCCGACGACAACACCGCCCTGGCCACCACCGACAACACCATGGCAATCCTGTCGATGCTCAAGGGCAGTGCCGACGGCCTGCCGCGCCAGGCGCTGGGTGTGTATTCGAAGTTCGTCGACCAACTGCTCAAGGACAAAAACGCCGCCGCCGATTTCGGCAAGGCGATGATTTCCCTCGGCGACACCTGGCAGAAAAACGGCGTGATCAGCTTCAGCGACATCGACAAGGCCGTGAGCAAGGAGATCATGCCGGGCCTCAGCGAAGAGAACCGCAGTTCGTTCGTGAAGAACCTCAACTTCCTCAAGGACAACGGCGTACTCGGCTCTGTGGGCGGCGCAATCGGCATGGGCCGTATCGTCTACCAACTCGCCGGACAAGGCGGCAAGCTGGCGGATACGCCGATGAAACGCCTGGGCATCGCCAACGACTTCCTTGGCTTCCTTGGCACCGGCTCGCACTTCGCCACGCTGGGCTTGAAGGTCTACGACAAGTTGCGCGGCACCAACGCGTACAAGCTGATGGGCTTCGACCGTTCCCTGCCCGACCTGTGGGCCAAGCCCGGCGAGGGGTACCACGCGCTGCCCAAGGACGCCGAGGCGGTGCAGAAAAAGTACTTCGAGATCGTCGACCAGGCCATGGACGACGGCAAGGACGTGGGCAAGGCCCTCAACAGCGGCGGCTGGAGCGACGAAGGTGCGGCGAAGATCCAGGAAGGCATTGAAAAAGGCATTGCCAGCCGCGGCGGCGTGGCCGGGGCCGGTTTTGGCGCGAAGTTCGCCAGCAGCGCGATCAAGGTGATCGGCATGGCCACCGACGTGGCAGGCGGCGTGATCAGTGTGGTGCAGGCGGCGTTTACCTTGCGTGATGGTGTGCGCGAGAAAGACCCGGTGAAAATCGCCTCGGGCTCACTGTCGATGGCCGGTGGTGTCAGCAGCCTGGTGGGCGCGGCCGGCGGCGTGCTGGGCACGCTGGGGGTGACCGGGCGGATCATTCCGTTCCTGGGGCCGGTGGGTTTCTTGATCTCCGGCGCGTTGTCGTTTGTCGGGGCGATCTTGAGCACGGTGCAGTCCCACAAGCTGCACAAGATCTCGATGCAGAACTGGGACCAGATCCAGGATTTCAAGCAGGACGGGCTGCTCAAGCCCAACGGGGATGAAGCATACGTGTGGTTGCAGACCTACCTCTCCGACTGGGGCCAGCGGGATGCGCCGCAGGACCAGAGCATTTTTGATTTTCGCAAGGAAGAGTGGGATGCGCGGTCGAGTATTCGCGGGGGCGACCATCGGCGGGACCACCCGGACTTTATCGGGGACGGGAATAACCGTAACTCAGAGGACTATAAGTACTCGCTGAAACCGTCGGAATGGACCAATGAGAACCACGACATTATCTGGCGGGTGGGGGATGGGTATGGGGGTGAGTACCATGATGTGGACAAGCCATAACTGAACTTCCTGACACCCGGCAGAACCCATGTGGGAGCGGGCTTGCTCGCGAAGGCGGTGGGTCAGTCAACATTTTCAGTGACTGAAACACCGCCTTCGCGAGCAAGCCCGCTCCCACATTTTGATCGGTGTTCGGCTCAAGATCGTCAGATCAACCGCGCCGCCACCAACCAGTCCGCCACCGCCTGGAACGAAGCATCCGGCACCGGATCCCCCGGCACCGTCTTGCGCGCAATCGCTTCCGCCAAGCCCTTGTCCGGCGCTTGCGGTATCCCTAAATCAAACGCCTCCTGCAACATCCCCAACGCTTCCTCCGGCGAAGCGCGGCACACCACCACCGGCACCGGCGTTTCACCACGCACATAACGCATGCCTATCACCCAGCCATCGGTGGTGCCGATCATCATCGACGCCCGGCCCAACCCCAGCTTGGTGGCCAGCGCCTGCATCTCCTGGCGCTGGCGCCGCCGTTCGCTCTTGATCAACGGGTCGCCGTCAATGTCCTTGCGCTCGCGCTTGGTCTCGCTGCGGGTCATTTTCATGTCGCGGCCGAACAGCCAGCGTTGCATCAACACATCCACCCCGCCCACCAGGATGAAGGCCGCGAGTACGGTAAACACCAGCGGCTTGAGCACCAGGAAAAACGTCGACTCGATACACCCCGCGCCACACCGCGACGACTCCATCAACGCTTGCAACGCATGCCGCCCCACCACGTAGAACGCCACGGCCAGCACATGCACCTTGATCAGGCCCTTGATGAATTCCACAAAGTTGCGTAGGGCAAACAGCTTCTTGAAGCCTTCCGCCGGGTTGATACGCTTGAACTCCGGCTTGATCGGCTCCACGGAAAACACAAAGCCACGCATGGTGATGATATTGGTCAGGATCACCACCCCGGTGGTCACCGCCATCACCGGCAGGGTAATGCCGATCACCAGTTGCTCGGCATGGTCCAGCACCCGTGGCCAAACCGTGGCGAAGGGTTCGATGTAGATCTGCGCAGTCAGGTCGATCAGCGCCGTGACCTGGGCCTGGGCCCGAGGCGCGAGGATGGAAATGCACAGGGTGCAGAACAGGATGACCATGCCCGAGACCAAGTCCTGGCTCTTGGCGACCTGGCCTTTCTTTCGTGCGTCCTTGAGTTTTTTATCCGTGGCCGGCTGGGACTTCTCTTCGCTGGTATCGCCCATGCGCTACTCCATGCCCGCCAGGGTTTTCAGCAGCTCCACGGTGCCGCGAAATTCCGCCAACTGGTCCAGCATCAACGGAATCAGGAAGCCGATGTAGATCACCATCAGGATCGAGAAAAACAGGTTTTTCACCGGCAACGACAGGTCGAAAATATGCAGGTTCGGCGCCATCCGCGACAGGTACGCCAGCATCAAATCAGTGACCAGCAGCGAGATGATCAGCGGCGACACCATCAGCACCCCGACGCGCATGATCTGGTCGAGAATCGACAACACCGCCAGCAACGCCGAGCTGGCAAATACCGGTGTAAACGCGGTCACCGGCCACAGCTGGTAGCTGTGGTAATAACCGTCGACCATCAGGATAAAACCGCCGGACATGAAGAACAGCGTGATCAACATCACCGTCAGCAAGGTGGACATCACACTCGACTCCCCGGTGGACAACGGGTCCACCAGTTGCGCCATGGTCGAACCGCGCTGCAGGTCGATCAACTCCCCCGCCACTTCCGCCGCCCAGAACGGAATGCCGAACAACAGGCCGATCAGGATACCGATCAGGAATTCCTTGATCAGCAACCCGGCGATAAACAGGCTGCCGTGGTTGGGCATCGAGGTCATGGCGTCGAACACCGGCATGAACATCGGGATCGAAATCGCCACGGCCACGCAGCCGCGAATCATTCCGGTGAGCCCGAGGCGGTTGAACGCCGGGGTGATCACCACCACGCCCATGGCCCGGCAGGCCGCCAGCGAGGCCGAGCTGATCACCGGGTAGGCGACTTCGAGAAACTGTGCGGTAAGGCTGGCATCCATGGGCGGTCAGCGCGTCCACAAGGGAAAATTGTCCAGCACCTGGCTGCCGAGTTCCGCCACTTGCCCGGCCAGCACCGGGCCGAGAAACACGATAGTCAACAATACCGCCACCAGCTTCACCACCTGGGGCAGGGTCTGGTCCTGGATCTGGGTCAGCGCCTGGAACAGGCCCACGCTCAAACCCACGATGATCGCCACCCCCAGCGCAGGCGCGGAGAGCATCAGCACGGTCATCAGTGCCTGTTTCATCAATGACAGGAAAACGTCCTGGCCCATGGGTCGTGCCTCAGCCGTAACTCAGAATCAAACCGTGCATCAGGCGCGACCAGCCGCTCAATGACACGAACAGGAAGATTTTCAGCGGGATCGAAATCAGGTTCGGCGAGACCATCGACATGCCCATCGCCATCAGCACGTTGGACACCAGCAAGTCCACCACCAGGAACGGGATGTACAACAGGAACCCGATCTCGAAGGCCCGGGTCAGCTCCGAACTGACAAACGCCGGGATCAGCACCACGAGGTCGTCATCCCGCAGGTCGGCACGGGCTTCCGGCGACCAGATGGTCTCGGTGGCCTGCACAAAAAAGCCGCGCTCGGACTCGTTGGCAAACCGTGCCAGGTGCGCCTGTAGCGGCGGGCGCAGGGCGTCGCCGAGGTCCTTGAGTTGCTCGACGTGCTCGATATTCAGGTCGCGGCCCTCTACCTGGCGGTACATGTCGCCAATCAACGGCGTGGTGACGTACACCGAGAGAATCAGCGCGATGCCGTACAGCACCAGGTTCGGCGGCGTCTGCTGCACGCCCAGGGCGTTGCGGATCAGGAACAGCACCACCGAGATTTTCATGAAGCCGGTAAGGGTCACCACCGCCAACGGGATCAACCCGATGGTGGCAACCACCAGGATGATCTCGATCAGGTTCGGCTGATAACCGGTCATGGGGTGGCGAAACTCAGCAGGCGCACGCCCAGGCCGTCTCCGATTTTCACCAGTTGGCCCTGGCCGACGCGACGGCCGTTGACCATCAGGTCGACGCCATCCACGGTCGGCGTATTCAGTTGCAGCAGGCTGCCCGCCCCCAGTTCCCGCAGTTGCCCCAGGGTCAGTTCCAGGCTGCCGACCTGGCACACCAGCTTGAGGGGCAAATCGTCCAGGGCCGCGGCGGCATCGACGTCAGTCATTGTGTTCTCCATGTCCAAAAGGGGCGTGTTCAGAGGTTCCTGCACCTGCAGCGACGAGCCGTCGCGCTGGCAGCGGGCTTGCAGGCGGCCCTCAAGGTCCAGCAGCCAGCCGCTGCCGGGTTCGAGCATCAGCACATCGCCGGGCTGCAGGCTGCGCAGCTCGCCGAGGCTCAACCATTGCCGCCCGGCCACTACTGACAGCGTGTGGCGCAACGCCGGCAACGGGTCGGCGTAGATCTGGCCGTGCTGCTCCAGCAACTGGCCCACCAGCACTGCAGCGCTTTCACTCAAGTCCAGTTGGGCGGCCATTGGCGGGTTGTTGCCGAAGGTCAAT
Source organism: Pseudomonas sp. I8001 (assembly GCF_013385345.1). Lineage (NCBI taxonomy): Bacteria > Pseudomonadati > Pseudomonadota > Gammaproteobacteria > Pseudomonadales > Pseudomonadaceae > Pseudomonas > Pseudomonas sp. I8001. The sequence continues at coordinate 43,648 of NZ_JACAQC010000045.1, forward strand.
GTCAGTGCCAGATGCACTGCATAAGGCCGCAGGTCGTCACTGGTTTCGAGCAGTTGCACGGGGTGGCCGAGCAACGGTTCGAGGCGCTCGATCAGGTCCAGCACGGCCAGTTCCAGCAGCAGCGAACGCGGTAATGCCGGCAGCACTTGCGCGTCGAACTGCAACGCCAGCGGCACCAGTACTTGTTCCAGGGCGGCAGCCGAGAGTCGCAAGCGCACTGGTGACTGGCCGAGCAACAGCAACACATCCCGGGGTGTTTTCAGCGGCTGGGGATCGGCGGCCCAGGCGACGCTCAGATCCTGACCGGCGCAGCGGCCCTGCCACGCATGCCGCCGGCGGTGCAATTGGTTATGCAGCGTGAGCAGCGCCGGGTCGTAGTGCTCAAGCCAGGGCGCCAACGGGTCGGCAAGGGCCACGATCATGTGCCGAGTCCTTGCTCTTCACGCAGCTCGCCGGCCACCCGTTCGCTGCTTTCACGCCCGTCCAGCAGGCTTTGCCAGGCATCGGACTGGCGCTGGCGGCTCAGGCGCTCCTGGCGAAACAGCTCACGCTCGCGCTCCTGGGTTTGCAGGGTACTGGACACGTGGCTGACGTCGCCTTCAAGCACCTGCTCATCGTCGGCCAAGCCCCGCAGGCGATCCTGGGCGGCCTGCCAACTGGCCACCGACAGGCCTTCGGTCAGCGAGGCGTAAATCTCGCCGGCTTCATGGGCAACGGCCTCACGGTGCAGGCGCAGTTGTTCCTTGGCGTCGGTCAAGGCGCCGCGGGTTTGCGCGCAGCGTTGCTGTTGCGCCGCCAACTGGCTCGCCGCCCGCTGTTCGCGCAGCACCCGCAGGGTTTGCAGGGTGCGCAGTTGTTCAGTCTTCATCGGTTCTTTTCTCCATCGTCATACCAACAGCGCACTCACTGAGTGCATGAAGATCGAATGTGGGAGCTGTCGAGCCCCGGCGAGGCTGCGATAGCGGTGGGTCAGGCAACATTGATGTTGGCTGTGCTGACGCCATCGCAGCCTCGCTGAAGCTCGACAGCTCCCACACTGGAGCTTGCTGCGCTTTCGGGCTCATGCCAGCACCTGGCGCATGCGGATCAAGGTGTGCATGAAGATCAAATGTGGGAGCTGTCGAGCCCCGGCGAGGCTGCGAAAGCGGTGGGTCAGGCAACATTGATGTTGGCTGTGCTGACGCCATCGCAGCCTCGCTGAAGCTCGACAGCTCCCACACTGGAGCTTGCTGCGTTTTCGGGCTCATGCCAGCACCTGGCGCATGCGGATCAAGGTCTGTTCGGGGCTGCTGGGTTCGTCGGCGCTCTGGCGCAGGAAGGCTTCGATTGCCCCATGGCGGGTGATCGCTTCGTCGGCCAGCGGGTCGCTGCCGGCGGAGTACTCGCCGACGCGGATCAGCATTTCGATCTCGCCGTAGCGCGCCATCAATTCACGGATGCGCATCGCCAGGCGCTTGTGTTCGTCACCGGCGACCTGCTCCATCAAGCGGCTGCGGCTGCGCAGCACGTCCACCGCCGGGAAATAGTTGCGCTGCGCCAGTTCGGCGCTGAGGGCGATATGCCCGTCGAGGATCGAACGCGCTTCCTCCGCCACCGGATCGCTGGCGGCGTCGCCTTCGGTGAGCACGGTGTACAGCGCGGTGATGCTGCCGGCAGGGCCCGGGCCGGCGCGCTCGAGCAACTTGGGCAAGGTGGCAAAAAACGACGGCGGATAACCGCGGCGGGTCGGCGGTTCACCCACGGCCAGGCCGATTTCGCGCTGGGCGCGGGCGAACCGCGTGAGGCTGTCCATCAACAGCAGTACATTGCGGCCCTGGTCGCGGTGGTACTCGGCCAGGGTGGTGGCGACAAATGCCGCGCGCACCCGCTCGGCGGCCGGGCGGTCGGAGGTGGCGACGACAGCAACGGTGCGTGCGCGGGCCGTGGCGTCCAGTTGCACGTCCAGCAGTTCGCGCACTTCCCTGCCCCGCTCGCCGATCAAACCGATGACAATCACATCGGCCTCGCTGTTGCGGATGATGCTCGCCAACAAGGAGGATTTGCCCACACCGGGCTCGCCGAAGATGCCCATGCGCTGGCCCTGGGCGAGGGTCAGCAAGCCGTCGATGGAGCGGATGCCCAACGCCATGGAGCGCACGATCAATTGCCGGGAGAACGGGGCCGGTGGCTCGGCATGCAAGGGGTAGGTCTGCAGGTTCAGGGTTGGCGGTACACCGTCACCGTCGAGAAACTCGCCCATGGGGCTGATCACTCGCCCCAATTGCGCATCGCCCACGGCCACACCCAGGCTTTCGCCGGTGGCAGTGATTTGCGTGCGGGTCGACAGGCCTTCCATGGAACCGATGGGCGACAGGATCGCTTCGTCGCCATCAAAACCGATCACTTCGGCGCTGAGGCTGCGACCACTGACCGGGTCGCGCAGGTGGCACAGCTCACCGATGCTCGCGCCCGCCACGCTGGCCCGCAGCAACACCCCGCGAATGCTCAGCACCGTGCCCTGCATCGGACGCAAGCGGGCCTGGGACAGCCGCTCGGTCAGGCGCGGCAGCAGTTGATCGAGGTTCATGCCACGCCCTCTTCGGCAAAGGGCAACAGGCTGCGGCGCAGGCTTTGCAGTTGCGCCTCCAGCCCCAGCTCAACCGAACCCGCCGGGCTGCTCAGGCGGGCCTGGCCGGCGCCCAGTTGCGCATCGGCCTCCACGGCGATGCCGTCCTTGAGCAACTGTGGGCGCAGGGCATTCACTTCGGCGGGCGGCACCCACAACGTCAAGGCCTGGCCCTGGCGAAACGCGCTCAGGGCCTGGCGTGTACAACGCACCACGCGGTCGGTGTCATCCAGTTCGCCGAGTACTTCACGCACGATGCCCAGGGCCAGGTCCGCCAGCGACGCCTCAAGCCCGGCCAGGTAATGCTGGACTTGGGCCTGGGTTTCCAGCAGCAACTGTGCAACCTGTTCGGCACCTTCGCGGCGCGCACTTTCAAAACCCTCGGCGCGGGCGGTGTGCAGCCATTGGTCGCTGTCGGCCTTGATCTGCTCGGCGTGCGCCCTGGCGGCTTGCACAAAGGCAAAGCCATCGGTCCATAACGCCGCTTCATCGGCGCGCAAAATCCGCGCGGCCGGACGGCTGGGTAATTCACTCATGGGCAAGCTCCTCGGCGAGTAACCGGGCGGCGACGGTCTGGACGATCTCCAGGTCGCGGGGCAAGCGCCCGCTGTAGCCCTTGGGTGCGACAAACCGCAGGGGCAGCCAGCCTTGCAACTCGGCAGGCTGGGCTTGCAGCCAGGCGGCGACACAGGTGAGGCCATCGCGGTCGATGGCGTCGATCAACTCGGCGGGCTCGCGCAGCAGGTCGGCCGCGCCGCCCAACTGCCGGTGCGCGAGGGCCAGGGCAAAGGCTTCCTGGCCAAGGCCCTCGCGCAATTCATTGACCACTTCGCGGCGGATCTCCCGGCTCAGGGTCGAGCCATGCCAGATCGCACCACACAGCCTGGGCAGACGCGCAAATTGCGCCGGGCTCAGCAGCAGCACCGGCAAATCAGCGACGGGCGGCGTGACCAGATGCGCCAGCGGCGCCAGCTGATAATGGCTGGCCAGCAGTTGCTCCAGCCGCGAGCGAAAACGCGGCTGCCCATGCAGGGCTTGCAGCACCTCGACCGGCAGGCCTTCGCCAAAACACTCGCCAAGGCTTTGCTCGCGCACAAACTGCAACGGCTGGGCGATCAGCCCCTGCCAACGCTCAACCAGGCTCATTCACCCTCCTTGAGCACATACAACGCCTGGGACTGGCGCCGGGCCCATTGCTGGCGAGCCAACACACCACCCGCGCCGAGGGCGAGCAGCAGCAAGCCACCGAACAGCAACCGCGCCTGGTTGAGGTTGTCTTCCAACAGCCACAGGCCCATGAAACGCGCGAGTCGCGGTTGCGCCGGGTTCTGGCTGATGGACACCGCGGCCTTGATCGCGGTCACCGACACACCGTCATAGCTCAGGCCGGAAATGCCGTTGGCCACCAGGGTCTTGATCTGCGGAATCAGCGTGTTGATGTCGGTGCCCGGGTCGTAGCGCACCAGCACCGAGGCCGACGACGGCGAAATCACCCGCTTGAGCAGGTCATTGTCCGGCAGCACCACGTGCACCCGCGCCGAGACGATGCCGTCGATCTGCGACACCGAGTGGGACAGTTCTTCGCTCAAGGCATAGATCATCTGCGCCCGCTCCTGCACCGGCGACGACACCAGGCCATTGCCCTTGAACACCTCGCCCATGTTGGAAAAGCTCTGCTGCGGCAGGCCGGCGTTGTCCAGCAGGGTCATGGCCTCGGCGAAGCGCTGTTCGTCGACCACCACTTTCAACTGGCCGTTGTCCTGCACCTTGCGCGTCGCCGGGATGCCGTCGCGCAGCAGCACCGCGACCATGGCGTTGGCGTCGCGCTCGCTGAGGTTGGTGTAGAGGTCCATGTCGCAGGCCTGCAAGAGGCTGGCGAGCACGCCGATCAGCAGCAGGCGCAGGGCACGATTCGGGCTTGGCATGGCGTTATTGACCCTTGAGCAGCGTGTTGGCGGAACCGGAAATCTGCGTCGCACCGCGCACCACCATCTGGGTTTCGATGGAGTAGTCGAACATCTTGCCCAGTGAATGGACGATCTGGTCGACCTGCTGCTCGGCGACTTTCTTGCCCGGTTCTGCGGTGGGCGAGGCACCCGAGGTGCGGATATCCGCAGCGGCCACTTGCGGCGGCGCCGAGGGGTTATTGGTGAGCAAATCGGCCCGCTCGGAAAAGGTCCGGGAGCGGTCGATAAAACTGTTCAGGCGCTCCATCAGCCCCGAGCCGATCTGATGGGGGCTGGCGCCCTCGGGCATGCCCTTGGCCGTATTGGCCATGTGCTCGAACAGATTCTGCGAGGCCCCGGCGGGCCCCGCGCCGGCGGACGGCGGCAAGGCCGTGGCGCTGGCAGCGAGACTGATGGTCATGGGTGCGCCCTACTCTTCGTCGTCATCGGACATGGCGTCATTCAGCATTTCCTGGGCCTTGGGCATGATGATGAATTGGCCGCCGATGGTGACTGCCTGAGTGATCAGGGCATCGGTGAATTCGGCGTCGGTCATCTCCGGTTTATCGGCGCTCTTGGCGTTGTCCACCGCGGCGTTGAACTTGGCTTCAGGGCTGGCGCCACCGGGGGCGAGGTTGCTGTCTACGGCGGTTACGGACATGGTCATGCTCCTTTACTGGGGTTGGGGTGAATCAAGGGGTTTCAGTGCTCACCTGGGCGCCGCGAAACACCCGCACGCCGTGCTCGCGCGCCACCACCGGCGCGGCGGCCTTGGGCTGCAGGTGATCCACATGCTGCTGGACCAGCGCCAGGTACGGCGGCGGCCCGGAGACGAAGACTTCATCGCCCTCGGGGCCGTTACGCATCGACAACTGCTGGCCGAACACATCGAGGTTGTTCAGATAGGCCTGCAACTGATCCAGGTTCAGGGCGTTGGCCTTGAACAGCCTGGTGGTGATTTCATCGCTGGCATTGAGGTACAGCAGGTTGCCGTCGAAATACCAGGTCAGGCCATTGGTGCTGCACAGCGTCTGCAAAAACTCCCCGGCGGTGGCTGCACGCACGGTGCTGCGGGCCTTGCCGCGGACCTTGTCGGAGAGCACCAGCGGGATATCGAGGTTGTGGCCGAACTCTTCGAGGGCGGCGCGCACGTCCTGGTCCACCAGCACATAGGCGTAGGGTTTGGCGAACCATTCGGGCTCTTCGTCGGCGTGGGCGATCGAGGCACCCAACAGCACCGACAGACATAGGAGCGCCATGGAAAATATGCTTACATGACGTCCGCCTTCGCCCAACGAGTTGTGACGATGACCAAACACTTTTTGCTTGCCGGCAGCCTGTTGCTGGCTGCCTGTTCCAATACTGCGCCGAGCGATTCCGACCGCTCGCTGAAGCTGGCCGACGACCTGAACAAACGCGGCGACTACGCCAGCGCGGCGGCGCTGTACGAACGTGCGGCCCAGCAACCGGGCGCAAGCATCGACTTGTGGCTCAAACTCGGCCAGGCACGGCTCGACGGCAACGACGCGGTCGGTGCCGAGCGCGCCTTCCAACAGGCCCTCGGCCTTCAAGCCCACAACGCCGACGCCCTGCTGGGACTGGGCACCGCGCAACTGCGCCTTGGCAAAAGCCAACGCGCCGTGACCGCCCTGGGCCAGGCCGCCGAGGCCAGCCAGTCGCCGGTCGCCTACACCCGACTGGGCATTGCCCAGGTGTTGAACGGCCAGGCCGTCGCGGCACAAACCGCGTTCGCCAAAAGCCTGGGCCTGCAACCCGACGACCTCGACAGCCGCTGCAACCTGGCCCTGGCCTATGCCCTTGGCGGCCAGGCGCAGCAGGCCTTGGACACCATCGCCCCCGTCACCCAATCGCCCCGCGCGTTGCCACGGCATCAGCGTAATGAGCTGCTGGTGCTGGTATTGGCGGGATACGAACAACGAGTGGCCAGCTTGCCGCTGGACGATATACCGGCGGCTGAGCGCGCACGCCTGATCACGGAGGCCAACCGCATCAAAGCCATCAGCGATCCGATTGCGCAAGCGCGGGAATTGGGGCTGGTGGATACGCACTAAATCCAACTGCTTTTGATCTTGCTGTTGCCCTGCTTTTGATCTTGATTTTGATCTTAGGCGCCCCGTTAAACCACGCTGGCCGAACGCAGGCTTTGGAGCGTGGGTAACCCGGCAGGACGCCGGGTTAGCCGTCCTGGGCCAAGGATGGCCCATGACGGCGGCCCACGGTCCAAAGCCGGAGTGAGGGCACACCGAGCCTAGGCGAGGTGCCGAGTGGTGGGGCAAAGACCTTTT
>NZ_JACAQC010000045.1:50514-60923 GCF_013385345.1 Pseudomonas sp. I8001
CCCTAAGTGGCCGTTACCGCAGGAATGGATATGTACGCGGTAAGCTTCAAGATCCCGGTCGCCTACCAGTCCGCTTTCGCGAGCAAGCCCGCTCCCACATTTGGATGGTGGTGTTACAGATGGATCTGCTGGGCCTGGAATACCGCTATCGCAGGCAAGCCAGCTCCCACATTGGGTCTGTGGTGTGACAGATGGATCTGCTGGGTCTGGAATACCGCTATCGCAGGCAAGCCAGCTCCCACATTGGGCCTGCGGTGTGACAGATGGATCTGCTGGGCCTGGAATACCGCTATCGCAGGCAAGCCAGCTCCCACAGAGGACATGTGAACGCAGGTTCATTGCTCCGCTCCCGGAGCGCCAGCCTTGGCCTCTTGCTGAGCCTGACGCCGCTGCAACTGCTCCCGATCAAACCCCTCGATATACACCTGCGCCGCCCGCCCAACCGGCGCCGCCATCGCAGGCCCCGTCGCCCGCCCCTGATTCAAATCCTGGCGCTGCTCCACCATCTGCATCAAATTCAGATTGTTGGCGCAGCCCAACGGCAAGGTCGCCTTGAAATCCTCGTCCAGTCCAATCTCGTCCTTGGCCGGCGGCTGCTGGCACTGGCTTGGCACCCCGTCCGCCTGATACTGCGGCGAGTAATACACCGGCGCCAGATGCGTCTTGCAGCCCACCACCAACAGGGGCAAACACATCAACAAACGCGAAACTTTCATGCCATGCCCCCTCATCAATTCATGTAGAAACCAAACGCCCCACCACTGCGCGGCCCCGCCGCTGCGGCGGTCGCAGGCTGCGCATCCAGCGGCGTGGCCAGGGTGCGACTGCGCACCGGCTCCACCAGGTACGGCGTAATCAAAATCACCAATTCGGTTTCATTGCGCTGAAAACGCTTGGAGCGAAACAGGTTGCCCAGGATCGGCAAGTCCCCCAGCAACGGCAGCTTCTCGATGTCCTGGCTGCTCTCACGCTGGAACAAACCGGCAATCGCAAACGTCTGCCCGCTGCCCACTTCCACCCGCGTATCGGCGCGGCGCACGCTGAACGACGGCACATGGAAATTGCCGAAATCCACCGTGCCGCCACTCACCACACTGCTGACCTCAGGGCGCACTTGCAGGGCGATCCGGCCGTTGGGCAGCAGCGTCGGGTTGAACAGCAGCGACACGCCGAACGACTTGTATTCGATCCCCACCAGGTCCCGATTCACCGGCACCGGGATCGCCACTTCGCCGCCCGCCAGGAAGCTCGCGGTTTGCCCGGTCATGGCGGTGATGTTCGGCTCGGCCAGGATTTGCAGGATCCCGTTGGCCTGCAACGCGTCGAGCATGCCGTCGATATTGGTATTGCCCGAGCCGCTGCCCGCCGCCGCCAGGCCACCGGCGGTGGCGGCTGCCAGCGGTCCGCCGGTGATCAGGCCAAAGGAGAACGTGCCGTTGCTGAACATGGCGTTCCAGTTAACCCCGTAATGCAGCAGTTCCGAGCGGGACACTTCAGCGAAGCGCACACGCAAGTTGACCTGGGCTGCACCGGCGTACTCAGTGGTGTTGACCGCGCTCTGGAAGCCCTGGCCCTGTGGGTTGAGCAAGGCATTCAAATCCGTCGCTTCTCCAACCGAACGCACCGTGCCCTTGGCGATCAATCGGTTACCGGCACCGCTGATCTGCGCGCCATTGCCGGGATGCAATTCCTGCATCGGCGCAGTCACTGCCTGGGTCGCGCTACTGACCGCCAGGCTCAGGCTGGCAAGCTGTTTGCCGTCGCTGCCGAGGGCAATCAGGCTGGTATTGCCCGGCGCCTTGCCGAAGATATAGATCACCCCGGGCGACACCACTTGCAGGTCGGCAATCCCCGGCTCGGCCACCAGTACCGACTCCACCGGGGCCACAAAATGCAGGATCCGGCCTTCACCGGAGGCCAGGTTGATAGACCCCTGGGCACCGTTGGCGATGTCCTGGGCACTGCAGAAAAACGAGGTCAACGTCAGCAACAGCAGACAAAAACGGATCATGAGGCAGACGCCAGGGAAGTGACGGAAGCCGCGGCAGGTGCACGGCGGTTGGAGATATCGGTAAGGCTGATGGTCACCAGCGCTTGCAGGTTGTATTCGGTGGCCAGTTCGCGAAACGACAACACCGCCAGCTCCAGTTCACCGCGCAGCACCAGGCGCCGCAGGCTGCGGCGCAGTTCCGGGTGCACCAGCAATACCGCACTGTTGGCTTCAGTGGTTTTGTCGCAGGCCTGGCGCAGTTGGGCGAGCAACGCGCGGTTGACTTCCTCGGGGATCACTTCACGGCTGGGCTCCTGGCGACGCAGGGATGCACGCAACTGGTCTTCCAATCCCGGCGCCAGCACCAGGGCGCCAATCACCCGATTGCGGTCGGCGTACTGATGGCTGATCTGCCGCGCCAACCCTGCACGCAGGTGTTCGGCCAGGCGGCCGGCATCGGTTTCCCGGGCGCCCCACTCCACCATGGCTTCGAGCAAGGCCCGCTGATTGCGGATCGACACGCCCTCTCCCACCAGCAGGCGCAGGGTCTCGGCCACCCGCTGCAACGGCACCAGGCGCAGGGCTTCCTTGACCAGTTCGCCGTAGGTGGCTTCGGTGCGTTCGAGCAGCAGGCGGGTTTCCTGGATGCCGAGGAAGTCTGCGGCATAGCGGCGCAGGCTGCGTTCCAGCACGCCACGCAGGACTTCGTCCGGCAGCAGGAAACCGATGCCGGCGTTGCGCAACGCGTCTTCGTGCTGACGCTCGATCCAGTGCGCGGCACGACCGTTGAGGGGCGAATCGGCTTGCAGGGTGGCGATGTCCAGCAACTGCACATGCACCGGATCGTCCTGCAACAGCAGGCAGTTGATCGGCATCTCGCCTTCGCTGACGGGTACGCCTTCCAGTGACACGCGGTAGCTGCCCGGCGTGGCCTTGGCGTCCATGTGAATGCCCGGCACCGGCATATCGACGCCGAGGTCGCTGCGAATGTCGTGACACAGCGCTTCGATGCGTTGGCTCAGTAGTTGGCGCGGGGCGCTGAGGGCCAACGCACTGCCGAGGGTCAGCAATACCCGAGTGTCGGGGGCCACGCCATAATCCTGCTCGGCCTGCACTTCAACCACCGGTTCCAGGGTCTCGACCAGCGCTTCAGGCTCTACCTGGTTTTCACGGGTATGACGGCGGTACATCACGAAGGCCGCACCACCGAACACCAGCGACAACCCGAGGAACACCCAGGTCGGAAAGCCCGGTATCACGCTGACGCCGACCATGATCAGTGCGGTCAAACCGAGGGCGCGGTAGCTGGCACCCAACTGCTTGAGAATCTCGCTGCCGAGGTCACCCGCTTCGCCGTCGCTGTTGACCCGCGTCACCACGGTGCCCGCCGCTACCGAGATAAGCAGCGCCGGGATCTGTGCGATCAAACCGTCGCCCACGGTCAGCAGCGAATAGGTGTGCACCGCCGCGCCGAAGGCCATGTCGCGCTCGATCATGCCGATCAGCATGCCGCCCAGCAGGTTGACCGCGAGGATCACCAACCCGGCAATCGCATCGCCCTTGACGAACTTCATCGCCCCGTCCATCGCGCCGAACATCTGGCTCTCGCGCTCCAGGCGTGAGCGCCGGCGGCGGGCTTCGGCCTGGTCGATATCGCCGTTGCGCAGGTCGTTGTCGATGCTCATCTGTTTGCCGGGCATCGCATCCAGGGTGAAGCGCGCCGCCACTTCCGCGACCCGCTCGGCGCCTTTGGTGATCACCACGAACTGCGCCACGGTGATGATCAGGAACACCACCATGCCCACCACCACCTGGCCGGCAATCACGAAGTCACCGAAGGCCTTGACGATATGGCCAGCGTCGCCGTGCAGCAGAATCAAGCGGGTGGTGGTGATCGAAAGCGACAGGCGAAACAGGGTGCTGAGCAGGATCAGCGGCGGCAGCGCGGAGAATTCCACCGAGTGGCCGATGTAGAACGCCACGATCAGGATCAGGATGCTCAGGGCGATGTTCAGGCCGATCAGCATGTCCACCAGGTAGGTAGGCAGCGGGATGATCATCATCACGATCGCCATCAGCATGAACGCGACGATGATCACGTCGGTACGCTGGGCGGCCATGCGCGCGATGCCGTTCAGGCGATTGAGCAGGTTCATGGCGCGGCTCTCCGTGCAGCGAGGTAGCGTTTGAAGCACTGGCGCGCTTCGTCCTTGCGTTCGCCGTACCACAGCGCCCGGGCACGCAGCAGCAACAGGCTGGCAGACTCACCCTCCAGCGCGACCAGCCGATCCAGGGCCGCGAGTGCGCGGGTGAAGTCGCCGCTGTCGGTGAACGCCAGCACCAGCGAGCGCAGCAGCAGGCCATCGTCGGGCGCGACACTCACGGCAATCAGCAACATCACCAGCGCGCGCTGGGACTGGCCGTTGCGCCGGTACAGCTCGCCAATGCCCTTGAGCAATTGCACCGCGTCGTCGTTGTCCCGGGGCATCAGGCCTGGACCTCCGAGCGTTGTTGTTCGAGGGTGCGGCGCATCTCGATTTCCTCGCTGATCAGGTCGTGGGCCAATGCCTTGATCTGCGGCTCGGCGTCGAGGTTCGGCAACAGGTGCTGCATCACGTGTTCCAGCAGTTCCAGGGAACGTGCGCTGCCGAACAGCAGCGAGTCGACGCCGGCGGCGCTGGTGAGTTCTTCCAGGTCACTGCGCAGGGAGCGGCGGGACTGGACCTTGCGGGTTTTCAGCAACGCTTCGAAAGCCGTGGCCTGGCGCGAGTTGACCGGGCGGATCGCCTCGACCGGCGCGCTGCGCACGTCACTTGGAATCAACGGACGGGGTTCGACTTTCATCCCGGGGCCTTAGCTGAAAAAAGCAGCGTCATAGGGTGAAGGTAAAGCGTTCTTCGCCACGGGCGAGGATCACCTGGTTGTTCTCGATGCGCTCCAGTACCCAGTTGTCCGCCAGGGCCGCGCCGGGGTACAGGCGCTTGCCGCTGTCATTGATCACGTAGGGGTTGGCGCCGAACCACACGGCTTGAAAGCGCACCCTTGGCCGGGCCGCATCTGCACGCACGGCGACCCGCGGGTTAAGCACGATCTGCTGGCCGTAACGCTGGTCGAAGGCTTGTTGCAGGGCGACCCATTGAGGCTTTTGCGCGCGCTCAAAGGAGCCGACGGCGTTGAGTTGGCCATCGATGTCGTTGACCTTCACGGCGTCCAGGTGGGCGGCCTGCAATTGCCCTTCGAACCAGGCCTTGGCCTCGGCACGGGAAGGCTTGGCTGCGGTTGTTTCGGCAACTGGCATTACGGTTTGCGCTTGCGGTGGATCATTGCGAAATGCCAGGGCGCCAGCGCACACAAAGAGCAACGCGGTGGCGATGATCCAGGGCGTTAACGTGCGTGTCGTCGCAGGCGTTTTTTCAGGGCTGCCCGGCAGCGCCAGGCTCACACCCGCCGTGCCGATACGCAGTTGCAGCGGCAGCCGCGCGCGATGGCCGCTGCCTTGGGGAATACGGATATCGCCGGCAGTGCCGGTGATCAGTACATCGCCGCCGAGGGCCTCGACGGCCACCTGGGCCCCTTCAAAACGCAGGCGCAGGTGCAACTCGGCAATCCCGGGATCGCTGAGCTGGAGGTCGGCCGCCAGGGCGGCGCCAAGGGTGTAGACCGGCTGGTCGAGCATCAGGGAACTGCCCTGGTGCAAACCGTGGGTCACAAGCAGGGTCGGCGCGCCGTTCGCGGCGGGCAGGCCCAGGGAAATCAAGGCTGTCATGGTTGGGTTTGCCCCCTTGAGAATCACAGGCCGCAACGACGCCTGTGCCGATCAACAACGGTGCAACGGGGTAAGGCAGGTATACGGGCAGCGCCGGCGCTGCCCGCATGGCGAATCAGTTCTGCGGACGCTGTTTGGTGGCGTCGAGCTCTGCTTTTTTCGCGGTGCTGATCTCGGTGATCTTGGCCGACTTCTCGATGGCCATGTTGAAAGTTGCTTCCATCTTCGCGATAGCGTCGTCGGCGCCGCCTGCACTTACTGGTGGAGTAGTAGCCATGTTCAATCTCCTTGCATCGATAGGGAAGTTAAGCCGCATGCAAACCGAAACAAACTCCCAGCGTCAGACAGTGAGTTGGCCATGCAGCCGTCGGTTTGCATGGGAACCATACTACTCACGAACAAAACGCCTTCGCTGTGAAAGCTTGTGAAACGTTCATGGCAGGTGCTGTGAAAAATCCGGCTCAACATGCCGTTGAGAAAATCTCATCGCCGCGCGGGCGTGGAACTTTTGTTAAAAAACCAATACACGACGAGACCCAATGTTTACGGGGGCACAACCTGAAAAACGAACCCACTCGAACAATTTATGAGCCAGTTACCTCTGGGTAAAAACGTTGATCACTCAACAATTCCAGAAAATAAACACGACAACTTCACACTTTTAACTAATAGCCATTTGCCCAACTTTGCAGATATTTCCATTTGTAACAAAACCGACTTGATCATCGCGTTTGATAGCTCGGCGCGGGTTAACCCAATAACACTTCGCAACTTTCGCCCGCCCCAGTTAGTGCACTTGCACTAAATATCGACTGATATAAAACAACTTCCAGGTGATCTATGACTGCGATCCCGAATGGCCTTGACCCTGCCGACAACAAGGGCCCGGATGGCTCCCGGAGCACGTTCGAAAAAGCCCTGTTCACCGCCGTCGACAAGCCGGTATTCGACCCCTCGAAAATCCGCGGGCCGTCCATTCCGCTGCCGTACCAGAACGTGCAGGCACCGGTGAACAACAGCATCACCTACACCCCGCTGGGCAGCGACAAACCGGTGACCCTCAAGCAGATCGACAACCCCAGGCTGTTTGAGCAATTGGTCAACCAGTACAACGCACAGCAAAGCGACGCGACCCTTGAGAAGAATCTGGCCGACAGCAAAGGCGCCGGCTACAAGGAGGCCGACGCCAGCACCGTGGCGCCTGGCCTGGGCAACTACAAGGCGATCGGCAGTACCACCGAATTGGGCCCGGGACTGATCCGCTACGAGACCAGTGCCGGCGACAAAATCGTGGTCAGCCAGAAGGAAACACCCGCGCTGTTCGCCCAGGTCAGCGGCGACTCGGCCAAGCTCTTTGCGATCAATGCCAGCCAGGCCGAGGGCTACCGCCTGGCCGGCCCCATGGAAACCATGGACCCGGCAGCGAATATCGGCCCGCCCGAAGAAGTCGGCCCGGGCCTGATTCGCTATACCACGGCGTCGGGCGACAAGGTGATCGTGTCCCAGGACATCACCCCCGCGCTGTACGACCAGGTGGCCAAACTGTATGCCGGCAGCATCGGCGCGGCGGGCGCCTCGGACACGTCCTGGATCGACACCTCATCGTTTGGCGTGTCGGGTGCCAAGGACTGGGACACCATCACCGGCAACACCAGCGGCACGCCGACCAAGGAAGAACTCGACCTGAACCGGCCCAAGGCGGCCGCGCAATTGCTCTCGCAAAACTGGGACGCCTGGGGCCTGCATGGCGCGCCGATCGACTTCGCCAACCCACCCACGACACTCCCCCCCGAGGCCCAGGCCGTACTCAAGTACGTGGCCAGCAGCCCGAGCCTGATGGCCGCGCTGGATACCGGCGGGCGTGGCAAGGCCGACAATGTGATCACCCATTCCGATGTCGACCATTTCATCGACAACGCCGGCAAGGACCTCGGCGCCGCGTCGAAATCCTATGGCAGTTTCCTCGGCAGCAAACCCGGTGACCTGGCCAAGGCGAATGCCAAGTCGGCGGCAATCCTGATGGCCAACGAGAGCCTGGCCGCTGGCGCAGGTCCGGCGATGCGCCCCGGTGACGCCAACCAGCGCAGCAACGACGGCATGCTGCGCAGCGACAACCTGCAAGCCTTGGGCAGCGATTCGGCCCTGAGCACCGAGCTGACCGGCGCGGCGGCCATGTGGTCCAGACCCGGGATGTTCCACGCCCTGGAAACCGGCGGCGACAACCCCGCCACCGGCAAGTCGGACGGCATCGGCACCCGCGACAACATCGGCGCCTGGCTCGAAAAACAGGCGCCGAAAACCGACAGCGACACCCTGACCTTCCTCGACGGTGCCGCCACCCGCGATGCGGTCGCAGGCGTCGACACCTCGGGCCTGACCGCCGACATCCTGGCCAACCCGCAGAACTACAGCGGCGAACAGAAAGCCGCGGTGCTGGTGCAGTTGACCGATGCACAAACCCGCCTGCTGGTCAGCGACTACGTGCCCCACGCCGGGTTGATGGACAAGTACACCTCGCCCCACTACGGCCTGAACCCCAACGAAGACAAGATCAAGGCACAGCTGCAAAGCGGCATCGAAACCCTCTCGGCCGACCCGGACGTGCAAGGCTTCCTGCAAAACAATCGCGGCCCGGCACTGGCCGACATCGTCGACAGCAACCCGGCGATGAAAGTCGCGATGCAGAACTACTACACCGACGACATCGAGACCGGCAAAAACCTCACCGACAATCTCAACGCCAAGGACCAGAACGGCAAGCAGATCGACATGGGCATGGGCCTGCAAAACGCGGCCAACGATACGACCATCGCCAACCTGGCGCTGGGGGGCAACGGTCATGTGGACCTGACCGGCATCGCCGACAAGGCCGGGCAAAGCGACAACATCCAGCAGTACTACAAAAACCAACTGGTGACCGGCAAGGCCTTTACCGACGCGGTGGCCGGCGGCATGGACCCCACCGTGGCGGCCAGCAGCTTCGCCGCCAGCACGGCCTCGGCCCAGGCCTTCCTCGGCGACAAGGCCTCGGCGGATGACGCCGCCACCTTGCAGGTGAATTTCAACGAAGTCCTTGGCGACGCCCTGCTCGGCGGCGCCACCACCGACACCCTGAACATCACCCTGGGGGACGGCAAGGGCAACTTCGACGAAGCCAAGGTCACTGCCGCGATCAACGACGCCCAGCAAAAAGACCCAGAGATGTTCGTCACCTCGGATGGCGGCAAGATCGACCCGGCGCAAGTGGTGTCGATGCTGCGTTCGGTATGGGACATCGGGCGCCAGGGCAACAAGATCGCCGACGCACTGCCCAAGGCCATCGAAGGCATGAAGTTCGGCGACGTCAGCCCGGCATTCAAGCAAGGCCTGTTGCACATCGGCAGCGCAGTGCTGATGAGCGGCGTGCTGATGGCCCGTTCGGCCAGCGGCAGCAACACGCCGGTGGCGGACGCGAACCGGGTATCCGCCGGGCTGCAATTTGCCGGGTTGTTGATGGAGGGCGGCACCAAATACGCCAAGGAAGCGGGTTACGGCATCACCTGGGTCAACCGCCCGGATGGCGGCACCATCGGTGACTTCCCCGGCAAGGTGCCGGTGGGCAAGGGTCCGCTGAGTCCGCAGCAAATCGCCAACCTCGGTGCGGCCGGCAAGATCATCGGTTCGGCGGGCGGGATTATCGGCGGTGTGATCGGGGTGATTGGCGGTGTCGACTCGTTGAAAAAAGGCGACTACCTGAGCGGCAGTTTCTCGGTGGCCACCGGCGTGCTGGGTACGGGTGCGGCGGTGGCCGGGTTGGTGGAAGCCGGGGCAGGGTTGTACGGGGCCACGGAAATCGGCGCGGTGGCCGGGACCATCAGCGGGATCCTCGGCGGGGCAACGGCGATCCTTGGCGGGATCGGCAGCGCGTTCCTGCCCTTCGCCCTGGCTGATGCCCATGGCAAGGCGCAGGACGCGTTCTATGGCCAGCTTGCGCCGGTGCTCAAGCAATACGGGTTGACTGGCGGGCCTACGGAGCCGGGTGATTATCCTGAAGACCCGATCCCGGCGATCAACACCTGACCTTCCCTTGCAGCCTTGCGCGAAGGGAGCCGCGCGGGGTTGTGTTTTTGAACATGCACAAAGGTTAATCACATGACGTATTCACACCGCGGCCACCTTGAAGACAGCGCTATTGAAATTCACTTTGGCCCTTATCGACTGCTGCCCCGACGTCATCTGCTGCTGAAAAACGGTGAGCCGGTGAGCCTGGGGAGTCGGGCCCTGACGTTGCTGATTGCCCTCGCTTCGCGGCCTGGTGAGCTGTTGGAGAAGACCCAATTGCTGGACATCGCCTGGCCACGGTTGGTGGTGGAAGAGTGCAACCTGCGGGCGCAGATCAAGGCGATCCGTCGGGCGTTGGGGGATGATGATTCGGTGTATATCGCGACGGCGACGGGCCAGGGGTATCGGTTTGTTGCGCCGACCTGGGTTGAGCGTGGGGCGCAGAAAAAGCCGGTGGTGTTGGGGGTTTATAGCTGTCGGCGTTGTTTGGGGGGTGAGGTGAAGCCGGTGCTCGGCGTGCGGCAGGAGAGGCTTAACAGTTGAGGGGGGGATTTGGATCGGGGGCATATCCGTTATTTGGGTGATGGCTTATATCGGTTCCGCTCTTACAGC
>NZ_JACAQC010000046.1:0-95209 GCF_013385345.1 Pseudomonas sp. I8001
CGCGGAGCAATGCCGGAGTGAGGGAACGCCGAGCCAAAGCGAGGCGCCGACAGGCGGGGCAGAGCGCTTTGGTTACTTTGCCGCTTTTGCAAAGTGACTCGCTGTAAGAGCGAAACCATAAGTCGCCGTGACCTAAATAACGGATATGCCCCCAATCAATGCGCAATACACACCGACTTCAGCTCGGTATAAGCCTCAATTACCGCCCGCCCAAACTCCCGCCCCATCCCCGATTGCTTCACCCCGCCAAACGGCATCGCCGGGTCCAGCAACACATGCGCATTCACCCAAACCGTCCCCGCCTCGATCCGCGGCACCAGGTTCATCGCCTTACCCAGATCATTGGTCCAAAGACTGGCCGCCAACCCATACCGATTGTCATTGGCCAACTCAATCACCGCATCCTCATCATCAAACGCCATCACCCCCAACACCGGCCCAAACACCTCCTCCCGGGCCACCGCCATCCCATGATCGATATCCGCCAAAATCGTCGGCCGCACATAAAAACCCTCACCCGCAACCTCATCCCCACCGATCACCACCCGCGCCCCTTCAGCCCGGGCCTGCTCGATATGGCGCAGTACCCCTTGCTGCTGCTTGCGCGACACCAACGGATTAATCGCCGCCTCACCATCCATCCCCGCCCCCAACGGCATCGCCGACACCGCCGCCGCCAACCCCTCGACAAACCGGTCATACACCGAACGATGCACATAAAAGCGCGAAGCCGCCGCACACACCTGCCCGTTGTTTAGCAACCCACCCAGGATCGCCCCCTGGATCGCCTTATCAATATCCGCATCCGCCAACACGATCATCGGATTCTTGCCCCCCAACTCCAGGGCAAACCGCGTCATGTTCTCCATGCACGCCACCCCCACGCTCTTGCCCACCGCAGTCGAACCGGTAAACGACACCTTGCTCACCAACGGATGAGCAGTCAGAACGCCCCCCACCGACGCACCGCCGCCGGTCACCACGTTGAACACCCCCGCCGGAATCCCCGCCTCCAGCGCCAGCTCCGCCAGGCGCATCGCGGTAAGCGGCGTTTCCATCGCCGGCTTGATGATCACCGTGCACCCGGTCGCCAGCGCCGGCATCAATTTCCAGGCCGCAATCAGCAGCGGGAAATTCCACGGCACGATGCCCACCACCACGCCCACTGGCTCGCGCTTGGTGAACGCAGTGAACCTGGCCCCCGGCGGCAAAGGGATGGACACGTCGAAGGTCTGCCCTTCGATCTTGGTCGCCCAGCCCGACATGTAGCGCATGAACTCCACCGTGGCGTTCAGATCCAGCCCCCGCGCCAGGTTGATCGACTTGCCCTGGCTCAGGGTTTCCAGCTGCGCCAGCTCCTCGGCATGGGCCTCAACCAATGCGGTGAAGTTCAGCAAAATCCGCTCACGGTCGGCCGGGCGCAATCCCGACCACACGCGGGACTTGAACGCCGCATGGGACGACTGCACCGCCTGCTCCACCACGTGCAGCGGCGCGTCGAGGGTTTCGCACAGGGTTTGCCCGGTGGCCGGGTTGATCACCTTGATGTGTTCGCCCTCGGCAAATACCCATTGGCCATCGATAAAGCAGCCATGACGACGGTCCAGGAATGCAGCCACCTGCGGCAGGATTTCAACGTTGCTCATGATTCACCTGTATTCAATGCTGTTCTTTGAGAAAGCAGGCGACCGCTTGGCGATCGTCGGCCGAAGCCAGGCCCATGTAGGGCATGTAGGTGCCGGGCACAAACGCCTGGGGTTGGGTGATGAATTGCGCGATGGTCTCGGCTTGCCACTCGACGTTTTTGTCACGCATCGCCTGGGAGTAGCTGAAGCCCGCCAGGGAGCCGGATTTACGCCCGTAAACGCCCGCCAGGTTTGGCCCCATCATTGTCGCGCCGCCCTTCGCCACCGCATGGCACACGCTGCATTCGTTGGCGAAAACCTGGGCGCCACGGTTCTGGTCAGGGCCGCATTCAGCGGCGAATGCGCTGTGGGCCAGGACCAGCGACAGCAGGCCGGCCAGGGAAAATCTGTGTGCAGTGAACATAGAAAAACGACCTTGGAAATCATCGAAGTTGCCGACGATTGTCAGGGCTCAAGGTCGCTCGGGTTTTGCCCTGCGTGCCAGTCGTATTGGCCGGGCTGCCAAACCGTGGATTCTGGCAAGCACAGTCAAGTCTTTGGCAACCAGACAAAAGGCACGTCACTTCGCCAGCATTAGTATCGCGGCAGACCCCAACCCTGTGGTCATGAACAAGAATGGATGCCACACCATGCTCAAGTCCCCCTTGCTTCGTCTCTCGACCCTCGCGCTGATGATCGGCGCCAACCCGGCCGGCGCTTATGAGCTGTACGCCGATGACAGCAGTCATCTGAACGCCACGCTGGAAGCGGTATTCGGTGCCTTCCACAGCCAGCAGAACTACAGTCAATCCGGCCGCCTGGCCAAGGGCTCCTCGTCCTGGCGCGAGGGCTACGTGAAGTACGGCCTGAGCTTCGACAAAAGCTTCAGCGGCGCCGGCACCACCTACGGTGCGGCCAACCTGCTGAGTTCCGGCACCTGGGCCGACGGCGATGCCGCAGGTTTCAGCGACGGTTCGGAGCGCACCACCCAATTCGAAGACGCCTACCTCGGCTGGCGCTCGGGCAAGTTGTTTGAGGCCCTGGGCGAGAATGGCGTGGACCTGTCCTTCGGCCGCCAGAACATCGTGGTCGGCGACGGTTTCCTGATTGACGGCGACGCGCTGAACTTCGGCAAGGGCGTGGCCGATGGCGACCTCAATCGCGGCGGCGGCTACTACATCGCCGCCCGCAAGGCCTTCGACGAAACCGCCGTGTTGCGCCTGGGCGGCAAGGACGGCTGGCGCAGCGACCTGATGTGGCTCAAGTCCGATAACCGTGCCCAGGCCAAGACCGAGATGTACGTCGCCACCCTCGAACACGTGGCCGCCGAAGGCACCGTGGGGCTGACGTACATCGATACCACCGACGTCGACAAGCAGTACGCCTCCCCCACGCAACTGGAACGCGATGGCATGAAGACCTACAGCCTGCGGGCCACGGGCAATGCCGGGGTGACCAACCTGTTCCTGTCCGGCGAATACGCCTGGCAGGACAAGCCCCACACCGGCAACGAAGACGCCTGGTACCTGGAAGCTGGCTGGACCTTCTCCGACGTGACCTGGACGCCGTATGTGAGCTACCGCTACAGCCGCTTCTCGGAAGGCTTCGACCCGCTGTTCTACGGTTTCAGCCGTGGCTACGGCACCTGGTTCCAGGGTGAAGTGGCGGGCAACTACGCCGGGCCGTTCAACAACAACTCACGCATCCAGAACGTCACGTTCAAGGTTTCGCCCCTGCAGAACCTCAACGTCGGCGCGGTGTTGTTCGACTTCAAGACCATCGACCGCAACCTCGGCAACAACGACGGCCACGAGCTGGACCTGTACGCCGAATGGCACGTCAACGACCACCTGACGGTGATGCCGCTGATCGGCCTGTACCAGCCGGACAAGAGCGCCGAGCAAGGCGGCACGCAGCTGGGCAACCACGATAAAAACCTCTACAGCCAAGTGGTGTTCGCCACTAACTTCTAAGCCCGGCCGGGGCGGTGGCGCCGCCATCGCCCCGCCTGGCCAAGGCCTTCGCAATGCACACGAAATTCCTCACGATCCAGAGCAAGATCGCCCTGCTCGCCGGCCTCTGCCTGTTATTGGTGGTCGGCCTGCTGATGAGCCTGTCGCTTTACCAGACCCACCAGAGCAGCCAGCACGTGGCCCAGGCCAGCAGCGACATGCTCGCTGCCGCCGCCAAGGAACACATGCAGGCCCTGGGGCAAGTTCAGGCCATGCAGGTGCAACGCACCTTCATGCAAACCCATGAATACGGCCAGGGCTTGTCGCGTTATGTGCTGTACCTGCGGCAACTGCAACAACAGGGCAAACTGACCCGCCCAGAGTTGCGCCAGGAGCTGAATACCCAGCTGCGCCAGGCCCTGGTCGACAAGCCCGACCTGCTCGGGATTTACGTCATTTTCGAAGCCAATGCCCTGGACGGTGACGATGCCCACTTCGTCGACCAGGCCGCCGTCGGCAGCAACGAGGCCGGGCGCTTCGCCCAATACTGGGTGCAGGCCACCCCGGGTGAACTGACAGCGGTAGTCGGCGACGAAGCGCTGCTGGCCAATACCTCGCCCGGCCCCAGCGGCGCGCCGTACAACGCCTTCTACACCTGCGCCCGCGACACCGCCAGGGCCTGTGTGCTGGAGCCGTATTTCGACGAGGCTTCCGGCAGCCGCAAGCTGGTGACCAGCATTGCGTTCCCGCTGATGGAGCACGGCAAGGTGATCGCGGTGATTGGCCTGGACATCAACCTGGCGGCCTTGCAACAGGCCAGCCAAACCAGCGCCGGGCAACTGTTCGACGGCCACGGGCAAGTCAGCATCGTCAGCCCCAAAGGCGTGATTTCCGCCTACAGCGAGGACGCCAGCCGCCTCGGGCAGCCGATCAGCGAAGTCATGCAGGATGGCGCCCAGGTACTGGACGCGTTGCGCCAGGGGCAACCGCAAACCTTTGTCGATCAACAGCAAATCAAGCTACTCGAACCGCTGGCACCGATTGCCGGTGCCGCACCGTGGGGCGTTCTGGTGGGCGTGCCGCAGTCGGTGCTGCTGGCGCCGGTCACTGCGCTGCAACAGCAACTCGATGCCCAAGGGGTGAAAAGCACCGCCCTGGAACTGCTGCTGGGTGGCGGCTCGGCCCTGCTCGGCCTGCTGTTGATCTGGTACGCCGCGCTGCGCATCACCCGGCCGCTGCAAACCCTGACCCGGGTGATGGAGGACATTTCCCGGGGCGAAGGCGACCTGACGCGGCGGCTGGAGGTGCAATCCCGGGACGAAATCGGCCAGTTGGCCAGCGCCTTCAACCGTTTTGTCGAACGCATCCACCAGTCAATTCGCGAAGTGTCTTCAGCGGGGCTCGGGGTTAACCAGGTGGTCAAGCGGGTGTTGCTGGCCTCGAATTCCTCGCTGAACAACTTCGATGAACAGGCGACCCGCACCAACAGTGTCGCGGCGGCGATCAACGAACTGGGCGCCGCCGCCCAGGAAATCGCCCGTAATGCCTCCGATGCTTCGCAGCAAGCCTCCGGCGCCCGGCAACAGGCTGAGGACGGGCGCCAGGTGGTGGAGCGCACGATTGCCGTGATGAATGAACTGTCGGGCAAGATCAGCGCCTCGTGCGTGCACATCGATGCGCTGAATCACAAGACGGTGAACATCGGGCAAATCCTGGAGGTGATCAAGGGCATCTCCCAGCAGACCAATCTGCTGGCACTGAACGCCGCCATTGAAGCGGCCCGGGCCGGTGAGGCCGGGCGCGGGTTTGCGGTGGTGGCCGATGAGGTGCGCAGCCTGGCCTATCGCACCCAGGAGTCGGCGCTGGAGATTCAGCAGATGATCGAAGAGTTGCAGGTGGGCGCACGGGAATCCGTCAGCACCATGACCGAGAGCCAGCAGCACAGCGAGGAAAGCGTGAGCATCGCCAACCTGGCGGGTACGCGGCTGGCCAGTGTGACGCAGAGGATTGGCGAGATTGATAACGTCAACCAGTCGGTGGCGGCGGCGACCGAGGAACAGACGTCGGTGGTGGAAGCGCTGAATGTGGACATTACCGAGATCAATATGCTGAACCAGGCCGGGGTGGAAAACCTGCAGTCGACGCTGCAGGCCTGTACCGAGCTTGAGCGTGAAGCGGAACGCTTGAATCAGCTGGTGGGCAGCTTTCGCATCTGACCAACAACTGCCCCGCAGGCCCCATGTGGGAGCGGGCTTGCTCGCGAAGACAGAGTGTCAGCCACTGAATAGGTTTCTGATACACCGCCTTCGCGAGCAAGCCCGCTCCCACATTTGATCTCCTGAACCTTCAGCAATGGGCGCCAGCATGCTCAATCCGGTGAAACAGCCGGTTGAAGTACACCAGGCTGTCGCCCTGCCCCCGCACCCCAACCCGCGACAACTCCACGAACATCACCGAATGCGACCCTACCTCCTTGCACTCACTGATACGCCCTTCCAGCTGCACCAGCGCATCCCGCAGCACCGGCACCCCCGCCTCGCCTCCGTCCCACAGGTCCCAGGCAAACCGCTCCGCCATGGGCACCTGGGTCATCCCGGCAAAGTGCCGCGCCAGCTCTTCCTGCTCCCCGCACAGCACGTTCACGCACAGCTGCCCATTGGTACGGAACACATCATGGGTCGCACTCCCGCGGTTCACGCACACCAACACCGTGGGGGGCGAATCCGTCACCGAGCACACCGCACTCGCCGTGATCCCGCAACGCCCGCCGGGGCCGTTGGTGGTGATGATGTTCACCGCGGCCGGCAGTTGCGCCATGGCGTTGCGAAAGTCGATTTGCTGCTGGCTCAGGTCGGCCATGTCGGTGCCCCTTTACGGTCCGTGGGTGATGCCACAAGACTAAGACGCCCCGTGCGGCGCGACCA
Source organism: Pseudomonas sp. I8001 (assembly GCF_013385345.1). Taxonomy (NCBI): domain Bacteria; kingdom Pseudomonadati; phylum Pseudomonadota; class Gammaproteobacteria; order Pseudomonadales; family Pseudomonadaceae; genus Pseudomonas; species Pseudomonas sp. I8001. Next base: position 6,502 of record NZ_JACAQC010000046.1, read on the forward strand.
TTCAGACGATCCCCATGCCGACTAGGTGGTTTCTTTATCGTCAGGGCCGTTCACACTGGGTATTCTGCTGGCAAGGCTCCACAGATGAGCCAATGTCCGCCGCAGCGTGCCCGCGTGCGAAAACAACAATTAGAAATTCTCGTGGCAGTCCCTGATGGAAATTCGCACACCTATTGTTTACATCGTTGATGACGACAAAGACCTGCGTACCTCGCTGGCCTGGCTGCTGGAGTCGGTCAGCATAAAGGCCCAATGTTTCGCCGGGGCCGAAGAGTTCCTTGAGCACTACGACCCGCGCCAGCCCGCCTGCCTGGTGCTGGACGTGCGCATGCCGCAGACCAGCGGCTTCCAGTTGCAGGAGATCCTCAACCGGCGCGGCAGTACCTTGCCGACCATCTTCGTGTCGGCCCACGGCGACATACCGATGTCGGTCACCGCAATGAAAAACGGCGCGCTGGATTTCGTCGAGAAGCCCTACAACCCGCAACAGATGATCGACCGCATCCAGGCCGCTCTGAAGACCGCTGTACAGGCCCAGGCCGACCAGGAACAGCGCGAGCACCTGCAAGGCAAGCTGGCGCTGCTGACGAGCCGGGAGCGAGAAGTGTTGATGCTGGTGGTGGACGGCAAGGCGAGCAAGGTGATTGCCCGCGAGCTGAACATCAGCGTGAAGACCGTTGACGTGCACCGCACCAAGATCAAGGAAAAGATGGGCGTGACCAGCATCGCCATGCTGGTCCGCGAGGTGTTGTATCCCTAGGGCGCGATGATTGAATGTGGGAGCTGTCGAGCCTTGGCGAGGCTGCGAAGGGATCGCGGCGGTGTACCTGTCAGACCGAGTGGCCTGCATCGCGGGCAAGCCCGGCTCCCACAGGAAAATGCATTCCAGGTTCGGGAGCGGCACGCATCAATGATGGCTATAGCGCTTGCGGTACTCGCCCGGTGACACGCCGAAGCGCGACTTGAACGCCGATGAGAAGTAGCTGGAGTCGGAGAAGCCCCAGGCATAACAGAGTGCCGACAGCTTCTGCTCCGCCGGCGAATGGCGCAGGGTTTCGGCGCAGAAATCCAGGCGTCGGTGCTTGATGTATTGCGCCACCACCAGCCCGCGTTTGGAAAACATCCGGTACAGCCCGCGCACCGACACCCCGACTTCCCGGGCGATCAGCTCGGGGCAGAGTTCTTCGGCACCGATGTGCGCATCGATGTAGGCGATGGTCTTGCGAAACTGCCGTTCCTGGGTGTCCACACCGTTGTCCCGGGCGCTGATCCCCGGCAGCAGCAGGCTGACCAATGCATCCAGCACGGCTTCGCTTTCCTGCATGCCCAGGTCGTTTTGCTGGCGGGTGTCGAGCACCATCTGGCTGGCCATCAGCGCCAACGGCGTGCGCGCCGAGATCCGCGTCGCGCAGTTGACCGCCGTGAAGTGCGAACCGCGCTCCACCACCTGGCGCGGCAGGATCAGCGACAATTGCCGGGAGTTGTCGTGGTAGGTCATGTCACTGGGGCGGCAGGCGTCGATCAGGGCGATGTCACCGCAGCCCAGTTGCGCACGGTTGTCGCCCTGTTCCAGCTGTGCGCTGCCCTGCAACTGGAACACCGCGTAGTAGTGCCCTTCATTGCCGGTACTGACTTCCTTGCTGCTGCGATACAGATGCACCTGGGCCATATCGACCACGCTGAGCTTGATCGCGCCGCTGCGAAACTCGCTCAACTCCCCATAAAACCCCGCGCCCAGGGCCCTGGCATCGAAGCGTCCACAGGCCTGGTTAACCTGCTGTAACCAACGCTCGAACGATTCGTTACGTTGCACCGTTGAACTCATCATGACCGCAAGGCCTCACGTTTTTTATTTTTTTGGTCCCAGCAATCTTACGGGTAGCGCCGATCAAATATCCAATACCAGACGAGCGGAAACCGCCCGGGAAACACACGCGCAAATCTGCCGGTTGGCGGCCTTCTCCTTGGTCGACAGGCAATTGTCACGGTGCTCGGGCACGCCTTCCAGCACCTCGACAATGCAGGTGCCGCAGATGCCTTCGCGGCACTCGGTGTCGATGTCGCAACCGTGGGCCTGCAATACGTCCACCAGGCTGGTATTCGCCGGTACTTGCAGCACCACGCCGGAGCTGGCTAGCTCCACTTCGAAACCACCGCTGGGCCCGGCATTCGCCGCTGGGTCGGCCTGGAAGTGCTCCAGGTGGATCGCTTCCTCGGGACGGCTGCGGGCCGCCACTTCCACCACCTTGTGCATGAACGGCGCGGGGCCGCAGGTGTAGACGTGGGCAGCCGCGCCCGCCGGGTCCAGGCAGGCGCTCAAGGCCGCATCCAGCGCGTCCGGCTCGACGCCATAGTGAAACTGCACATGCTCGCCGAATGTATCGGCCAACAGCTGGGTAAACGCCGCGTACTGCGCCGAACGTGCAAAATAGTGCAGGCACCACGGCTGGCCGCTGTCGACCAGTCGATAGGCCATACTCAACAGCGGCGTCACCCCGATACCGGCGGCAAACAGCGCATGGGCCGGCGCCTCCGGGTCGAGGCGGAACAGGTTGCGCGGCGCGCCCATCTCCAGTTCCATGCCCTCCTGCACCTGCTCATGCAGGGCCAGGGAGCCGCCACGGGATTGCGCCTCTTTCTTCACCGCCACCAGGTACGCGCGGCCATCGTGGGGCGGGCTGCACAGCGAATACTGGCGGGTGACGCCGGTCGGCCCGGTGAGGTCCACATGGGCCCCGGGTTCATAACTGTCGAGGGGCTGGCCGTCACTGCGCACGAGGCGAAAGGAACGGATATCCAGCGCTTCATCGACGATGCGTTCGATCTTCACCTTCATCATTGCAGCACCTGAATCCTGTTGTTTCGGTTGAACGCTAACCTGTGGCGAGGGAGCTTGCTCCCGCTGGACTGCGCAGCAGGCCCACTTCGGGGGTGACTAGCGCATGAACAGCCCGCCGTTGATGTCCCAGCACGCGCCCGTGATCGAGGCGGCGTGGTCGGCGATCAACAGCAGCACGGTGTCGGCGATGGTGTGCGGGTCGCCGAGGGTGCCCGTCGGGATAATCTTGAGGATCTGCTCCAGGCGCTCCGGCGCCACGGTTTCGCGCACCACCGGCAAATCAAGCGGGCCTGGCGAAATGCTGTTGACCGTCACGCCCCGGGGCGCCAGTTCACGGGCGAAGACCTTGGTCAGCGTAGCCACGCCGCCCTTGGCCGCGGCGTAATGCGCGCCAGTGGCAGTGCCGCCGTTTTGCCCGGCGAGGGAGGCGATATTGACGATGCGCCCGAACCCTCGTTCGGCGAAATGCGCACCAAACACCTGGCAGGCCACGAACGTGCCCCTCAGGTTGATCGCCATCGATTCGTCGAATTCCTCGGGTGTGATGTCCATCAGCGCCGCAACTTTCGACACCCCGGCGTTGTTCACCAGGATATCGGTGCCGCCCCAGCGCTCGCTGAGCAGGTCCCGGGCGCGAATAAAATCGGCCTTGTTGCGCACATCCAGCTCGATGGCGACGGCGGTTTCGCCGCGGTTGTCGAGTTCAGAGGCCAGGCGCTGCACGCCGTCCAGGTGCACATCCGCCAGGCCCACGCGGTAGCCTGCGGCGTGCAGGCGCCGGGCGATGCATTCGCCGAGGCCACGGGAGGCGCCGGTTACAAGCGCGATTCGGTTCATCAGGATGTCCTCGTCTCAACTGTGGGAGCGGGCTTGCTCGCGAATGCGGTGTGTCAGTCAATGCATGTGGCGACTGATCCACCGCATTCGCGAGCAAGCCCGCTCCCACATTGGTTTTGTGTCGTTGTTTGAATCGTGCTTACAACAGAAAGCCGAGTGCACTCAGGCTGTCGGTGGAATTGATCAGCCGCACCACCTTGCGCTCCAGGGTCGCGACCCCGGCGCTGAACCGGATGCGGTAATTCAGGTCGGCCACGAACGGCGTGTGTACTCCGCGCTTGTAGGCGTACAGCAGCTGCGCACAGTTAACCTCCACCACCTCGCCCGCCGCTTCCACCAGGGTGAATCGCGAGACACTGCGCACGGTTTTCGCCGCATCCACCGCTGACGGTGAATACCCCGCCGTCAGCCGTTCGATGCGCAGGTCACGCATGCGCGCATCGTCATAGGCATAGTTGAGGTTGGCTTCAAAATCCTCGGTGTCCGGGTCGATCGGTACGACGTAGCGCCCGCTCTCGCTCCACAACGCGGCCCATTGCACGTAGTCCTTGTGGTCCAGCAGTTGGGCTTCACGCCAGATGAATTCGATGGCCTGGGCCAGCGGTGCGGTAAAACCAGTCAGGGTGTTCATTGGCTCATCATCCTTTTCCACATGTCATAGGCCCCGCGCATGCCGCCTTCATCAGTGGCGTGGGATACCTTGTCGCCGTTGTCGGCCAGCACTTCGCGGTTCAGGCCACGGTTGACCAGGATCGGTGCGTCCACGCCGGCATACGAGCCGCGTTGCACCCGGTCCCAGGCTTCGGCGTCGTCGGGGCTGCCAAAGCCGAACGGGCCCTGGAAGTGTTCGTGGATGCGCAGGCGCTCGCGGTTGGCAACCTGTGGGCCGCCCTCCATGCCCAGGGCGACGTGGCGGATTTCGGTCTCGGTGACCGACACCGGGCGCAGCACCCGGAAGAACGACATCGACATGGCGACATTGGGAAACAGGTTGAGGTTGAACCCGGCACCGTGCAGCGAACGCACGATGCGTCGCACCTGGGCCGGCTCCATGGTTTTCGACAGTTCTTCGGTGACGTGGGCGAAACGCTCCTGCAATTGCTCGGTACCGTCGTCGTGGTCCAGGTCGACATGCTCGGGCACCATCACCATCACACTGTGGCCATTGCCCAGGGAATGGGTGACGGCCTGCTCGTCGGTCATGAACGAGAGCATTTCCGAGGTCTCGGCGTCCACCGACGACATGAACGACTTGTGCACAATCGGGAAGTGGTAGCCGTCGGTGGTGTTTTCCAGCTGGATCTTCCAGTTGCCCTTGAAGCTGAACTTGTGTTCGCCCTGGGTCTTGATCGGGTAGCCGGCGCCCTGCTTCATGAACAGGTCCATCCAGTGTTTGGCGCCGCCGAGAAAGTCGGCCAACGGTTCGATATCGTCGTTGTAGCTGGCGAATACCATCCCGGCGTAGCTGTCCACCCGCAGGCTGGTCAGGGGTAACTCGGACTTTTCCAGGATGCCTTCGTAGCCGTCCGGGTAAGGCAGCGCCCGCAGCTTGCCGTCCAAACCATAGGACCAGCTGTGATACGGGCAGGTGAAGCCGCTGGCGTTGCCCTTGTGCTTCTCGCAAACCGTGGCGCCACGGTGGCGGCAGCGGTTTTCCAGCACGTTGATCGCGCCTTTCTTGTCGCGCACCACAATCACCGGGCGCCGGCCAATGGTCGCGGTCTTGAAGTCGCCGCTGTTGCGCACTTCGCTTTCATGGGCGACCCAGACCCAGGTGCGGTAGAAGATCTTTTCCAGTTCGGCCTCGAACAGCGCCGGGTCGTTGTACAGCGAGACGTCGACGCGATCGTGCTTGACCAACTCGTCGAGGCTTTTCGATTTGGCAATCAGCCGGTATTCATGGGTACTCATGGAGCCCTCCTCAAGGCGTTGTTCTTATTGGCGAGCCGTGATGCTCTGTTGCAGTTGTGCGCCGAGGGCACACACCCATTCGTCCTGGCCCTTGCGGCCGACAATCTGCAGCCCCACCTTCAGCCCGCTGTCGGCCAGGGTCACCGGCACCGTCAGCGCCGGGTGGCCGCTGAGGTTGAATGGCCGCACCAATGGCGTCATGCGGGCCACGGCCTGGCTGCCGTTGCGGGCTTCGGCCAGGGTCGGCGGCAGATCCGGCATCGTCGGCAGCAGCAACACGGAGAATTCTTCGAGCGCGGCGTCCACCTGATGACTGAAGCGGGTGCGCACGACTTCGGCTGCGGCCAAATCAGCAGCGCTGGTGCGGCTGGCAGCCAACAAGCGTTGTTCGACATCCGCACCGATCAGCCCCTTGCCGGTGAGGTGACCGAAGGCTGCCCAGTTTTCGACGTTAATCACCGTAAGGCCTGCGCCGAACGCCGTGTCAAAGTCGTCCAGATGCAGACGCTGCTGACGCCAGCCGGCCGCGTCGACGGCAGCCATCAGGCTCGCCTTCAGCCATGGCTCACAGGCCACATCCAGAAAGCCCACCGGCACGCTGCCGGACGGCGCCGCCTGTGCCTGGAAACCCGGGCAAATCACCTGCATCGCGGCAATCAGGTCCTGCATGTTCGCGGCAAACGGACCGACGCAATCGAGGCTGGATACCGCCGGTTGCGCGCCAATGCGGCTGACTCGGCCATAGGTCGGTTTCAACCCGGCAATCCCGCAGCACGCCGCCGGCACCCGCACCGAGCCGCCGGTGTCGGTACCAATGGCGATATCCGCCAGGCCCGCCGCAACCCCCGCGGCCGAACCGCTGGAGGAGCCGCCCGGCACGCGGTCTGGCGCCTGGGGATTGACGGGCGTACCGCTCCAGTCGTTGATGCCGGTGACGCCAAATGCCAGTTCATGCAGGCTGGTCTTGCCGACGATCTGCCAGCCGGCATCCAGGACCGCCTGCACCACGTGCGCATGCCGCGTCGCCGGCGGAGCATCGGCAAAGGCACGACTGCCCGAGCGGGTCGGATACCCGGCGATGTCGATGGAATCCTTGATGGCCACGCGTCGGCCGCTGCCACCGAGTAAAAATTCGCTGACGAAGGTACTCATGGGTTCACCCCCAACATGCTATTGAACAGGCGCTGCGTACGGAAATGCGCGATCAGCCAGGTGCCGTCGACACGGCGAAAATCGATGGTCAGCCGCGTGCCGAACAACTCGCTGCGCTGGTCGGCGTAGGTGGAAATCTGTTGCATGATCCACTGCCCTGCAGCCGCGCTGCCGTCTACCTGGATCGACTCACTGGTGAGGTAATGCAGGTTCAGCGCAAAGTGTTCCGACGGTGGCAGGTAGCTGCCGACAAACGCCGCCACCGCGTCGCGCCCCTGATGCTGGCCGAAGGTCTGCGCGGTACTTGTGCCAATGCCTTCCCACACCGCATCCACGGTGAACAGCTCGGCCAACTCGCGAACGTTGGTCGCCGCCCGGGGCACGTCGCACAGGTCCATGTAGCGCGCCATCAAGCGCCTTACCTGGCTCTCCCCTTCAAGGGTTTCAACACGCTGCAACAGGTCCACGGCTCACACCCTGGCCGCTTCGGGAATGGTCAGCGGGCGGCCGATCCGTGCTTCGACCTTGGCGTAGCGCCACAGGCTGTATTCACCCACCGGCGTGGTACGGAACAGGTTGCAGGCGTCGATCACCGACTGGTGGCAGTCGACGTCGGCCATGATGTAGACGGTCCACGGCGAGGTGGTCGACGGGCCGACCATCAAGCGGTCGTCATCCATCGCCCCCAGCACGTTGATGCCCGGCATGGCGCCGAGGTCGCCCATCATCTGGCTGAAGCCTTTCCACACGCTCAGGCCTTCGCCGGTAGGCAGGTCGAAAAAGTTCTGGGTGATGCCGATGCAGAAGACGACGCGCAGCGGTTCTTGAGTGGCTTGGGACATGGGTTGATCCTTGAAAGTCAGATGTAGCCAGGAAATGGAGGAACGCCGAGGAACACCGAGCCCGCGCCGTCGTACAGGCCTTCGCTGAGGAAGGCGTGCTGGGTCACCACCATGGCGTCGCGCAGGTAGCGTTGCAGCGGGTGGCGCAGGTAGATCGCGGTGGTGCCCGCCAGGCTGTAGGCGCTCTGCACCACGGCGGCGCCGGCCTGGGACACGTGAATGGCGGTCAGGCGCAGCAGGCTGGTTTGCTCGGCCGTGACCGGGTTGCCGGCGAGGATCGAGTTCCACACTTGTTCGGTGGCGCCGTAGAAAAAACCCCGAGCGGCGCTCAGCCGGGCTTCGGCCTTGGCGATTTCGATGCGCACGTAGGCGCGGTCCGCCAGTTTCGGTGCGCCGGTGATGCCGCTGCCGCTGGCCATGGCGCTGATTTCATCGAGGGCCGCGCGGGCCAGGCCTAGGTTGACCACCGCCAGCACCTGTGCGGCGTAGGCAATCGAGGGATAACGAAACAGCGGCTCGTCGATGGTGGCGGCGCCGCCACGGATGAAGGTCCAGCGCTCGTCGATGTATTGGTCGGTAACTCGCAGGTCATGGCTGCCGGTGCCCTTGAGGCCGACCACGTCCCAGTTTTCGATGATTTCAACCTGGCCGGGCTTGAACACGGCAGTGCGTGGCTTGCCGCCCGCCGCACCGATGCCCACGCCCAGCAGGTCGGCGCCTTTGCAGCCGCTGGCAAACTTCCAGGTGCCGTTGACCTGCCAGCCGCCCTCGACGGTTTCCGCCGGCTGCAACGGGAACAGGCCACCGGCAAACACCAGATCGGGGCTGTCGGCATACAGTTCGGCGAGGGTTTCCTGGGGCAAGGCCGCAAGATAGACGCCGGCGCTGCCGAAGCTGGCGACCCAGCCGGCAGAGCCATCGGCTTCGGATATGCGCTCGATCATCTGCAAGAACGTTGCGGGGGCCAGGGCATCGCCGCCGAAACAACGGGGCGTGGCCGCCCGGTAGATGCCCACCTGCTTGAAGCGTTCGATCATGTCCCGTGGCACGTGGGAGCCGGCGTCGAACTCGTCGCGGCGCTGGCGCACTTCATCGAGCACCTGCTGGAACAGCGCGGGCTGCACGTCGGGTAAAGCGTCTGGTTGCACGAGGGCCGAACGCAGCATGGGCTTTCTCCGTTGTAGTTGTTATGGACGCCGTGTCGGGCGTTGATAGGTCCAGTGTAAAAAGCCCGACCACCGTCAACTATTGGGGCGTGCAGCCCACCGGCTAAAGAAATCCCCTAGTGCGCCCCCGATTACTTCTGAGCGTGCCCCCGGATGCAAACCGGTATAACTTGCCACCGTAGTCGTCCCCTCCACCGCCAAGGGCTACGCGATGTACCTACCCAATAACAATGATTTCCACACCCTGATCGAAGCCATGCCGATCTGCACCATCCTTCACGATGCGCAGAGCAAGGACATCCTCTGGGCCAACACCGCGGCGCTGTCGGCGCTGGGGTTTACCCTGGAAGAACTGATCCCGCTCAAGGCCCCGGACATGACCCGGGACGCACCGAAGTACAAGCGCTCCATCGGCCTGCGTTGGCTCGAGCGCGCGGCCCGCAGTGGCCAGCGCACCATCGAGTGGTGTTATCGCTCCAAGGCCGGGGTGGAGATTCTTTCGGAAGCGGTCGCGACGCTGGTGCACCTGGACGGGCGCGACGTGCTGATGGTGCAGTTCCGGGATATTTCCCGGGAAGACAAGGTGAAGCGGGACCTGATCCGCGCCGAGGAAGCCCGGCGTGTCAGTGAACAGCAGCTTGAATACCTGGCCCGATACAACGCCATGGGCGAGATGGCGGTGGCGATTGCTCATGAGTTGAGCCAGCCACTGGCGGCCACGCGCAACTTTATCGAGGGGGTTTTGATTCGTCTGGGCGATACCCACAGTGCCGACCAGGGGGTGAACTGGGGGCTGCAAAGTGCCGTGCGGCAGGTCGAGCATGCGTCAACGATCATCAAGAGTGTGCGTGATTATGTGGTCAAGCTGGAGCAGAGCGCGGAGTGGGTGGACCTCAATGAGTTGCTGCAGGAAACCCGATATTTCATCAGCCTGCGGGCCGAGCCGAGTCAGGTGCGGCTGGAGATCGTCCCGAGCGCGCAACCGCTGATGGTGCAGTGCGAGAGGGTGCTGATTGGGCAGGTGATTCTGAACCTGGCGTTCAATGCCATTGAAGAGATGAGTGAGCTGCCCGTGGAGCGTCGGGTGCTGCGGTTGCATGCCTGCCGGGATGGAAACGTGGCGCGGTTGAGTGTCGAGGATTGTGGGCGCGGGATTCAGGCCGTGGCGCGGGAGAAAATCTTTGACGGGTTCTTTTCGTCGAAGGTGGGTGGTAACGGGATTGGGCTGGCGTTGTGCAAGAACATCATTGGTCGGCATCAGGGGGATATCTGGGCGCAGAATCTGGAGCCGTGTGGGGCGGTGTTCAGTTTTTCGTTGCCTTTGGTGGGGTCGTGAGATTGGGGCATTTGCGAAGCGGCTTTTCTGTAGGAGCCGGCTTGCCGGCGAAAAACGTGAGGTCGCCGCGTTTATTCAGGATGCCAACGTCATCGTTAACGACCATCGCCGGCAAGCCAGCGCCTACAGGGCTGTTCAAAAGTGAGCCGCTGCAAGAGCGGAACCCGTTTCTGCCATAACAAAAATAACGGATATACACCCTACCCCAAACCATTGGCACAGACACACAACCACTTGGCAGACACAACAATTCTTGCAATCGCCCCACAAGGCAGAATCCACTTGCAAGAATCTGCCAAAGCACCCGCGATTAGCAAAACACAATAATTCAGGGAGTGCCCCTAATGCGAAGCAACAGGATCAACGTACAGTCAGCGCTGGGTCTGGGCCTGCTTGTACTCGGCTTGAACAGCGCCCAGGCGGATTTACCGCCAGACACCATCGGCCAGACCACCCTGGCCTTTCCACCGGAAGCCCACCGCGCATTCGTGGTAGACGTCGAATTCGAAAGCTTCGTGGTCGGCCGCGTCACCGTGGTAGATCCCGACAAGAAGCGCGTCCTCGGCATGGTCCCCACCGGCTTCGCCGCGCCCTCGGCCCTGAGCCACGACCAGAAGACCCTGTACAGCGCCGACATCTACTATTCCCGCGGCACCCGGGGCGATCGCACCGATGTGCTCACCGCCTGGGACAGCTCCAGCCTGTCGCCCGCCTGGGAAGTGCTGATCCCGAACAAACGCGCCGAATCCCTGACCCAGCGCTATGGGCTGAAGACCAGCGGCGATGACCGCTTCGTCTACGTCTACAACTTCACACCCTCCACCTCCGTGACCGTGGTCGACACCCAGTCCCGCTCCGTCACCGCCGAAATCGCGATCCCGGGCTGCGTACTCAATTACCCGGTCGGCACTCGCCGCTTCGCCTCCCTGTGCGGCGACGGCAGCCTGCAAGTGGTGACGCTGAACGAGCAGGGCCAGGAAACCTCGCGCAACCGCACGCACTTCTTCGACCCCAACGCCGAGAAGCTCAACGAACGCGCGGTGAACGTGGGCGACACCTACTACTTCACCACCACCACCGGCACCATCCGCCCGGTAGATTTCTCCGGCGATGAGCCGAAAATCCTGCCGTCCTGGTCACTCACCACCGATGCGGAAAAGAAAACCGGCTGGGCCCCGGGTGGCTGGCAGTTGATGGCTGTGGCACCAAAGCTCAACCGCATGTACGTGCTGATGCACGACAACCACGAGCCGATGAAGTGGGAAGACCCGAGCACCATCATCTGGGCCTATGACCTCAAGACCATGAAGAAGATAGCCACCCTGGAAGCCCCGACCCCGGTCTGGAGCATGCAGGCCACCGGCGACGACAAGCCCCTGTTGCTGGGCGCCGACGTCGAAGGCGGCTTGCAGATCTTCGACCTCAAGACCAACAAACTCACCGGTAGCATGGCCAAGGTAGCGAAGACCGCAACCCAGATCATGAGCTACTAAAGAGGTTCGGCCATGCATATCGACCCGATCTTCATCATTGCCAGCGCCCTCGCCATCGCGGTGTTGCTGGCCAGTGCCGCGACCCACAAGTTGCGCGCACCGGCACGCTTCGCCCGGCAACTGGCCGATTACCAGTTGCTGCCAGAGGCAGTGACTCGCCCCGCCGCCCGGGTAATCCCGGTGCTGGAACTGGTGATTGCCTTTGCCCTGCTGGTGCCGACCAGCCGTTCCTGGGCCGCCCTCGGCGCCGCCGGCCTGATTGCACTGTACGCCGCCGCCATTGGCATCAACCTGTGGCGCGGCCGCCGGGACATCGACTGCGGCTGCGCAGGCCCCGACCAGGCGCAGCCGTTGCGGCCGATCCTGCTGTTGCGCAACGGCGCACTGGTGGCCGTGGCCCTGCTGGCCAGCGTGCTGCCGATTGCCCGTGACCTGGGTTTTTTCGACGGCTTCGTCACCGTCGCCGCCAGCGCCGTCACGCTGCTGATTTACGCCGCAGCCGATGGCCTGCTGGCGAACTCCCCTCTTCTGCTCAAACTGATTGGTAGGTGATCAATGGAAGGCCTTATTGTTTCCAACATACTGCTGTGGGTACTGCTGCTGGCGCTGGCGTTTGCCGTGATGGGCCTGGTGCGCCAGATTGGTGTGCTGCACGGGCGCATCGCCCCGGCCGGCGCACTGATGGTCGACAAGGGCGTGGCGGTGAATGAGCCGGCCCCGCAAGTCACCGCTTCCGACCGTAAAGGCCGCCCGGTGAACTTCGGCTATGCCGGTGAGAAGAACCAGTTGCTGTTCTTCCTCTCGCCCACCTGCCCGATCTGCAAATCCCTGTTGCCGGCGATCAAGTCCATCGCCAGGGAACAGGCTGACCGACTCGATGTGGTGTTTATCAGCGACGGCGACATGGAAGCCCAGCACGCGCTGATCACCGAACACAAGCTGGACGACGTCACCTACGTGGTCGGCCCGGAAGTCGGCATGACCTACCAGATCGGCAAGCTGCCGTATGCCGCGCTGATCGACAAGAGCGGCACCTTGCGCGCCAAGGGCCTGGTCAATTCCCGCGAGCACCTGGACAGCCTGTTCGAAGTCGAACACCTGAAAAGCGCGACGCTGCAGGAATACCTCAACAGCCAGCCGCAGCCCCACGACCACAGCCACGGCCATAGCCACTGATTAAGGCAGGGAGACTCTCATGAAATTGCTGGATCTGTTATTCGAGCGCTCGACCCGTCGCCTGGCCGACACCACGTCGCGACGCAAACTGTTGGCCCGTATGGGTTCGCTGATGGTCGCAGGCGCCGCGTTGCCCCTGCTGCTGCCCCTGGACCGCACCAGCAAGGCGCTGGCTGCCGATAACCCGAAAGCCGGTGACCCGGGCGACCCGAACAGTTGCGACTACTGGCGCTACTGCTCCATCGACGGTTTCCTGTGCAGTTGCTGTGGCGGCTCGGTGACCTCCTGCCCACCGGGCACCGAGGCGTCCCAGGTGACCTGGATCGGCACCTGCCGCAACCCGGCGGATGGCAAGGACTACATCATTTCCTATAACGACTGCTGCGGTAAGCAAAGCTGCGCCCAGTGCGCGTGCACGCGTAACGACAGTGAGGAACCGGCGTACCGGCCGTTCAACAACAACGATGTGAACTGGTGCCTGGCGGCCAAATCCCACATCTACCACTGCACGGTCTCGATCATTCGCGGCGTCGCGGTTTAACTCACCCTTGTGGCGAGGGAGCTTGCTCCCGTTGGAGTGCGAAGCGCTCCCAGAGATCTTGGGGCCGCAGCACAGCCCAACGGGAGCAAGCGCCCTCGCCACAGGTCAGTGCAAGAGGCTTGTCATGCGTACGTTGTTTTTGCTGAGCTTGATGTGTGTCTTCGCCACCCCGCTCGCCCAGGCTCGGGCCATTCCCAATCCAAACCAGAAGCACGCACCGGGGAATGAGTCGCCGCAAACGCCGATCGCCCAGGCCGGGTACAGCGTGGCGACCAACTATCAGCTGCAGTGTGCCGGCTGCCATCTGGGCAGCGGCATGGGCTCGGCGGCGAACGACACACCGAGGATGACCGGGTTTGTCGGCAACTTTCTGAAGGTGCCAGGCGGGCGGGAGTTTTTGGTACGGGTGCCGGGGATGTCGCAGTCGGCGCTGAACGATGGGCAACTGGCGGATTTGCTGAACTGGCTGATGCGCCCGGACGGGATGGCGGGCAAGAGTACGCCGGTGGATTACAAGCCCTATAGCGCCGAGGAAGTCACTGAATTGCGGCACAAAGCGATGCTCAATCTGCCGGGCACAAGGGCGGGTTTGATCAAGGAAATGCGGGCGCAAGGGATTGCGATTGAAGATGGAATGCCCAACTGAACGAAACGCGATCCAAATGTGGGAGCGGGCTTGCTCGCGAATGCGGTGTGTCAGTCACCCAATGCATCAACTGAACCACCGCATTCGCGAGCAAGCCCGCTCCCACATTTTTGATCGGCGTATCCCCTGATCAGGCGTGTTGTTTGCGGTACTCACCCGGCGCAATGCCGAACCGTGACTTGAACGCCGTCGAAAAATAACTCGAATCCGAAAACCCCCACGAGTACCCCAGCACCGAAAGCTTTTCCTCCACCCTGGATTGGCGCAGGGATTCAGCACACAAATCCAGCCGTCGGTTCTTGATGTACCGTGCCACCACCAGGCCCTTGCGGGCAAAGATCCGGTACAGCCCGCGCACCGACATCCCCACCTCCCGCGCCAGCCACTCGGGGCACAGCTCTTCGGAGCGAATGTGCTGGTCAATGCACTCCAGCGTCTTGCGGAACACTCGCTCATGGGCGTCGCTGCCCTCGCCCGCCTGGCTGATCGCCGGGCGCAGCAGGTTGATGATCGCCTCCAGCGTCGCCTCGCTTTCCTGCAAGGTCAGGTTGTCTTGCCGGGTAGCCTCCAGAATCAGCTGCCGGGACAGCATCGCCATCGGCGACGTCGCCTCGATCCGGTGCCCGCATTTGACCGGGTTGAAACGCAAGGTCTGCTCCACCAGGTACGACGGCAGGATCAACGACAACTGCCGCGAATTCTCGCTGTAGGTGAAGTCGCTGGGGTGCGCCGCATCGATCAGGGTAATGTCGCCGGCGCGCAACAGCGCCTTGCTGTCACCCTGGGCCATGCCGGCCGTGCCGTCGAGCTGGAACACGGCAAAGTACTTGCCGCCCTCGCCCGCCGCGATTTGGCTGGGGGTACGAAACAGCCGCGCCTGGCAGGCGTCGACAAAGCTGAGTTTCAGCGCGCCGCTCTGGTACTCGCGGATCTGCCCGGAAAAACCATCCCCCAGGATCTGCCCATCGAATGCGCCACAGATCTGATTGATCTGATGGATCCATTGGTCGAACCCATCACAGCGCTGTGCAATTGAAGACATCATGTTCAGGCCTCACGCAGGCTTATTTTTATTCTCTACGCCACATCACTCCACCCGTTCTCCTGAACAGCGTCGCTCCTTATTTCAGGCCTCCGAACCGCCGGTAAAAGCTTTCGCCAACGTCCGGCAACGGGCCGTCGGCAGTTTCCAGCGCGCTGTTCAGCCATTCCTCGGCCTTGGCGTAGATCAACCGGTAAATATTGCGGCACAACTGGCGGGCGGCGCGGCCTTCCCAATCGCCGGGGAGCAATTCATCGGGTAATTGCGGGTCGCGCAGCAGCAGTTTGCGGTACTCATGGATAAGCAGGACCCGTGCCAGGAAACAATCCGCAGGCTGTAGCTGTTCCTGCTCGCGAAGCGCTTGCCAGAGCGGTCGGAACAGTTGGATGAACTCGCTGTAATGGGCCGCCAGCTCCTCGATGTTCCAGCTCTCGCGCACCTGCACCCGCAGGGCCTTGGAGGCCAGTACATCCTGGGCGGTGGTTTCGAAGACGATGGTGTCTTCCTGGGCGCCGAGGTCGAGCAAGGTGGCGTTGACGTCGGCGCGGTCGCTGCGTGGGCAGGCCAGCACGGTCGGGGCAATCGCACCAAAACCTTGCCACTCCAGCTCTTCACGCACTTGTTTGCGCTTGTCCTGGGTCAACTGCGTGAGCATCACCAGGCACCATGAACCATCCCATGCCGGCACGCTGGAGCTGTAGACCCGCTTGAAGGCCTTGTCGAAACGCCGACGCCCGGCACCGGTCAGGCTGTAGTAGCTGCGGCGCCCGACTTTTTCGGCGGTCAGCCAGCCTTCCTTGGTCAGGCGGAAGATCGAGGTGCGGATCAGCCGTTCATTGATGCCGATGGGTTCGAGCAACTGGATCAGGCTGCCCAGCCACACCGTCCCGCCGTGGGGTTCGATGGCGTCCCCGTACAAGGTGATGATCAAGGAACTGGCGCGAATCGGCGTCTGCTCCTGGAAGCGGGTAATCAGTTGGTTCAGGGGTGTCAGTGACGACATGGGCGTACCGAGGCAAAAAGAGAAAATATACCGTTTTTAGCGGCGTCGGGATGCAGGCGATTCATCTGCCCTTGGGCCGCAGGCCGCTGTCGCTGATGCGTGGGCGATCAGCTTCCGGTGCGCTCAGGGGTGCGCATTCCTGCATCTGCTCCAGGCAACGCTGAGCCAGGCGCTGGTATTCACGGGTGCCGGTTTGTTTCCAGTGCACCTCTTCATCACTGAGGCTGCGCTTGACGCTGGCCGGCGCGCCCATCACCAACGACTGCTCAGGGCACTCGAAACCGGCTTTGACGAACGCCGCCGCCGAGACGAATGAGCGAGCGCCGATACGGGCGTTGTCCATCACCACCGCATTCATGCCCACCAGCGCATCGGTGCCGATCCGGCAACCGTGCAGCACGGCGCCGTGGCCGATATGGCCGTTGCGCTCGACCACCGTGTCGCTGTCCGGGAAGCCGTGCATCACACAGGTGTCCTGCAGGTTGGCGCCTTCTTCGAGGACGATGCGCCCGAAGTCGCCGCGCAAACTCGCCAGCGGCCCTACATAGCAATGGGGGCCGATGATCACGTCGCCGATCAGTACCGCCGAGGGATGGACGTAGGCCGTGGGGTCGACCACCGGGGTCAGGCCGTCGAGGCTGTAGCAAGTCATGGGGATTCCTTTTATGGCGTATTCGCAAAGCGATGCCGATCTTGGCTTATTTTGTATCACATCATTTTTACAAGCACAAAGCTGAAAAAGCGTATCGCTTGAATCATGTGTCGCCGTGGCTTGATACGGTGCCGCTGATAATCGACGTAAAGCCAATAAAATAGGGGATTTATCAGGTATTTACCGACCAGCACAGCGAGCAGTTCATTTTCATCAAACTCAAAACAAGACACACCAAATCAATTTTATCGTTGCATTTATGTATCACGTTAAAGCTATACTCCGGCAAAACCGGCTGACCACGCCGATCCAATAATGAGCCGGCTGACCGCCGAGCGTGCACCGTGAGGGCCTCACGACCATGAACTTCGAACACATCCTGTTTTCCATCGAGGCCGGCGTCGCCCTGCTCAGCCTCAATCGCCCCGACCAGCTCAACAGCTTCAACACGCAGATGCACGGCGAAGTCCAGCAAGCGTTGAAGCAAGTCCAGGAAAACCCCGACGTGCGCGTGCTGCTGCTGACCGGTGAAGGCCGCGGCTTTTGCGCCGGGCAAGACCTCAGCGACCGCAACGTGGCACCCGGCAGCGCGGTGCCGGACCTGGGCGAATCCATCGAGAAGTTCTACAACCCGCTGATCCGCCAACTGCGCGACCTGCCTTTGCCGGTGATCTGCGCGGTCAACGGCGTGGCGGCCGGTGCCGGCGCGAACATCCCGCTGGCCTGCGACCTGGTGCTGGCAGCACGCTCGGCGAACTTCATCCAAGCCTTCTGCAAGATCGGCCTGATCCCCGATTCCGGCGGCACCTGGACCCTGCCGCGCCTGGTGGGCATGGCCCGCGCCAAGGCGCTGGCCCTGCTGGGCAACCGCCTGAGCGCCGAGCAGGCCGAGCAATGGGGCCTGATCTACCGCTGCGTGGACGACGCCGAATTGCGCAACGAAGCCCTGACCCTGGCCCGCCACCTGGCCACGCAACCGACCTACGGCCTGGCGCTGATCAAGCGCAGCCTGAACGCCAGCCTGAGCAACAGTTTTGACCAACAGCTGGAGCTGGAGCGCGACCTGCAACGCCTGGCCGGGCGCAGCGAGGATTACCGCGAAGGCGTCGCCGCCTTCATGGAAAAACGCAGCCCAAGCTTCAAGGGCCGCTGAAAGGAGCGCACCACATGACCAACCATGAAGCCATGAACCTGGCCAACCAGTGCGCCCAGGCCATGTTCAGCCGCGATGCCGCCAGCCAGGGCATGGGCATGCGCCTGCTCTCGGTGGCGCCGGGTTGTGCACGACTGGGCATGAGCGTGCGCGCCGACATGATCCAGGGCCACGGCACCTGCCACGGCGGCTACTTGTTTGCGCTGGCGGACTCGGCATTCGCCCTGGCCTGCAACAGCTACAACGACGCCACCGTGGCGCTCGGCTGCAGCATCGACTACATCGCCCCGGCCCACCTGGGCGACACCTTGAGTGCCGATTGCCGCGAGCAAAGCCGCTCGGGTCGCACCGGCAACTACGACGTCCGTATCGAAAACCAACTGGGCCAGCTGATTGCGCTGTTCCATGGCAAATCCTACAAAGTGCGCGGCACGGTGCTGGCGCAGGAGAATCCGAATGAATGACGCCTTGATCATCGACGCAGTCCGCACCCCGATCGGCCGCTACGCCGGCGCCTTGAGCAGCGTGCGCGCCGACGACCTCGGAGCGGTGCCGCTGCGCGAACTGCTGCGCCGCCACCCGCAAGTGGACTGGAGCAGCGTCGACGATGTGATCTACGGCTGCGCCAACCAGGCCGGCGAAGACAACCGCAACGTGGCGCGCATGTCGGCGCTGCTGGCCGGGCTGCCGGTGAGCGTGCCGGGCACCACCCTCAACCGTTTGTGCGGCTCGGGGCTGGACGCCATCGGCAGCGCGGCCCGGGCGATTCGCTGTGGCGAGGCTGGCTTGATGCTGGTGGGCGGCGTGGAATCGATGTCCCGGGCACCGCTGGTAATGGGCAAGGCCGAACAGGCGTTTTCCCGCGATGCGCAGCTATACGACACCACCATTGGCTGGCGCTTCGTCAACCCGCTGATGAAAAAGGCCTTCGGGATCGACTCGATGCCGGAGACCGCTGAAAACGTCGCCGAGCAGTTCAATATCTCCCGCGCCGACCAGGACGCGTTTGCCCTGCGCAGCCAGCAACGTGCAGCCGCCGCCCAGGCCAGCGGGCGCCTGGCCAGGGAAATCGTCGCGGTGGAAATCCCCCAGCGCAAAGGCCCGGCCAAGGTGGTGGAACACGACGAACACCCCCGCGGCGACACCACCCTTGAACAACTGCAGAAACTTGGCACGCCATTCCGCGAGGGTGGCAGCATCACCGCCGGCAATGCATCCGGGGTCAACGACGGCGCCTGCGCCCTGCTGCTGGCCAGCGCGGAAGTTGCCAAGCGTCACGGCCTGATCGCCCGTGGCCGGGTGGTGGCGATGGCCACCGCCGGCGTGGAACCGCGCATCATGGGCATCGGCCCGGTGCCGGCGACCCGCAAGGTGCTGGAACTGGCCAACCTGAGCCTGGCGGACATGGACGTGATCGAGCTCAACGAAGCCTTCGCCGCCCAGGGCCTGGCGGTGCTGCGCGAGCTGGGCCTGGGGGACAACGACCCACGGGTGAACCCCAACGGCGGCGCCATCGCCCTCGGCCATCCACTGGGGATGAGCGGCGCACGGCTGGTAACCACCGCCCTGCATGAACTGGAGGAACGTGGTGGCCGCTACGCCCTGTGCACCATGTGCATCGGCGTGGGCCAGGGCATCGCGCTGATCATCGAGCGCCTGTCCGACTAAAGATTCGCGATTCCCGGGGAGCCTAGCGGTATCCTTGGGGCATGCACTCAAAGCCCACGGTGTGCGGTGGGCTGATACACAAAAATAATTCGAGTGAACTCATGAACATGCCTATTCCAAACGCCGTGCTTAACCCTGTGCTGGACCCGCTGGAAACCGCCAGCGTCGACGAACTGCGCGCCCATCAACTGGAGCGCTTGCGCTGGAGCCTGCGCCACGCCTACCAGAATGTGCCGCTGTACCGTCAGCGCTTCGACGCGCTGGGGGTGCACCCGGATGACATCAAGTCCCTGGACGACCTGGCCAGGTTCCCGTTCACCACCAAGGGCGACCTGCGGGACAGTTACCCCTACGGCATGTTTGCCGTGCCGATGAACGAGGTGGTGCGCCTGCATGCGTCCAGCGGCACTACCGGCAAGCCGACGGTGGTGGGTTACACCCAGAACGACATCGACACCTGGGCCAACGTGGTGGCCCGCTCGATCCGCGCGGCCGGTGGGCGACGTGGCGACAAGGTGCATATTTCCTATGGCTACGGGCTGTTCACCGGCGGCCTTGGTGCCCACTACGGCGCGGAACGCCTGGGTTGTACGGTGATTCCGATGTCCGGCGGGCAGACGGAAAAACAGGTGCAACTGATCAAGGATTTCCAGCCGGACATCATCATGGTCACGCCCTCGTACATGCTGAACATTGCCGATGAAATCGAGCGCCAGGGCATTGATCCACAGAAGCTGGCGTTGCGACTGGGGATCTTTGGGGCCGAGCCGTGGACTGCCGAGCTGCGCAGTGCAATCGAGGCGCGACTGGGGATTACGGCGCTGGATATTTACGGGCTGTCGGAAATCATGGGGCCTGGGGTGGCCATGGAGTGTGCGGAAACCAAGGATGGCCCGACCATTTGGGAGGATCACTTCTACCCGGAGATCATCGACCCGGTGACGGGTGAGGTGCTGCCGGACGGGCAGATGGGAGAACTGGTGTTTACCTCCTTGAGCAAGGAGGCGCTGCCGATGATTCGCTACCGCACCCGGGATTTGACGCGGTTGCTGCCGGGGACAGCGCGGCCGATGCGGCGGATCGATAAGATCACCGGGCGCAGTGATGACATGCTGATCATTCGCGGGGTTAATGTGTTTCCCACGCAGATCGAGGAGCAGGTGCTTAAAATAAAACAGCTTTCAGAGTGTTATGAGATACATCTGTATCGTAATGGCAACCTGGACAGTGTGGATGTGCATGTGGAGCTCAAGGCTGAGCATCAGCACCTCAATGATGAACAACAGAAAGCCGTCTCCAGCGAACTGAGCAAGCACATCAAGACGTATATCGGGATCAGCTCGCGCATCGTTTTGCAGCCGCTGCATTCGATCAAGCGGTCTGAGGGCAAGGCTTGCCATGTGATGGATCGTCGCCCTAAGGCATGACTGCTGCACCTTTTTGGCCCTGCATTTGCGGGGCTTTTTTTTGCTCGTTTTTTGGGGTGGGGGTAGAGCACCAGCAAAATCAAAGGCGCACACGGTTCAAATGTGGGAGCGGGCTTGCTCGCGAAGATCGTTAACGATGACGCGGGCATCCTGATTCAACGCGGCGCACTCAGGTTCTTCGCGAGCAAGCCCGCTCCCACATAAAGCGGCCCTGTTTTTTGCCTACTGGCCATGCTTACCACGATGACCGGGAACCCTATGCCGCCGTTACCGTAGCGACAGATATCTGCTCCCTTCCCACAAAGCGATACAAAATCAAATAACGACACCATATTTTGTGTTTGATATTAATTTCCGTATCGCTTATAAAGTCCTCCATGCCTACGACAAAACACCAGGCGGGAGACCCCCCATGTACGCACAGCTTGTAGAAACCGGAGTAAAGCGCATCAAGGACCTCTCCGAGATGTCCGACCAGGAACGCGCCTTCCAGGAAAAAATCGACGCCGAAATCAAGATCGAAGCCAAGAACTGGATGCCCGACGCCTACCGTCAAACCCTGATCCGCCAGATCTCCCAACACGCCCACTCGGAAATCGTCGGCATGCTGCCCGAGGGCAACTGGGTCACCCGCGCCCCCACCCTCAAACGCAAGCTGCAACTGATGGCCAAGATCCAGGACGAAGCCGGCCACGGCCTGTACCTCTACAGCGCCATGGAAACCCTGGGCGCCGACCGCGACGAAGAAATCGCCAAGCTCCACAGCGGCAAGGCCAAGTACTCCAGCATCTTCAACTACCCCACCCTGAACTGGGCCGACATGGGCGCAGTAGGCTGGCTGGTAGACGGCGCCGCCATCGTCAACCAGGTGGTACTGCAGCGCACCTCCTACGGCCCCTACTCCCGGGCCATGGTGCGCATCTGCAAGGAAGAAAGCTTTCACCAGCGCCAGGGCTACGAACTGCTGCTGACCATGATGCGCCAGGGCACCCAGGCGCAAAAAGACATGGTCCAGGACGCGATCAACCGCCTCTGGTGGCCATCGCTGATGATGTTCGGCCCCAGCGACGAACACTCGCCCAACAGCGCCCAGTCCATGGCCTGGAAAATCAAGCGCCAGAGCAACGACGAACTGCGCCAGCGCTTCATCGACCAGACCATCCCGCAGCTGGAGCTGCTGGGCTGCACCTGCCCCGACCCGGACCTGAAGTGGAACGCCGAACGCGGCCATTACGATTTCGGCGAGATCCAGTGGAGCGAGTTCTACGAAGTGCTCAAGGGCAACGGTCCGTGCAACCAGGAACGCGTCGCCACCCGCCGCAAGGCGATTGAAGACGGTGCCTGGGTACGCGAAGCCGCCGTCGCCCACGCCCGTAAAAAACAGAACAAGAACGCCGCCTGATCGGCCACCTGATGTGGAGTCACCGTTATGTCTGAATGGACCCTGTTTGAAGTCTTCGTGCGCAGCAAGCACGGCCTGAATCACAAGCATGTGGGCAGCGTGCATGCCGCCGACACCACCATGGCCATCGAGAATGCCCGGGAGCTGTACACCCGCCGCAGTGAAGGCGTGAGCCTGTGGGTAGTGCCTTCCGCGCTGATCACCGCCTCGTCGCCGGACGAGAAAGACCCGCTGTTCGACCCGGCCGATGACAAGGTCTACCGCCACGCCAGCTTCTACGAGTTGCCGGCCGAAGTCGGGCATATGTGAGGTCGACCATGAACCCTGAAACCGATCTGATCGAATACCTGCTGCGCCTCGGCGACAGCGCCCTGATCCAGGGCCAGCGCCTGTGCCAGTGGTGCGGCCATGCGCCGGCGCTGGAAGAAGAACTGGCGCTGATGAACGTCGGCCTCGACCTGGTAGGCCAGGCGCGCAACTGGCTGGAATACGCCGCCGAGCTGCTGGACGACGGGCGCGACGCCGATCACCTGGCCTTCCGCCGGGATGAGCGGGCCTATCGCAACCTGCTGCTGGTGGAACAACCCAACGGCGACTACGCGGTGACCATCCTCAAGCAATTCCTGTATGACGCCTGGCACTTGCCGGTGTTGAGCGGCCTGGCCCAATCCAGCGACGAACGCATCGCCGGCATCGCGGCCAAGGCGGTGAAGGAAGTCACCTATCACCTGCGCCGCTCCGGCGAGTGGGTGGAGCGCCTGGGAGACGGCACCGAGGAAAGCCATAAACGCATGCTCGCGGCGATCCCCGAGCTGTGGCGGTTCACCGTGGAACTGACCAGCGCCGACGACAGTGAACAGCGCCTGCACGCCGCCGGCATTACGCCGGACGCCGCTCAGGTTGCCGCAGCGTGGCAGACCCAGGTCAGCGAAATCTTTACCAGCGCCACCCTGCCCCTGCCGCCTGCTGCGAGCTATTTCTACCTGGATGCACGCCGCGGTTTGCACAGCGAGCACCTGGGAATTTTGTTGGCGGAAATGCAGTTTTTGCCCCGAGCGTACCCCGATGCAACCTGGTGAGCTGATCGCCAGCGACCAGGGCGCACGCCCGGCGCAACCCACCGACCTGGCTGCCGCGTGGGCCACCCTGGCGCAGGTCATGGACCCGGAAGTGCCGGTGGTGAGCGTGGTCGACCTGGGCATAGTGCGCGACCTGGACTGGCAGGCCGGCCACTTGCATGTGGTGGTCACGCCGACCTACTCCGGCTGCCCCGCCACCGAAGTGATCGAGGGCGACATCCGCGATGCATTGGAGCTGGCAGGTTTCCGCGCGCCGCAACTGGAACGCAAGCTGACCCCGGCCTGGACCACCGACTGGATCACCAGCAGCGGCCGCGAACGCCTGCGGGCCTACGGCATCGCACCGCCCCAAGGCAGTAGCAGCAAACGCAGCCTGCTGGGAGAAAGCCCGGTGATTGCCTGCCCGCAATGCGGCAGCACCCACACCGAAGTGCTCAGCGAATTCGGCTCCACCGCCTGCAAGGCGCTGTACCGCTGCCGCGATTGCCTGGAACCGTTCGACTATTTCAAGTGCATCTGAGGGGCCAGCGGCCCGCTTGGTTGGAGAACAACAATGAGCAAATTTCACAGCCTGACCATCAAGGATGTGCGCAACGAGACCCGTGACGCGGTGTCCATCGCCTTCGAGATTCCGCAGCATCTGCAAGACAGCTTCCACTTCACCCAGGGCCAGCACCTGGTGATGCGCACCCAGCTGGATGGCGAGGAAGTGCGCCGTTCCTATTCGATCTGCACCGGGGTCAATGACGGTGAACTGCGCATCGCCATCAAGCGCGTGGCCGGTGGACGGTTCTCCGCCTTTGCCAATGAGCAGCTCAAGGCCGGGCACAGCCTGGAAGTGATGCCGCCCGCCGGGCATTTTCATGTGGACCTTGATCCCGCTCGCCACGGCCATTACCTGGCAGTGGCGGCCGGCAGCGGTATCACGCCGATCCTGTCGATCATCAAGACCACCCTGCAAGCCGAGCCCCACAGCCGCGTGACGCTGCTGTACGGCAACCGTTCCAGCTCCGGTGCACTGTTTCGCGAACAGCTGGAAGACCTGAAGAACCGCTACCTGCAGCGCCTGAACCTGATCTTCGTGTTCAGCCGCGAGCAGCAGGATGTCGACCTCTACAACGGCCGCATTAACGCCGAGAAGTGCGAGCAACTGTTCTCCCGCTGGCTCGACGTAAAAGCCCTCGACGCGGCCTTTATCTGCGGCCCGCAGGAGATGACCGAGACCGTGCGCGACAGCCTCAAGGCCAAGGGCATGGCGCCGGAGCGCATCCATTTCGAACTGTTCGCCGCCGCCGGCAGCCAGCACAAGCGCGAGGCCCGCGAAGCGGCGCGGCAAGTGGATGCGGCGGTCAGCCAGATCACGGTGATCAGCGATGGCCGCGCCCTCGCCTTCGACCTGCCCCGCAACACTCAGAGCATCCTCGACGCGGGCAATGCCCAGGGCGCCGAGCTGCCGTATTCGTGCAAGGCCGGCGTGTGCTCCACCTGCAAATGCAAAGTCATCGAAGGCGAAGTGGAGATGGACAGCAACCACGCCCTCGAAGACTACGAAGTGGCCGCCGGCTATGTGCTGTCGTGCCAGGCATTCCCGGTCAGCGACAAGGTGGTGCTGGATTTCGATCAGCTTTAAGGACACACCGCTCCCCTGTAGGAGCGAGCTTGCTCGCGAAGATCGTTAACGATGACGCGGATAGCCTGAATCAACGCGGCGCCCTCAGGTTTTTCGCGAGCAAGCTCGCTCCTACAGGACGCAGGTTTAACCACAACAACAATAAAAAGGAGCACACCACCATGACCCCCGACGATATCGAGCGCATCCGTCGACATCCCGATTTCATCCAGTTGGTACGCCGCAAACAGAACCTGTACTGGTCGCTGTCGCTGATCATGCTGGTGATCTATTTCGGGTTTGTGCTGTTGGTGGCGTTCTCCCCGGCTACCCTCGGGCAGTCGTTGAGCGGCGGCGTGACCACCGTGGGCATGCTGGTGGGTGTGGTGATTGTGCTGCTGGCGTTCGCGCTGACCGGCTTTTATGTGTACCGCGCCAACCACGTGATCGACCCGCTGAACGACAAGCTCAAGCAGGAGTGCACAGCATGAGCCGGCTGGTAGCGTGGTTTCTCCTGCCGCTGGCATTGGCCACGGACCTTGCAGTCGCCGCCGACGGCGCATCCCGGCCACTGAACTGGAACGCCATCGGCATGTTCCTGGTGTTCGTGCTGTTCACCCTCGGCGTGACTCGCTGGGCCGCCCTGCGCACCCGTTCCGCCAGCGACTTCTACACCGCCGGCGGCGGCATGAGCGGCTTCCAGAATGGCCTGGCGATTGCCGGCGACATGATCTCGGCGGCGTCATTCCTCGGCATCTCGGCGATGATGTTCCTCAACGGTTATGACGGCCTGCTCTACGCCCTGGGCGTGTTGGCCGGCTGGCCGATCATCCTGTTCCTGATCGCCGAGCGCCTGCGCAACCTGGGCAAGTACACGTTTGCCGATGTGGTGTCCTACCGTCTGGAGCAGACCCCGGTGCGCCTGACCTCGGCCTTCGGCACCCTGACCGTGGCGCTGATGTACCTGGTGGCGCAGATGGTGGGCGCCGGCAAGCTGATCGAGCTGCTGTTCGGCATCGACTACCTGTACGCGGTGATGCTGGTGGGCGTGCTGATGGTGTTCTACGTGACCTTCGGCGGCATGCTCGCCACCACCTGGGTGCAGATCATCAAGGCGGTGATGTTGCTGTTCGGCACCACCTTCATGGCGTTCATGGTGCTCAAGCACTTTGGTTTCAGCACCGAGGCGATGTTCGCCGGGGCCACCGCCGTGCACGCCAAGGGCAGCGCGATCATGGCGCCGGGTGGCTTGCTGTCGAACCCGATCGATGCGATTTCCCTGGGGCTGGGCATGATGTTCGGCACCGCCGGGTTGCCGCATATCCTGATGCGCTTCTTTACCGTCAGCGACGCCAAGGAAGCGCGCAAGAGCGTGTTCTACGCCACCGGTTTCATTGGCTACTTCTACCTGCTGCTGATCATCGTCGGCTTCGGCGCCATCGTCATGGTGGGTACTGACCCAAGCTTCCGGGATGCCAACGGCGCGATCATCGGCGGCGGCAACATGATCGCTGTGCACCTGGCACAGGCCGTGGGCGGCAACCTGTTCCTCGGGTTCATTTCGGCGGTGGCCTTCGCGACCATCCTGGCCGTGGTCGCCGGGCTGGCGTTGTCCGGCGCGTCGGCGGTGTCCCACGACCTGTATGCCTGCGTGATCCGCAAGGGCCAGGCCAGCGAGCAGCAGGAAATCCGCGTGTCGCGCATCGCCACGCTGTGCATCGGCGTGCTGGCGATCATCCTCGGCCTGCTGTTTGAGTCGCAGAACATTGCATTCCTTTCCGGCCTGGTATTGGCGATCGCCGCCTCGGTGAATTTCCCGGTGCTGTTCCTCTCGATGTACTGGAAGGGCCTGACCACCCGTGGCGCGGTGACCGGCAGCCTGGCGGGACTGGTCTCGGCCATCGTGCTGCTGGTGCTGAGCCCGGCGGTGTGGGTCAACGTACTGCATTACGACAAGGCGCTGTTCCCCTATTCCAACCCTGCCCTGTTTTCCATGAGCCTGGCGTTTTTCAGCGCCTGGGTCTTTTCCGTCACCGACCGCTCGCCCCGCGCTGCCGTTGAACGCGGGCGTTACCTGGCGCAGTTCATTCGCTCCATGACCGGCATTGGTGCCGCAGGCGCCAGCAAACACTAACTCTCATTTTCCAACCCGGAGGAATCGTGATGTCTCACGCCCCTACCCTGCAAAGTTTTATCGCTGGCCGCTGGATCGGCCAACACGGCGCCCAGGTGCTGCGCAGCGCCATTGACGGCCACGAGCTGGCACGCACTCACGAGGAGCGCCCGGACTTCGCCGAAGCCATCGAACACGGGCGCCGCCAGGGTGTCAGCGGGCTGATGGCCCTGGATTTCCAGCAGCGGGCCCAGCGCCTCAAGGCCATCGCGCTGTACCTGAGCGAGCGCAAGGAACAGCTCTACGCCCTCTCCCACCACAGCGGCGCGACCCGTGCCGACAGCTGGATCGATATCGAAGGCGGCAACAGCACGCTGTTCACCTACGCCAGCCTGGGCTCGCGGGAATTGCCGTCGGGCAATATCGTCCACGAAGGCCCGGCGATGCAGCTGAGCAAGCTCGGCAGCTTTGCCGGCACCCATATCCTGGTGCCTCGTGGCGGCCTGGTGGTGCACATCAACGCGTTCAACTTCCCGATCTGGGGCATGCTGGAAAAATTCGCCCCGAGTTTCCTGGCGGGCATGCCATGCATCGTCAAGCCGGCCAGCGCCACCAGCTACCTGACCGAAGCCGTGGTGCGCCTGATGGACGAATCCGGCCTGCTGCCACCCGGCAGCCTGCAACTGGTGATCGGCAGCACCGGCGACCTGCTCGACCGCCTGCAAGGCCAGGACGTGGTGACCTTCACCGGCTCCGCCGACACCGCCGCCAAGCTGCGGGTCAACCCGAACCTGATCCGCAACTCGGTGCCGTTCAACGCCGAGGCCGACTCGCTGAACTGCGCGATCCTCGCCCCGGACGTAAGCCCGGACGACGAAGAGTTCGAGCTGTTCATCAAGGAAGTCGCCCGGGAAATGACCACCAAGGCCGGGCAGAAATGCACCGCCATTCGCCGCGCCATCGTGCCGGCCAAACATATCGACACCGTCGCCACCCGCCTGCGGGACCGCCTGAAAAAAGTTGTGGTGGGCGACCCGTCGGTGGAAGGCGTGCGCATGGGCGCACTGGCCTCCCACGACCAGCAGAAAGACGTGGCCGAACGCCTGGAAAGCCTGCTGCAGAGCAGCGATATGCTGTTCGGCGCCCGCGACGGCTTTGAACCCCGCGGTGAAAACGTCAGCCAGGGCGCGTTCTTCGCCCCGACCCTGCTGCAAGCCCGCGACCCGCATGCGGAAGGCGGCGCCCACGACATCGAGGCCTTCGGCCCGGTCAGCACGCTGATGGCCTACGACGACCTCGACGAAGCCCTGGCCCTGGCCGCACGCGGCAAAGGCAGCCTCGTCGCGAGCCTGATCACCAAAGACCCGCAGATCGCTGCCAAAGCCATCCCGGTGGCTGCCGCGTGGCACGGCCGCCTGCTGGTGCTCGACCGCGAATCCGCCGCCGAATCCACCGGCCACGGCTCGCCCCTGCCGCAACTCAAGCACGGCGGCCCGGGCCGCGCCGGTGGCGGCGAAGAACTCGGCGGCTTGCGCGCCGTGAAACACTACCTGCAACGCGCAGCCGTACAGGGCTCACCGACCATGCTGGCGGCGGTCACCGGCGAGTACGTACGCGGCGCCAAGGTCATCGAGACCGAAGTGCACCCGTTCCGCCGCTTCTTCCAGGACCTGCAGATTGGCGAATCGCTGCTGACCCACCGCCGCACCGTCACCGAGGCCGACCTGGTGAACTTCGGCTGCCTGTCGGGCGATCACTTCTACATGCACTTCGATGACATCGCCGCCAAGGAATCGCAATTCGGCAAACGCATTGCCCATGGTTACTTTGTGCTGTCGGCGGCGGCCGGGCTGTTTGTGTCTCCGGCACCGGGGCCGGTGCTGGCGAACTACGGGCTGGACACCCTGCGGTTTATCAACCCGGTGGGCATTGGCGACACCATCCAGGCGCGGCTGACCTGCAAGCGCAAGATCGACCAAGGCAAGAAGAGCCCCCAGGGCATTCCGCAAGGCGTGGTGGCGTGGGATGTGGAGGTGACCAACCAGCTGGGTGAGCTGGTGGCCAGTTATGACATCTTGACGTTGGTGGTCAAACGCGAGGAGTGAGTGCTGAGACCAATGTGGGAGCTGTCGAGCCCCAGCGAGGCTGCGATGGGATCACCGCGCCGTACCTGCCAGACTGCGGCGCCTGCATCGCAGCCTCGCTGGGGCTCGACAGCTCCCACAGTTGATCCCAGTTGATCAGGAGCGTGTGTTCGTATCCCGTGACGCCCTGCGTCACCACTGAACAGATTGATTTTTTATTCCGCACGACACACCTTAGCGAATCGTTTTTCTAAAAGGTGACGCCCGCAGTGTCCGATTTTCCGACTCTCAAAACCGAACGCCTGACCCTCAGAGAACTTACACAGGAGGATGCGGTGGGGTTGTTTGCGATTCATAGCGACGCTGAAGCAATGAAGTGGTTCGGTGCTGACCCAATTACCGAGCCTCATCAAGCGGAGCAACTGATCGAGCTGTTTGCCAGTTGGCGCACCTCACCCAATCCGGGGATTCGCTGGGGGATTGAAGACATAGCCACGGCAGCGCTGATCGGCACCTGTGGTTTCTTCAAATGGAATCGTATGTGGCGCAGTTGTGCCATCGGGTTTGAGATGGCGCAATCGGCACAGGGACAGGGGCTCATGAAGGAGGCGGTTTACGCCGCCCTTCGATGGGCGTTCCAGCACATGGAACTCAACAGGATCGAGGCGCTGGTCCATCCTGACAACGCCCGGTCACTGAACCTGCTTGAGAAAGCCGGGTTCGTGCGTGAAGGAACGTTGAGGCAGGCGGGTTACTGGAACGCAGCTCATCAAGACCTGGTTCAGCTTTCGCTGCTGCGTGGGGAGTGTGAGTACCTTTAGGGTCAGCGCGCGGTCCGGCGGTAAACCAGCGTATCGCGTACGCCAAAGTACTCGCAGCGCCGCGCGCCTTGAAGGGTTTCCACCCATTCAAACCCCGTTGCCTCAGCCAGTCGTTGACTGGATATGTTCGCCGAAGAAGTGGTCAGGCGCAGTGTGTGCCCGCTCAACTGCGAAACCAGAGCGGTCAATGCCTCCCTCATCAGCCCATGACCGGCGTGTGCCTGATTGCCCCAATAGCCAACTTCGTAGCTGTGAATCTCATCGGCCAGCGGCAGCAGGCCGATACAGCCCACCAATGCCTGGGGATCGTCGCGAGATAACAGGAAATACCGTTTCTCCCCGACAGGCGCATCGAAGTCTTTTGCCGCGCGCTGCAGGCTTTCCTGCGTGTCCTCCCGCGTCCAGTGCGGCTTGCTCCATACGAGAAACCGGCGGTGCAGTGCGTAGCTGGCGTTCAAGGCATCGGCGAGTTTTTCAGCGAGCGCCACATCAGGCGCAACCAGGGTCATCCGGTCAGTTTGCAGGGTTGTGGGCAGCGGCGCCTGCTGTTCAATGGTTTGCACCCACACGAATCCTTCGTCTTCACTGGGTGGCTCGAGCATGCTGAACACGCTTTTCAGCGCGTCCTCCGGCACCTTTTTGTCAGCATTGCGTTGGGCATTTCGCGCCAGCGCCAGCTCCAGCGGTGCGCTCACCAGGATGCCGATCACCGGGACTGCATAGTCCCTCGCGATGGACAGCAGCTCCTGCCGATGACGCCGCGCCGGCAAAGCAGCATCGAAGACGATTGCGCCGTGCCCCAATCGCTCAAGGTTTTCCGCCACCCAGCGAGACTTGCCCGCCCCCTGCACGCCCATGACCACGTACACATGAGTGCCCTTTGCCGCCTGTGACAGCTCTTGCCTCAACCGCGCATACGCGAGCTGCCATGCCTGTCGATTTCGTTCAGGCGTGAATTCCCTGCCGAACTCGGTTTCCAGATAGTCGTCAGGGTTGATCACCAAGGGCAAGTCCATCGACCGATCCTCCATCAAAAAGGCACGTCACCCAACATCGTCGCGCGGTGCATCACCCGCCTTTGCGGTCGGTAATCATCAATCGCGTAATGCTGGGTAATGCGGTTATCCCAGAACGCTACATCATTCGCCTTCCATCGCCAACGCACGGTGAATTCCGGACGGCTCACGTGGCTGAACAATAACCGCAACAACGCATCACTTTCCGCCGCCTCAAGCTCATTGATCCGCGTGGTAAAGCCTTCATTCACAAACAACGCCTTGCGCCCGGTGGCAGGATGCGTCCTGACCACTGGGTGTGACAGCGGCGGGTGATCCTTCCGGGCTTTTTCGTAGCGCGCCAATGCTTCGGGCGTGCTGCCGAAGCGCTCGGTGGGAAATGATTTGGTCAATTCGTGGGTGGCGGTCAGGCCGTCGAGCAGTTGCCTGACGGGGGCCGATAACCCTTCAAACGCAGCCACGCCATTGGCCCACAACGTATCCCCGCCGAACGCAGGCACTTGCCTGGCCGCCAACACAGAGCCCATCGCCGGTGCGGCGAGGAAGGTCACATCGGTGTGCCAGATGGCGTTGTCGCGGACATCGGTCACGGCGGTGTCGATCAGCAGCAGTTCCGGGTGCCGGTCAACGTGCGGGTAAATCGGATGCCGGTGCAAATCACCAAACCGCGCGGCAAATGCCACGTGCTGCCCGGGGGTAATGGCCTGGTTACGGAAGAACAACACCTGGTACTGCAGCAGTGCTTGCTCCACCCAGTCGTGTTGTTGATCCGTCAGAGGCAGGGCCATATCCAGCCCCTCAACCTCGGCGCCGATGGTAGGGCCAAGGGGATGAAGCGTCAGGCCCATGATTATTCTCCGATGAACTTGTCGCTGACGAAGGCGGAATAGTCAGGCAGGACCTTTTCGATTTTTCCCTGCTCTTTCAGAAATTCGGCGGTCTTGCCGATTTCCCTGGCGGTGCCACCGGCGAGGTATTGCGCGCTTTTTTGTTCGGCGGCCGTCGGGAACGACGAGCCTTCGAGCAGCTCGGGAATGTCCGCAGCGTTGGCGCCTGTGAGTCGGGCGATGCTTTTCACGGGGGCAGAATCAGCGGTCCAGTCTTTTTTATGCGCGGCGTAATCGGCAATCGCCGCCAGGCTGACCCTGGCAAAATCGGCAACGACCTGCGGATTCTTTTCAGCGAAATCCTTGCGCGCTACCCACACCTCAAAGGTCGGGGCGCCCCAGTTGGAAACTTCGGCAGCATCCGTGAGGATCTTTCCGGTCTTACGGATTTCACCCAGGGCAGGCGACCAGGTAAACGCCCCGTCGATATCGCCGCGGGCCCAGGCGGCGGTGATTTGTGCCGGTGTCAGGTTGACGATGTTGACTTTGCGCGGGTCCAGGTTCCAGTGCTTCAGCGCACCCAGCAGGCTGTAATGGGAGGTCGACACAAAGGGCACGGCGATGGTTTTGCCGATCAGGTCATCAGGGGTCTTGATCCCGCTGCCGTCGCGAACCACCAGGGCCTCGGAACTGCGAATCTGCGCGCTGACAATGAACGCCACCAGCGGCATGTTTCGCGAAGCCGCCGCGGCCAACGGGCTGGAACCCAGGTTGCCGATCTGCACATCACCGGAAGCCATGGCGGCCAGGACGGCCGGGCCCGCGTCGAATCTGCGCCAATCGATCTGCTGGCCGATACCTTTTTCATATTCGCCATCGGCGATGGCGCGTTTGATCGGGTCGATGCCGTTGATGTAACCGATGGTGAGGTCAGCGGATTGAGCGCTTAGGGAGAGGACAGCGAGGCCCACGGCCGAGAGGAGGTTGCGGGCCAGTTTCAGCGTGTTCATTTTTATAGATTCCTGAGCGGATAAGACTTGAACAGCGCGGACTCCGGCTCTCCAAGGGTCAACTCAGTTAGATGATATTGATCTATAAAAAATAAAATAAATAATTTTATGGAATTAGCTTAGAGCTTCTGCAGGAGCGATCAAGCTCGCTCCTGCAGGGTCATGTCACTCTTGGACATCCATGAACTCTTTGGCCCAGCTCACGTAGGTGTCGGGGAACGTGTAGGTGTGGGTCAGTTCGCTGGCGGTCAGGTTTGACGTGCTGCGCGTCAGGTTGCGCTGTTCGCGAAGGCTGTCGTAGGTGGCCTTGATCGAGGCGAAGTACGCGCCGTGGCCGGCGACCACAATCCGCACACCCAATTTGGCCAGGCGTTCGTTGTCATTGAGATGCGGGTTGGCGTAGGTCACCAGCATCAACGGCACCGTCAGGCCTTCGGCGATCTGTTCAAGGTGCTCGAAGTCACGGACACCCACCATGCAGATGCCGTCTGCGCCAGCCTCTTGATACGCCTTGGTGCGATGGATAACGTCTTCCACCGGCAATACGGCGGCGTTGGTCCGGGCGATGATCGAAAGCTGCGGATCGACCCGGGCCTCCAGGGCCGCCTTGACCTTGCCCACGCCCTCTTCCGTGCTGATGAGGTCGGTGGATTTGCGCCCGAACTGCGCGGGCAGCAGGGTATCTTCAATGGTCAGCGCCGAGACGCCAGCACGCTCCAGTTCCTGGACGGTGCGCATCACGTTCAGTGCATTTCCGTAGCCGTGGTCGGCGTCGGCGATCACCGGAAGCTGCGCCACCCGGCCGATGCGGGTGGCCTGCTCGACGAACTCACTCAGGGTAATCAGCGCGAAGTCCGGTGCAGCCAGGACCTGTAATGACGCCACCGAGCCTCCCAGGATGCCGACTTCGAAGCCCAGGTCTGCAGCGATCCTGGCGGACATCGGGTCGAACACCGAGGCGGTGTGAAAGCAGTGTTGGGAGGCCAGCAGCTCGCGAAACGAGCGCCGTAGATCCTGGTGGGAAATTTTCGACATGTTCACTCCTCACTGTCGCCGTATACGCGGGAACGACCAGTGCCAATTCAAAAGTAAGGCTAGCGTATCACGCCGGAAAAAGATGGTTGATGACGTTTGAGAAACTTATACATCACGCTTGGCGGGGGGAAGAGCGCCGCCATTACTTCAACCGTCCCGCCTCACCCAGCCAGGTTGACGCGCCCTGTCGCAACCATTCGGTGGCGGCGGGATTGTGTTTGACCCGGCTATCCAGGAACGCCACACCCATGGCCTGAATCGCGGCCACCTGCTTGGGGTCCGGCGCCGGTTCGCCCGCCACCGGGCCGCCGCCAGGTTTGGCGCCGTGCTTGTGCCCTCGACCCTTGGGCGCGTCGCCAGACGAAGCACTGCCCTTGTCGGTCCTTTTCGCCGGCCGGCTGAACAGCTCGCTCCCGGACAAGGTCTTGTGCGTCGCACTGTTCAACTCCAGCTGAACACTGCCCGCCGCTGTCACCGACTCGCCCAACACCTCTCGCTGACGGTAAGAGCTGACCCAGTTGAACGGGTCTTCATCCTGCTGGCCGGTCATCGACAGCACGGGCGCCGTTATCCGGGCAAACACGTCCGGCCGGGCATCGGCGTCCACATAAGGGCTGAGCAGCAACACCGCCTTGGGTTGAATCCCGACACCCGGGGTGGCCCCGGGCTCCAGCGCCCCGGCGAGTGCCTCAGCGGTCTGCGCGCCAAAATCAAAGCCGGCCACCACCACCTGGTTCCAGTCGATGGCCGCCAGTTGCGCGTCGCCTTTGGCGGCCCGTGCCCGAACTTCGCCCAGGACTTTCTGCAAGGTCGACAGCCTGTCACGCAGGGCGGCGGCGGAGTAATGACTGCTCGCCATCCCGCGAAAGTCGCCATATAACGCCTGCTGCGAGGCAAAGATCGACTGATCATGGGCGGGCTCCTGAACCGACAGCACCGCATAACCGGCCTGCGCCCAAGCCTTGCGCCACGCCACCCCGCCCGAGGCCGGCTCACCCAAACCCGGCAAGTAGATAATCAGCGGCAGGCGCTCATGGATCACCGGTGCCAGCCACGCAACGTTCACCGATTGCTTGTCGAGCTGCCAGGTCGCGCCCCAGCCGGACGTTTCATAATGGGACGGTTGATACGCGGTGCTCAGTTCCTTGTTGACCCGCTCGCTGAATTCGGCCCGCGGGTTTGGCGGATCGCCCGCACACCCCGCAATCAATCCCAGGCTGCCCACCAGGGCGCTCACCGCCAGCCAGTACCGAGGTTGAAGGTTCATTCGATTCACACCGCCGTTCAGTTCAAGGTAACTGGCAGCCTAACCGACCCGCCGGCGAACGCAGCACCCGCGCAGGTAAAGAATGGGTAAAGCGTGACGGCACGATGGCCCTCTTCGCGGGTCTTTGTTTTATCAAAGCCGGAAAAATTTCAAGGAGACGCCTGTGAGCATCAGAGACAATCCCGAGGACTATCAGGATCTCAAGCGGGCCGTCGGTTTGCTGGAGTCACCCTCCCTGACGGCCAGGCTGTCCGGCATGATCGGCTCCCCGATTGAAAGCGCGGTAAAGGCATTGCCGGGGGTGGTTTCCAAACGGATCAATGGCGCGGTGGCGGCAGCGCTGCATTCATCCGCGGGCGCGGCGCTGAAAAGCCTGGACAACAGTCCGAGAAAACCGGCCTCGACCCGGCTGCACAAGGCTTTTGCGGCCACCTCGGGCGCCATCGGCGGGGCCTTCGGTTTCGCGGCGCTGTTTATCGAGCTGCCGATCTCCACCACCATCATGATGCGCGCGGTCGCCGACGTGGCGCGCAGCGAGGGTTTCGACCTGGGCGACTTTTCGACCAAACAAGCCTGCATCGAGGTGTTTGCCATGGGTGGCACCAGCCAGGCCGACGATGCAACGGAGACCGGTTACTACATGACCCGCAGCTTCACCACCCAGGCCATGCAACAACTGTCCAAGGAACTGGCGGGGATCGCCGCCAAGCAGGGCTCCAAGGCCATCAGCAGCTTGTCCCCGGGCCAAGCCGGGAAATGGCTGGCGATCCTCATCGATAAAGTCGCGACACGTTTTGGCTTTACCATTTCCAGCAAGTTCGCAGCCCAGGCCGTTCCGGTGATGGGCGCCTTTACCGGGGCGACGATCAATACGCTGTTCACCCACTTCTACCAGGACATGGCGCGGGGGCACTTCATCGTGAAACGGCTGGAAGAGAAATATGGTTTTGAGCCCATCAAGGATGCGTACATGGCCATCAAGGCGGCGCCCCGGGTGAACTAGAAGCGCGGAAATGCCGGAAAAATTTTTAATGCCGTGCATCCACTTCGCTGCCTCGCGCGTACATTCATCCGCAGGGCGCAAGAATTAGGGAGATACGCAGGAAGATATCACCCGGACGCCATACCCTTGAGCTATCTGATGAATAGAAAAACAACATCATAATGATGGCACTGTCTGATACCTTGTTGTACGAACATAACCACTTTGAGGATTGTCATGGGCGAAGGCGCTCCTATTCCGCCGAATGAAATTGAACGGCTAAAAGAGGTCGCGAAATTTTGTCCAACCGACAGCGATAGTGATGATGTATTTGAAAAGATCGTCGAGATGGCGTCTGCCTATTACAACGCCCCCATCGCACTGATTTCAATTGTCGATAAACACCGGCAATGGTTCAGGGCACGCGTGGGAATTACAGAAACGCAGACACCGCGAGAAGTGTCTTTTTGCGCCTACTCTACCCTGGACAACGCCCTGCTGGAGGTGTCGGACGCAACGCTGGATGCCCGCTTCAAAGACAATCCCCTGGTCACGGGGCCGCCGCATATTCGTTATTACGCGGGCGCGCCATTGATCACGGAGGATGGCTTTACCCTGGGAAGTCTCTGCATCATTGATACTGTCCCCCGCCCTCCCATGAGCGAGCGTGACAGTGCAATGCTCAACGACTTTGCCGAGCTGGTCATGATGCGCATACAGGGCATGCGGTCCCGCAACTTCGTAGACCAACCGACTGGGCTATTCAATCGACTCAGGCTTGAGGAAGATATACGTCAAGCGCTTAAGCTTGAAAACGCGTGCCATGTGTACGCAGTTGACATTATCTCGCCAAAGTTTCTCAACGATATTGTAAAGGCCCTGGGCTACAGCTTTGCCGGAGACCTGGTTCTGGCGATCAAATCTCGCCTGCAAAACCTGTTACCCGCGCAGTGCCTGCTTTACAAAATCAGCCCGACGCGGTTTGGCTTCATCCTTGAGAAGAATCAAAACACCGAGCACATCTGCGAAAGTATTCTCAAGGACTTCAAAAAGCCTGTTGAATGCCACGGCATCCCCATCCTCATGCAAGTCGGGATTGGCGTGCTGCCCATTCACCATTCCGGCCAGCAAGACTGGCTGCGCCTGCTGGTGAGTGCGGCAGATGAGGCGCGTGACCGCAAGCTGGGATGGTCTCTTTATGAACCCCAGTTTGACGCGGCTCAGCAACGCGCGTTCATGCTGTTGAGTTCGTTGCCGGAAGCGGTCAGCTGCGACAAACAGTTCAGCCTGGTGTATCAGCCCAAAGTCAAACTGCCCTCGGGAAGCTGTGATTCGGTAGAGGCATTGCTACGCTGGAACCATCCGTTGCTTGGCCCCATCAGCCCTGCCGAGTTCATCCCCCTGGCCGAAAAAACCGCGTTGATACCGTCCGTTGGATTATGGGTGCTCAAGGCAATCATCCGGCAAGCTGCAGCCTGGAAAGCACAAGGCGTGCGCCTGCGAATAGCGATGAACATTACCGTCAGCGATCTGGAAAGCTCCGAGTTCGTGGACGCGATGATTCATGAGCTTCACCGGCATGACCTTGACCCTGCCGACTTTGAACTTGAGTTTACCGAAAGCATGTTGATGACCAACCCTGAGGAAGTCATCCGGCAACTGCAGCGCGTTCGGCAGATTGGCATAGAGGTCGCGGTTGATGATTTCGGCACGGGCTACAGCAACTGGGCGTACCTGAAGGAACTGCCGGCCACTACCGTCAAGCTGGATCAATCATTGATCAGCGGGCTGGGCAGCAATCAAAATGACAAGCAGTTGGTTAAAACCCTGATAGGCCTGGCGAAAGGGCTCGGCTACCGAGTCGTTGCCGAAGGCGTAGAGAACCAGGAAATCCTCGACCTCTTGATACAGTGGGGATGTTCCGAAGCGCAGGGCTACCTGATAGCAAAGCCCATGACCGCAACGGACCTGGAAACCTGGATAAGCCCAGGCCGCTAGCGAACAGGCCCACAGCGTGGGCCTGTAAACGTCAGGCGCCAGTGTCAGGCCAGTTCAAAGCGATCCAGGTTCATCACCTTGGTCCAGGCCGCCACGAAGTCCTCGACGAACTTCTCCTCGGCGTCGGCACTGCCATAGACTTCGGACAGCGCCCTCAACTGGGCATGCGAACCGAACACCAGGTCGACCCGGGTGCCAGTCCACTTGACGGCACCGGTCTTGCGGTCATGCGCCTCAAAGGTATCGTGGCTGCCGGTGACTGGCTTCCATTCAACGCCCATGTCCAGCAGGTTCCTGAAGAAGTCATTGGTCAGGGTTCCCGGGCGCTCGGTGAACACCCCGTGCTTGCTTTCCCCGACATTTAGACCCAAGACCCGCAGTCCGCCCAACAGCACCGTCATTTCGGGTGCGGTCAATGTCAGCAGTTGCGCCTTGTCGATCAGCAACGCTTCGGCCGACACCTTGTAGTGCCCCTTCTGGTAGTTGCGAAAGCCATCGGCGACCGGTTCAAGGAAACCGAACGAATCGACATCCGTCTGCTCCTGGGAAGCATCCGTGCGCCCTGCCGTGAAAGGCACCGTGGTCTGGCGGCCGGCATTTTTGACCGCCAGCTCAACCCCCACACTGCCCGCCAGCACGATCAGATCGGCCAGGGAAATCTTTTTGCCTCCCGTCTGTGCGGTATTGAAGTCGCCCTGAATAGCTTCGAGACGCTTCAGTACGCCCGACAGTTGCTCAGGCTGGTTGACCGCCCAGTCCTTCTGCGGAGCCAGGCGCAGGCGCCCGCCATTGGCTCCTCCGCGTTTATCGGAGCCGCGGAAGGTGGACGCCGCTGCCCATGCTGTCGAAACCAGCTGCGAGACCGTCAGCCCCGCGGCGAGAATCTTTTGCTTGAGCGCCGCCACATCCTGTTCATCCACCAGCGGATGATCGACCGCAGGAATCGGGTCCTGCCACAGCAACTCTTCCGCGGGGGTTTCCGGGCCGAGATAACGCGCAAGCGGGCCCATGTCGCGGTGGGTAAGTTTGAACCAGGCACGGGCAAAGGCGTCTGCCAGTTGGTCCGGGTTGGCCAGGAAACGTCGGGAGATCTGTTCGTACGCCGGATCGAAACGCAGCGCCAGGTCCGAGGTCAGCATGCTCGGCGCATGCCGCCTGCCGGCGTCATGGGCATCCGGAACCTTGCCGGCGCCGGCACCGTTCTTCGGTGTCCACTGATGGGCGCCCGCCGGGCTCCTGGTCAGCTCCCATTCAAAGCCGAAGAGATTTTCGAGGTACTCATTGCTCCATCTTGTCGGCGTCGAAGTCCAGGTCACCTCCAGCCCGCTGGTGATGGTGTCACCGCCCTTGCCGCTGCCGAAGCTGTTTTTCCAGCCCAGCCCCTGCTCTTCCAGGCCAGCCGCTTCCGGTTCCGGGCCGACGTTATCCGCCGGACCTGCGCCGTGGGTCTTGCCGAAGGCGTGACCGCCGGCGATCAGGGCTACGGTCTCTTCGTCATTCATCGCCATGCGACCGAAGGTTTCACGGATATCCTTCGCCGAGGCGACCGGATCCGGAACACCTTCAGGCCCTTCCGGGTTCACGTAGATCAAGCCCATCTGCACAGCGGCGAGGGGATTTTCCAGGTTGCGCTCACCGCCCCCGGTGCGGCTTTCTTCGTTGCCATGGTTCTGCGGTTCAGCCACCAACGGACCATCACCCGGCTGCTGCATTTTCTTTTGCACGCCGTAACGCTCTTCTCCCCCCAGCCACGTGGTCTCGGCGCCCCAGTAAACGTCCTCGTCCGGCTCCCAGACATCCGGGCGACCGCCGGAGAACCCGAAGGTCTTGAACCCCATCGACTCCAGCGCAACGTTACCGGTGAGTACGATCAAATCGGCCCAGGAAATCCGCCGGCCGTACTTTTGCTTGACCGGCCAGATCAGGCGACGCGCCTTATCCAGGCTGACGTTGTCAGGCCAGCTGTTGAGCGGTGCAAAGCGCTGCTGACCGGAACCGGCACCGCCGCGACCGTCGGCGGTACGGTAGGTCCCGGCGCTGTGCCAGGCCATGCGAATGAACAGCGGGCCGTAATGGCCAAAGTCCGCCGGCCACCAGTCCTGGGATTGCGTCATGACATCGCGCAAATCCTGCTTGACCGCTTCAAAGTCAAGGCTCTGGAACGCCTTGGCGTAATCGAAGCCCTCACCCATGGGATCGCTGAGGGAGGAATGCTGATGCAGGATCTTCAGGTTCAGTTGCTGGGGCCACCAGTCTCGGTTCGTGGTGCCGCCACCCGCAGCGTGGTTGAAAGGGCATTTCGATTCAGTTGACATGCTTGGCACACCTTTTAGTCATGTTCATCCGTACCATCGCGCCACTGGCGCACCTCAGACATTGATGGCTGAGTGCTGAGATTAGCTTCGATCGCGGAAAACTCTAATAGTCAGAACGTTATCGCTTGATAGGCAGCGTCTTTGCGTTGAAAGCCATCTTTACCTGCGGGTCGGGCGTTCTGAATGGCCATTCACTTCAGAGAGAGGCCGGTAAACGTCCACAGGAAGGCGACTACCGATGCGTGTGAGAATTGGCAACCCTACAAATCCGAGTTCGTCGATAAAGAGTAGATAGCGCACCGGAGCCTGCGGGCGCCAAGCGTCTCGCAGAAACGAAAAAGACGCCGAAGCGTCTATTCCTTAAATCGCAGGCAAAAAAAAGCCACTCTATTGAGTGGCTTTTTCTTTGTGTTTGGAGCGGGAAACGAGACTCGCATCTGGTATCCGACCCGTTGAAATCTAAGGGTTTTCTTTTCTTTCCGAAGCATGAAAAGACTCAATTCTGGACTTGTTTTTGGTGTGTATCAAGGGCCAAGAAAGAGCGATGCAACGAACGCGGCAATCGAGGGCATTCGAGCAATGGCTGAATGCAACGACAAGGAAATCCATATCCTGCCGGACAAGGCGCGCAGCCACCTGCAACAATCCCGACCTGCTGCTGCTTGACGAACCGGTCAGCGCGCTGGACGTGTCGGCGCAGGCGCGCATTCTTGAGCTACTTGAAGAGCTTCAGCGTGAGATGGGCATTACTTACGTACTGGTGTCGCACGACCTGTCGGTGGTCGCCAACTTTGCCCACCGGGTGCTGGTGCTGCGCCATGGCCCGGTGATTGAGCAGGGGTCGGTGGAGCAGATTTTCAACCATGCCGCCAACGCGTACACCCGGGAGTTGATTGAGGCGATACCTGGACGGCATGAGGTCGCCATGGCCGTGGCAGTGTGAGTGGTGGAGCTGAGTATTGGGGCCAGGCGTAGTCAAGAGAGCGAAACCAACGTAAGCCAGTATTTGGTAGGCCTAATGTCCAAAACCCAACAACGCATGAGCTCCCCTATTGCGTTATTGGTGGAGGTCCAATGCATAAAGCAAAACGGAAAATGACTTCTCAACCCGACCAATGCAGCCAGTGCGTCAACTTCGATTGGCAATGCATATTCAACCTCGTAGCAAAAAACTGAACAGATCGGCAAGCCGTTTGAAATAGAGGCGCTTGACGTGCTGAACCGGCAAGGAATCCGGTAAAGCACCTGATATAGTGGCACTTCAGCAGCACTCAAGACCTTTAGAGAACCAGTGGGGTCCAGTGCGGTATCAAACGTAAACTCTAGAGAAATCATATCCGTCAGGTTGACTCTCTCAGCTAAGGCCGACCCAACAAGTGATCACCAAATGGTTAGTGGATGGACAAGCACTCTTCACCCGTACTCGGTCGGGCGGCGCAAATGCACTGAAGGGATTTGAATTTCAAAAGGCCTACGCGCAACTGCGTTTGGTGTGGCTGCTAACAGGAAAAAATGGGGTTGTAGAAGTGCGCTATGAAGGCGCGCAAGACATCGACATACGGTATGGAAACGGCGAACAACAATTCGTCCAAGCAAAAGACTATGCGTGGGGCAAACTCACCAGGGCTGCTATTTACGATGCCCTTGCAGGCTTTACACGAGACCTCATTCACGCGAGAAAACAAGGATCCCCAGAAGAAAAATTTTTACGATTTACCTTGACCAGCACCACCCCTCCAATCGATAAAAAATCCCTTGAGCTCTATCGTAATGTTTACCCACATGAGCATGCCCCTCAAATCGCAAAACGTATTGCCAACAAATATCGCTACGGTCTAGATGATCAAAGCACTAAAAACACTGTGTATGAAGCAATGGCAAGAACTGATTTCGAGGTCAGTTCGACAGGAACACCGTGCGCAGACTTAGAAGCAATTGCTTCATGGGAGCTGGTAAAATTTGGTGTTCCTGTTGACCTTGCAAGTGCCACCTTAAGCCATATTGGCGACTTACTTGAAGCACGCGCATCAATGCAGGTTGAGGACGTAGCCGCTGTACTGCTTGGACTTCCAAGTCAACATCCCGCAAACGCTAATAGCCCATGCCGTTTACTGCCAAGCCGCAGTGTATTACTGGATGAAGTGCAGGCAAAAATTCACTTTTTAAAAGGTGCCTTGCCTAGCCTCTGGGCGGCGATTGCAAATAATCTCGACGTACGTCGCTCTTTACAATCAAAAATAGAGCAAAAACTTTTAGCACTAGTCTCAACAGGAGGGATGTTAGTTATCGAAGGTGCCGCTGGTACCGGCAAGTCGACCCTCGCCCGTCGTGCCGTATGGGACTTGCACCGAAAAGGCATCTTCATAGCACTACACGCGGCGTTTCCCGCTAGTTTGACTGATGAGAGCTGGCAAGCAATTGTTAAGTTAAGTGTAGTGAGTGAAAGACCGATCCTGATACTGGTTGATGACGTATGGAGACAGACGTCTTTCATTGAACGACTTGATCAAAACGTCCGCAAGCATCTCTGTGTCTTAGCGACTTCGCGGCCCGGCGAACAGGGGCAAATTCAACCCTTTCAACTGATTCCAGAAAATTTAACGCTGAGCAGTTTAGAGCCTCCCGAGTTCGAGAAATTATGCGATCTTCTGGGCGTGAGTTCAAACAGCTCGACTAAAGATGGGGCCTTACAGGTGCTCATTGATACCGGCCAGATATTTTCAGCTTCGCTGATCCTACAGAGCGGCTCATTAAAAGACTTTGCAACGCGTTTGATAATGCCACTGCGTGAACTTTATACACCGCATTGGGATGGCTTTATTGACCTGTGTGTATGTGGAATGCACGACCACACCGTTCCCAAACGAATATTGGCGCGAAGGTTAGGCAATACAAGCGAGTTCTGGAAAAACCCTAAATTCTCTGACTTAATGTTCGATGCTGGCGAGCACAATGATCGACTTAGAGTTGGCCACGCGCTTATAGCAGCCGCGGTCATTGATGTGGCCGAAGTACCCGCGGTTAAAGTGGCATTATCCATATGCTCCGATTGCGACATTGAAGATCCAGAAGAACGGCGCTTTGCGCTAAGGCTTTTTTCAAATCTAACCATTGATGAAGACTGGCTCAATTCCTGCTTGGTCTATAAGCGAGATATCATTGCCTTTACTCAACGTATCTTGCCCATCGCTTCGTACACCGAGCTGAATCGTATAATTTATATAATGGAAAAACTGAAGCGCACGGAGGAAGCCGAGCAAACCAAGAAACTGCTCATAGGGGAAAGAGTTAAAGGCGGCCCTGACGTATGGCTGGCGATGACTCAAGCAAACAAAGAGAA
Source organism: Pseudomonas sp. I8001 (assembly GCF_013385345.1). Lineage (NCBI taxonomy): Bacteria > Pseudomonadati > Pseudomonadota > Gammaproteobacteria > Pseudomonadales > Pseudomonadaceae > Pseudomonas > Pseudomonas sp. I8001. Next base: position 50,284 of record NZ_JACAQC010000046.1, read on the forward strand.
TTTTCACGATCTCTTCGAAGGTGCCCTGACCTTTTATCAACGTGACCCTACAGCTTATGCAAAGCGAAAATTCTTGCTCGCCGTAATGACTTTCGGCTCGATTGAGGCGAAGCAGGCCACCGCAGAGCACATGAGCCTATGGTTAAGGCAAAAAGGTTTTCCGCCCCAAGAGACACGAATTTTCTTCGACCTTTGCACATACACCAGCCATGAATCTTCAAAAAAACACTCATGGCTAGTAGGGAAATACTCTCAGGAGCAGGTCATTACCATGGAGACCTCTCTAGCAGCCATTCGCATACTTGAAAGAGCGAAAGATGAAACGCATTTCTTCCAATTAGAAGCTCGACTGGTAATAGAACTTCGCTTGCCGCAGGATGCGCCACTGGTGGCAATGGAAGTCGCTATACAGCTCACCAACACCCGACAACGACTGAAAAAACAAAGCGTACAACCCGACCTGTGCGACGTGCTGATGAACATGTATTTCGAGGCGCCGACTCGAATGCTTCGCGCCAGACTACTAAAGTCGGCCATTCTGCTCGCACCACAGGACCAGTGTGAACGGCTTCGTCCATTGGTTGCAGAAATAGGGCGTTCATCGCGTAGCCAAAAAGCAAAAAATTGCTTAGGACTTTTCGCAAAAAAATTCTCAATTCCGATGAGTGATATATAACCGACAAACAAATCACAATTCAAAAAACCGGGCACTCGAGCCAGCTAAAAACACATTATCATTACATAAAAATTGCACTCACGAACTCATAAAAATATGACCTCAAAAAAATACAATTTTTTCAATATCGACAGCTCACTCTCCCCTTTGAGGAGCGACGAAATAAGCGGATCATTAATTGACACGAGAGCATCCAGCTGGGCGTACAACGAAGCAGTGCTAGAACATGAAAAGCGTTTAAATTTTGTGCTTGAATTCACAACATCTACTCCCTCTTACTGGCTAAAACTAATCGACACCGCAACAACGCGCTTTTGGATAAAATCTACAAACACCGCAATACTCGTTTATGACGCGAACGCTGACTGTGGTTATACGCGAACGTACAGAACAAATTTTATCAGTCGGAAAACTGTAAAAACCGAACATCCGTGGATAGATCTTAAAAACGAAGACACCTTCTACAATACTTTGAACACACCCAGCCACGAGGCAATATTTAATCATTGGCTAATCCACATGAAACATATCATGTCATTGCCCATTGAATTTGCTACTGGACGACTAGCGAACACGAGCACCGCCAAAGTATTTATTATCTTGAAAGGAAGCGGTTGCGTTATTTGTGGAAACTATGCTAGCTGCTTTGCGGCGACCACGATGGGTACCGCATCTTCGGCGGTACTGGTAAAAATGCCATTGTGTTCATCACATATAAACGCTGCAAAAAAACACCCTTCCGTATTGAATTTTCTGGCATCTATTTTCAATCTTAATTGGGACTGGCCTGAATACGTAAAACTTAATCATATTCCAGACAATCTCATCAGTACAATTCACTCACTTGCTGCCAAGGCGTTGGACGGGGATATGTTCAAGACTTTCAAACACAAAAAAGGCTGGGTATTAACCATTCGCCTATCCAGCGGCTGGACCTGGAAACTGAGGCTAAATACCTTCCTAGATTACGCATACGTCCTATTGGATACGAATAATAAACAGGTATACCGGGCCGACTCGGCAATGCATCACCCGGAGGTTAAGTTTCCTCCCCATCACGAGCACTCTTCACCCCTTAAAAAAAACAAGGACCATGTCAGCGCTAGTTTTCTCTATGGCCACCCATTGTTCGATATGAAACGGTTGAAAGATATTGGGAATATTCACGGCGCCTACGCATCCTGAGTGTAACCATCCTTTCTTCTATAGCATTTCAGCTACTTGTGAGCTCGGCTTCAGACTTGAGGGGAGCTATCAGCCCCCGAAACGCAGCTCGAATAAAATCTGTGCCTTGGTCGATTGCTCTAGGTGCACTTGGGCAACCCTTCAGTTTAGTATTTCGCAATCGATCAGCATGCCCAGAGTCATTAGCCAGCGGCGAAGTAACGTCCAGGTGTCACACCAAAGGTCCGACGGCACAGCGCGATGAACGCGCTGACGTCGTCATAGCCCAACTCTCGGGCGACACGAGTGACAGACGCCCCAGTTGCCAGCCTCTCCAGTGTCCGTAACAACCGTACACGCTGGCGTCACTTAGTGAAGCTGAAACCTGTCTCTCGCACAGAGTGAAGCGTCAATGTACGAGAGGCCTGCCCAGGTGGCCCATTCGTACAGGAGACGTTCGTCGCCAGGCCGATCCGACCATGCCAGGGCAATCTTTCGTAATCGCGAATCCTGGGGCATCGGCACCCCAGGGTGGCGCGGTGTAAGGAACAAATCTCATCCAATACCACCCCAGCCGACCCCTATTGGTCAGCATCCAGCGAATAGTTTCGCCACGCCGATGCCCGTGCGATGGCATCGCGCAAAAGAGCGGTTACGACCAGGATGCAGGGTTCAATGGGTAGGCCAGCACACCCCTGAATCGAAACGTAGACGCTCCATCCGGCGAAGTTAGGCGATCAAGCACGCCAGCGCTACCAGGCGCTGATCCTCGCGGAACTGCAAGCTATTTTGGCAGCCACGACCGCGATGAGCTTACACCGGGCCTTCGCAGCTATCACCTCATCTATTCACGCCAGCAGGCCAAACACTCTCATGGGACGGTCAAAAGCCCACGCCATATCGTGTTCTATCGTGTGGCAAACGACGACGTTATCGAGGTGGTCCCATTTCTTCATGACGTCATGGAAGTACAACTGCACCTGCCCAACGAATGATCACCGGCCCGGCCCAAAGGCTTAACCGGCCATGAACAGAGCCCCTCTCTACATCTCAACCTAAGCACCCACTGCCAGCCGACTCAGCGGCCATTTGAAGCGGGAGGTTCTAGGTCCGACCGGGCTATCGAGAGGCATTCTGCACTTCGTCTGACTGCGCGCCAAAACTACTACAGTATGGTGGGGGGCCGTGCAATCAATCCCGTGCCTCCTTTACTGGCCGGATCACTGAGGACTGAGGCTTGGATCGTTATGGCCCAAGGATCGGGGGAAGTGCGCTCAGAGTGAACATCCGGACGAGGTTGTTTTTTTGGCATCACGGATGGGGGAGGCACCGGAGGGGGCGGCGCTTGATCCACATGCACAAATGCAAAGAGAATCACCCCTAGAGCCACAACGGAGAGGACGCCCAAGCCATACCTTGCCACGTTGAAGAACACGCGCTCAACTTGGCCAATGGGCTCTTTCACCATCTTGTTGAATTCGTCAGTTGATAGGTAACGATACAGCTTCGGTTGCCACTCCTCGCGCAAATTTTTCTGGATGCTAATAAACTTCCAACCTGAAAAAACGCTAATGACCGTATACGCAACGGCGACCACCATTACGATGCTGATCAGGTACGCGTTAACCTGCACACTGATTCGTGCGGCAATCAAACCCAGGCCGACGGTCAGCGCGGTCGCAATCGCGGTCACGCTTTGGCGCGTTGCATCGGTGGCTTTAGAGGTTTCTTCAGTCACGGCCTTGCGTAGGTCACCCAACGACTTCAGTGTGTCTTTCGTAACTTCCGAGACGGACATCTGATAGGCAATCTTGGCGCATTCCAACGCGGAGGCAAGGTGTTCTTTGAAGTAAGCCTTGACCGTACCGTCAGCTCGGCCGGAGCGTGCTATCTCACCGGAAAGCAGGATGTGTTTAACCTCAGCTTCCCTGGCATTTTCGTACACCCAAGCGACTGCGTCCTGAAGGCCATGAAACTCATCCATCGGAATGCTAGAGAGATTCAGCCGCAGGTTCTCATCGAACTTAAGATTGAGTTTTGGCGGCCCCTTGAAGGTTAGCGTCGACCCAGTCTCATCGATCTCATTTGCGACACAGCGGCACAACGCGTCGTAGGCGTGCGTAGCCCAAATGATATTGAGTGCATCAGCGGAATCGAGTGTTTGCCCATCAACCAGCAGCCAATGTCGAATGTCATCGGGCACCGACCTAACGGAAGCTGACTCTTTGACAAGTAACCTCGGTGCCTTCGTGGGGGGCGCCTCAGTGCATTCCAACGCTTCATCCCAGTTGCTGTAGGCACGAAGGCGACTACAGAACGGTTTCGTGAGGCCAAGCACTCTCCACTGAGTCGCAGAATGCCCTTTTTTCAGATGATTGCTGAAGCCTATTTCGGTGACCAGAAAGAGGACTGCCCCCTCCTTCCCTATCTGCTGCTCTGGCTTTTCGAGTTCGATGCGAAATGGGCCAAAATCATCCGACACTTCGTCGCGGTGATACTCGTTACCGTGCATGTCATAGATGCTGAAATACCAACCGGCTACTGACGCAGCATTGATGACCGTAAGCGTCGCCGATTCCTGCAGGCTCGACGCTGAGAGAGACGATTCACCCTCGCTGATAAGAGCCTGCTTTGTCCGAGCAAGATCGTTAAGAAGTGACGCTAGCTTTAGGTGCGACAACGCTGTCCTCCGTGACCCGATTGGTCTCCACGATGATCTGCTTCCGTTCGTCTTCTAAATCCACCACGCGCACGTTCGGGTTATCAGTCTTGTCCGGGAAGGTAATGGTCACACCTTCAACAGTGATGATTTTGCGCATATAGGGCTGACGAAGGATTTTGCGGTCAGGCTTGAACGTAAGCTCATGCAACTTGCTGGATTTCACACGCTTACGGGTCTCGCGTTCCAGGCGATTCGCGACCTTCACATCGTCAGGGGCGCCAGCAGCAACGAGTACAGCCTCTACGATTGCATTCTCATCAATTTTCAGACGCCTGCCCAAAATCCCTTGGGCATGCTTGATTGCCTTGGGCACGTCTTCATCGGGCAAATCCTTTTTGCATGCCTGCAGGATGCTGCGGAGCAATTTGCGGGATATCTCACTCAGCTCGCTGTTGGAGATAGCCCTCGTCACCGACAGGAAGTCCGCAAAGTAATCCGCGATGTCGGGACCCTGCTTGGTTCTATCTGTAGCTGATACGTCTTGACTGGCCACCCCGTTGATCACACGCACCAGAGCAGTCTTCTGGATTGCCTTCTTGTCATCGACAAGTGCGGTCAGAATGCGCCTGAGAGATTTCTGGGGATTGGCATCATCCTGCTCTAGAGCGAATTTGTAGTCGTACTTGATTAAGCTGAATATCACGACGCTAGGTTCATCAACCGCCAGCTCGAACATGCACAATACCCCATCGGCACTACCGCTGACGTGAGCGGTATTGAAGCTTCGGGCAAGGCCTTGGGCACCGGCTTCGAAACCGATATCGCCGTTCGCGATGGCCTCAAGTTCCCGCCGCGAGGCGGAGAGATTCTTGAACATGAACACGGGCGAGGCAGCTGTCTCTAGTATCTTCCCTGTGAAAAAACTTTCTTCCTCAAGGTCGCGCTCGGGCATAGCCTCGAAATTCTTACCGCCAACGACATGCAAAATCATCTTTTTTATCGTCAGGGAGGCTTCTTCTTCTTCCGTAAAAAAGCTCATTGATTCTCCATAATTTGCTCACGCCACCCTGTTCAAAAGGCACGGCGAGCCGCTACCGAGCAAACCGAATGGCCTGATCTCGTATCACGGCTGGGTTGTGTGTGTGATCCTTACGTAGCTCGCGTTACGTATTGATAAAATCGCCATAGTGCAACGTTGCGCCAGAGGATAGGTTGCCGCCAGAGCTGGTGGCAAGCAGCCATTACGAAATGTAAGCTACCGAAAACAGAAGAGCACCTATTTTTGATGGAAGTATTAAGGGACGTTCGCGATTTCATTGCGGTACGCAATAATCTGGTGCGTTCAATTAGCCAACAACAAGGAGGGGCGTATGGCATCTGCAAGGCAAGACTTCGAACGCTACGTGCAATGGCTTTATCAGCCCGACAAGCAAGTGCCCGAGGACGTGCGGCGCTTGGCTACTCTAGCACTAGGAAACTTCGATGAACTGGCGGGGACGTCACGTCAAAGAAACCAGCGATCCACTTACCTCGTAGGATTGCTTCGCAGGGAACTTGGGAACACTGTTGCTGCAGCGCCGACGGCGGCCGTCGAAGGCGAAGGCGACGCCGGCACCTGGCCGTGGGCCAGGCTTCGGCATCTGACACTAGGCCCATTCCGAGGGTTTCGGATAGCTGAGCCGTTCGACCTCTCGAAGCAGATCACCCTCTTTTATGGCCCCAACGGCAGTGGCAAGACCAGCTTGTGCGAAGGGCTGGAATACGCCCTCCTGGGAGATGTCGAAGAGGCTGGCAATAAGCGCATTGCCGCACGGACCTATCTTGCAAATGTCCACGACAGGCGATTTGACCCACCAGTTCTGAGGGCCACAGATCAACATGGGCGAGAAGTCGATGTTCTTGCGAGTCTCGACACCTATCGCTTCTGTTTCATTGAAAAGAACCGGATCGACGCGTTCTCAAGGATCGCTGCGCGACCCAATGCCCAACGAGCAGAATTGATTGCTACCCTCTTCGGTATGGATCAGTTCAATGAGTTCGTCAGCCACTTCAACGAGTCCATTGACGGGCAACTCGTCTTGATCGGCGAGCGGCAAAATACCTTAGCTGCGCGTCGCAATGCGTTAGCTGCGGACCGTACAACGGTCGAGGGGGAGGCCGCATCTCAACAAGTACTTTCCGACGAGGAGGCAGCGTTGGCGAAAGAGTACGCCGCCGACGCTACCTATGAAGCGCTCAGGAACCTGATAGGCACCCCCCAAGCCCCTGGGCGGCTGCAGGAACTTGAGGGCATCCTCGAAGCTGTTCCGCCAAATGTGCTTGGCGTAACCCGTCAAGGCCTTCTAGATGCCCTAGACAAGGCTCGGCAATGCGGTAAAGGACTAGATGCCATCATCGCTGCACTTCGCGCCAAGAGCGACCAAGTTTCTTTCAAAGCACTGTATGACTCCGTGCTCGCTCTCCGGGATGTTGTCGGAGATCGCTGCCCGGCGTGCGATACCCCGCTCGACGGACAACCCCACGTAGCGACAAATCCCTACCAGAAGGCAGCAGATGGGCTGAGGCAACTCGAAGAACTGGGAGCCCTACAAGATCAGCAACAGACAGCAGAAACCACGCTCGGCAAGATGTCTCGCGAATTGCGCCAGATGTTCGGCCCTATCGCCGCGTTCCTCGCCGCACAAGACGAGGAAGGTACCGCGACAGGTCGTTGGGTGGCGCAATTGCCGGGAGAACCCTCGGGCCGTTGGTGGTCAGTCATTTACCCAAAAGCGGCCGCCGCTGAAGCAAACATTCCATCGCTGGACGAGATCCTCGCAGTCGTCGATCACATGGCTGCACAAGACGATGCAACACGGAAGGCGCAGCAGGATCGGCAGCCACACGTTGCTGAACGTCGGCGACTCAGCGAGTTTCTATTGCGGGTTCAGGCTCAGAACCTCAAGCGGCAGCAATTGAAGGAGAACGTCGAAGCCGCAATGAACCGTATCAAGGCGTTTGACGACACAAATGCTGAACTCATTACCCAAGCAGAGCAAGAGAAGCTAGACATAGCACGAGACACACCCTTCAAAGCAGGGTACGACCGTTTCCTGGAAGAGTTGAGGACGTATAGAGATCAGCTTCCAGAGCAACTGATGGCCGGACTTAATGACGCTGCCAAGGATCTCTACAATGCATTCAACCGCAATGACCGGAACGAAGACAAGCTTTCCGCGCTGCATCTTCCATTGGCTGGCGATGGAAAAATTGAAATAAGTTTCCGCGGTAACCCTGATGCTCGCTTGGATGCTCTGCACATCCTTAGCGAAGGGCATGTCCGCTGCCTCGGATTGGCAATCCTCATGGCCAAGGCAAAGAGCATCGGCTGCCCGGTCATCGTTTTCGATGACGCCATCAATGCCATCGACAATGACCATCGAGGCGGCATCCGCGAGGCCATATTCGAAAGCGATCAGTTCGCACAAACTCAGTTGATCGTAACCTGCCACAGCAATGAGTTCATCAAGGACATTCAGCAACATCTTCCCGCCCAGCGGCGAGGTTCGTGCCAGGTCTACCTATTCCGCCACCACGACGGCAACTATCAACCTAGAGTGGCAGGCAACATTCCAACTGCAAACTACATCGCCAAGGCCCGAGCGGCAAGGGATGCACTGAATGATAGAGAGGCTTTGGCGGCATCACGCCAAGCCCTGGAAATGCTGTCAGAAAAGACGTGGCGCTGGCTGGGAAGTCATGATCAAGGTCTGCTCAATCTCTTGCTTGCGGGTGTTGGAGCTGAGCCCGGCCTGCGCAACCTCTGCGAAGCATTGGTGAAGAAATTACGCGATGCGCAGACCTTCAACCATGCCAATAAAGACCCGCTCTTGACCGCCTACGGACAAATTCTCGGAATCCCCGTCACCAACCTCGTGTGGACCTACCTCAACAAGGGCACACATGAGGAGGCCGAACGGGATGATTTTGATGGTGAGCTCGTTGAGACTCTAGTCCAAACGCTGGAGGAACTTGACCGCCTTGATCTGAGACCTGGCCGCTAGCGTATTAGTTGGTCGTATTGTGTACTGCCCCGCCCGATGCCGCCGGCAGGGCAGCCAAAAGCATCCCTAATGTAAGTCGAGTGACCATGGACGAAAACAGGAAATTTGAACTGGACGAAGCCGCAGCCCGAAGCCACACCCCTCCCGGATGGCCAATCCAGCGCATCGAGATCAAGTCTAGCGGCAAGGCACCCAAGACATATGGGCCGGCAACCTATCGATTTTCTGCCTCGCTGACGCTGAGCGTCATTCTTCCCCGGCGGGGATGGACGCTTGTCAAAGCAACCAAAAACTACGCGTATCTAACGGCCCCGCCAGGACAGGGGCTCCCGCCATTCATCATTTCCATTGCAGTCCCTACAGAAGAAGAATGCCTTGCGCTTGCCCGCAGAAGCTACGCGAGAGGTCAGTCGTGGATTGGGCAACTTGGCGAGTGGCCCGCCTGGTATATCCATGATCGCAACACCGACATGCAAGAGATGTGGTGCGACACGACTACTGGGGAGATGAGGTCTCGCCTTCACAAAAACCCTCCTCAATCGAGTCTGACTATTGGGGAATGGGGCGCTTGGGAGGCGAACGTAACAGGCGTGGCGGGCGAATTCGTACTTGGCGTACTCCCTCCTAGCTTTATCCAGAATCAACCGTTAGCTCAGGCTGAATCAGATTCGAAACTGGTAGAGGGAGCAGCCAGACAACTCACGCTGACGCGTTACGAACGTAATGAAGAAGCTCGAATACACTGCATTGAGCACTATGGAGCGAAGTGCCAAGCTTGCGGCTTAGTATACGAGGCGAAATATGGCCCGCTCGGTGCCGACCTTATTCACGTCCACCATCTAACGCCGTTGTCAGCGATCGGTGAATCCTATGAGGTCAACCCAGTCAGGGATTTAATACCTCTCTGTGCGACGTGCCATCACGTCGTACATAGAAGGAACCCTCCTTATTCGGTGGAAGAATTGCGGGCTGCGATAGCCTCCCAACCTGTGCTCTCACCCGGTCGCCATGGCCCAAGAGATAAGGGCAGCCCAGTTGATTCGTCTGTACTACATCCTGAGGGAAAATCCATATGACGTCCCCATCTGCTGCTCTTTCCGAGCATGTTCAAACTTCCAGAAGAGTCACTGCTCCCGGAGAGCGAGCTCTAAGGTTCGAAGAGTACGACAGCGCAGGCGCTCCTACTGGACGCGGCGCAACGTTCGTTGGCGTCGAGTTCCACGGATTGAAGTATGCAGACCTCATCGATCACAAGCTCAACACCCCGATCAACATCCCACTGAGATGGACGAATGCACGCGTTGTTGAGAGCGATCTCGAAGGTGTGTCGCCTGAGGATGTGGCCTCCGTCAACACTTCGCTGGAAAGCCCCTACTCGTCTCGCACCATTGGCTTAGTGCAAGACGGCTGGCTTCCGTCGGGAATGGCCCTCCAAGACAACATGGTAGTCATGCCCGATAGATGTACCTTCAGTGAGTTGAGTGGCCGATTCCGGGACGGTGCAAAAACGAACGAAGACGATAGAGATTTCCTCGACTTGTTTGCAGATCACACCGTTCGCATCAACCCGTTGCTCTTTGCCCTTGAAGGAAACGTTCGAAGCAATCCATCTCCTGAGGTTATCGAGCAACAGTTTGATATTGCCTGCGCCATGATTAGGGCGGCCTTGCCGCTGGCCGAACTGGTTCCTTCAGGACGCGGCGGGCTGCGGGGTGCAATTGGTATCATGAACGACACGCAAGCTGGCATGGCACGCAAGCAGGAATTCCTGATTCGTCTTGCCCCAATGTTGCGAGCGCCGGTGGCTGCCCGACGTGTTGGCCAGATATGGGATGAGGTACTGAAGATCGCTGACGAGTGCGGCGTCCCCAGGCGCTCACTCGTGGTTCTTGCGGCCCTTAGCGCGGTATGCGTACCCAACGGAAAGAGCCCGGCGAAGGGATTGCTGAAAATGAACGAGCGCAATTATTCGTTAGAGCATGCCTACAACGCACTTGCCGACCTGCGCTCCCTTGAGCTACTGATGCATCTCTTTGCCATGTTCCCGGACGAAAAGATTCTGCTCTGCACTGGCGATAAGGACCTGGCACTTTTCTGGGCGGGAATCAGGGCGTCCAACTTCAGACTGAACGAAGGTCACTTTGAGTGCACATTTTCGCCCATTGAAGCCTTGCTCCAGAACGTTACGGACGAAAGAAAGTCATCGTATTTCCAGGAAAGTGCCGGGTGATACCTGGGATTCGCTGGTAGCACGGGCCACTGTCGGAGCATATTGATAATGCCACGTGAACTGCGGGTACCGATAAACGCTCAGAACCCCCGTTGCTGCCCCGGGCCGTAATATTGATTAGGTCAGCAGAAGCCAATTATAAAGTCTAAAAGCTTGACTACAGCTCCGATGAAGTTGGTTTATTGTCATTGTAGTGCTCTTTCAATTTTTCATCTCCTGAGAGCACCATCATCATAATCTGCATCATGAGAATAGGGCCCGGCGTGATTTCATCAGGATTGACGTCTCGTCCATCATAATCGGGGTCAGTTTCGAGTTCGACGTTAACGATCCACCAAACCTCAACCTTGCGGATCAAATTCATGACGTCTTGCATTTTCTCCGTAAGTGCAAGGTCCTTTCCAGCGAGAACAATTTCAGGCATTTCATGCGCTAATGAATTGCGTAGCTCCTTAAGTTGCTCTAACACTTCATTATCCTCCTGATCAATTGCCCCTATATTCGTTAACCATAATAATGATGCGTAAAGAGGACTTTTCCTTTTATGAAGACTAAGTACTTTTAGATCGTAATCTGGTGAGGTGGTTGTACCATAGGCATCAAAGCCGATGCAGTAGAAATCTTTTAAACGACCAATGATGGACTCTTTAAGCATTTCATAGGCCGTTATGTAGAGCGAGACAGCGATCATTCGCTCCTGCATCACTGCAGGCGTCAATAGATTCTCCCATTGTTTCTCGACGCTCATATTTTCCTCCTGAGTGGTTTCTACACGGTTCCAGGTTCATCCCTAGCTGGGCAGGTAGTCCACTACGGACGCAGCCAGCGCTGCGAACTGATCGCCATGAACTACCGGATCCCTAACAACCCCGTTCATTGCGAGCTTTTGAACCCGGCTTCGTCAGGGCGGTGACCACCGGATCACGACTGGCCTCGCACATAGCAAAAGCGTTGAAATCAGAGTCAAGCAACACTAACAGCACCACGTCGAAGGGATGCGCCAAATCAATCGAGCCTAATCGGCCGACTATCTTGGTCGGGTTCACCACGCACCGGCCTTTGATCTGGATATGTGTAGGGCAGCCATTTCTGATTTCGGCAGCGTCGTAGCCAGCCTTTCTGGCGCAGTGCAGATCCAAGCCAAGCTTTGGAGCCGATTCGAATTCAGCTACATCACCAGTGATGCCCAACGGCTTGCCCGTTCACCGGTAGTAACGCCGGGCAAGCACCTTCGCATCATGTAAGACTTCAAATATCTCAGCATTGATAGAATCGACACTGATCTGGATATCAATCTCATATGGGAGCCTAGCCAAATCTGAACCTCTTTGATGGTCAGGAAGGTGGCTCAGGGTTTGCGAGCACAGAGCAGCACATTAAGGGTGATCGCGCTTGTAGTGCCAAGACGATACGTCAGAATGGGTTGCTACCACCCGATCTCACTCCGCCTCGCCATTGCCAAACGGTAGCTCATCCATATCCGTCCACAGAGGCGAATATCCAGCCAGCCAATTAGCAGGATCTTCCCCGCTAAATAGCTTGCGCAACCAATCAGCCTGGCTAGCTAAGCGTATGTAATGCAGAGGATGATGAGCCCCTTGCTGCGTATTCATCTCGGTTTCTTCGTAGTTATAAGCTTTCAGAGCGCGGTTGCCACAGTTCGTTTTCAGAAAGCGAATAAACCTGTTGAGATTGCCGCTCCCCCCTGACCCCATTCCCTCCTTAAGCATAAAGTGTTCGTATATGTAGCCGCTGGCGTAGATTTTTTTTGCGATGTCGTGCCGAACGCACAAAATCATCCCATCAGAACGCCCTCCGCAGATGCGTAATAGGTGGAAGGTAACGTTCTTGCTGTGCCGGTCATACAGGAAAAAATCTTGATATTTGTTGCCGATGTTTTCGACAGGAAAGACCGTGCCCATACCACTCAGCAACCAACGGTGGGACCCGCCGGACCAACCAATTATCCGATCCAACATGTCAAAGGTCGGCGAGCTAAGGCCGTCCAAGCAGTCCAGCAAATTCGCAGGCGATTCTTCGCCAATAGCTCGTGCTATGTCAGCAATGCTTTGAGGCTCCGTGATCGGAAAAACTTGATCTCTGCGCACGCAAGCGAACAGCTGATCCAGGCGATACCCAAAACCCTTCTGCCAAGACTGGCGGTAGGTTTCGGCCACCGCCGGTTTAGCTTCTAAGCTCGATACGTAGCTTTGCAGTATCGAACGAACTTCACCTTCAGTGGATCGATTGTTTTTGATGGCGGATTCACTAATCGCCTGGTGGATGTGATCTGGTAGCTCGCGGATATTTATTCTCGCCATAACACATTCTCCTGAATGCTCGCGCCTCAATGACTTCATTTTGAAGTCAAAATGAAGTCATTACATGCAAAAAAAAGCCCACGTTTTGAGGGCGAAATGACAATATCCGACATTTTGCTACAAAGAGCAAGCTTTGAAACGCTGAAATTCGGACGGATCGATCTTCAACAAGTTAGAGGGAAGGGCTACATCTTTTAGCGCCATTCCCTACAAACACCACAGAATCTCCCGGCAGTGAATCCATAATCCCACCGGTATCTTATCCCTCGTCACAGCGCGCGGTGACCGGCGGAGCAGCCTGCAGTCGTACTTAGGCACCTATCGAAGGAATAGGTCGCCCTGCCCGATGTTTGATGGCGCTGCACGCATTCACTATCTGATGTCCTTGAGCGCCTGTACCCAAACCAGCTCGCCTTAGAGGCGGCCGTGATGGAATTAACCCTGAGGGCTGAGCGCCACGGCGCGACAGACACTGGCGACAATGTACGCGGTGCACTTCAAACAATCGGAGAGAACGCCGGACACATCAAACAAGGCCTGGCCAAACTGAAAGGCCAAGGCCCACACTAATCAAGCCGTCCCCGACGTCTCGCCTGCAACAGCCTTTTTGGACTTTGTGCGCATACAGTTCCGAGCCAGCACGCGCTGTTCGGCGCGAAGGATGACCCCGTGCGACCCAGTTCGTCAGATACAGCTCTCAAGCTATGTGTACCTTGGTAAAATGGCATAATATGCCAATGGTCGAAAGAACCTGTTTGCCCAGAGCTGGAGCTAATTATGGCGACGCGAAACGTTGTGCTCACCCCTCACCAGGAACAGGTTATCCATGAACTGGTTCAGTCCGGCCGCTATCAGAATGCCAGCGAAGTGATGCGAGAAGGTTTGCGGCTATTGGAGCAACGCGTCGCCGAAGACACCGCCAAAATTGAGGCCCTGCGTCAGGCGACCTCGATCGGCATCATGGACCTTGAGCACGGGCGCTTGACGCAGTTGAACGAAGGGGATCTGGAGCACTACCTCGAGGGGTTGAGCCTGGAAGCCACCCTCCCCGCGAGGGAAAAACACTGAGCATGCCGCAGTATCGGATTTCCAACGCGGCGCGCGCCGACATTGTCGACATCCTCAGGCTCTCCCAGGCGCAGTTCGGCGATCGAGCACGCCAGCGCTACCAGGCACTGATCCTCGCTGCGCTGCAAGCGATTGCCGACACGCCTTATCGCATTGGCAGCCACGACCGCGATGAGCTTGCGCCGGGCCTTCGCAGCTATCACCTCATCTATTCACGCCAGCAGGCCAAACACCCCCATGGGACGGTCAACAGCCCACGCCATATCGTGTTCTATCGTGTGGCAAACGACGACGTGATCGAGGTCGTCCGACTTCTTCATGACGCCATGGAAGTGCAGCTGCACCTGCCCAACGACTGATCACCGACCTGGCCTAAAGGCTTAACCGGCCATGAACAGCGAAGGTAAGACGCCCCCTCTACATCTCAACCTGAGCGCCCTCGCTGTCAGCCGACTCGGCGGCCAATTGAAGCGGGAGGTTCTGGGTCCGACCGGACTATCGAGACCCACGACCAGAAACACGATGTTCAACTTTGCGTACCACTTTCAATGCTGAACAACCGCTTTCTAGGCGTTTTCCGTAGCCAGGCGCCTGGCATTACGCTCCAGCTGCCGATGGACACGCGGATCGATGCCCCTAGCGACCAGTGCCCTCGCAACATCACGCAGAGCGCGAGCATCTCGTAAGCTAATTTCAGGATAGGTACCGAGAGAAATACGGGGTTGATTATCCGCCCAGGAAAAGCGGAAGTGCCAGCACTTGGCGCCTTTCGTACTCACGAAAAGAGCGAGGCCGCTGTAATCAGGAAGGGTGTAGTCCTTGGCACGGGGTTTGGCGTGTCGGACCGAGGTATCGGTGAGAGCCATCGTACAATCTCCGTCTCGTTTGGATGGAGGAGATTTGTACGGTTTCCAGAGAGGCGAGTCCCACGAAAAAGTGATCTACCAAGCGCCGGATTAATGTACTAAAAAATGTACTAAGAAAACGTGGATGGTAGTGTTTTCGAGTGGAGCTTACTGGAACTAAAAAAGAGGCCGAAGCCTCTTTTTTCAGTTTCTGCAGACTTCAATAGAAACCTGTAGAACAATAATTGGAGCGGGAAACGAGACTCGAACTCGCGACCCCGACCTTGGCAAGGTCGTGCTCTACCAACTGAGCTATTCCCGCGTCTTGGTGATGCGCATTCTATAGAATCCTCATCACCCGTCAACCCCTTGATTCAAAAAAGTTTTATTTCTTTTCAACCTCGGTGCGCAGATGCGGCCAGGCGGCGCGCAAATATTGCAGCATGGACCACAAGGTCAGGCCCGCGGCGATCAGCAGCAAGGCGTAGCCCAGCAATACCCAGAAGGAGAAATCCGACGGGTTGGCCAGCAGGATCACCAGGGCAAGCATCTGCGCCGCGGTTTTCCATTTGCCCATGTTGGACACGGCCACGTGGGCTCGGGCGCCGATTTCGGCCATCCACTCCCGCAGGGCGGAGACCACGATCTCGCGACCGATGATCACGGCCGCCGGCAACGTCAGCCAGAGGTTGCCGTGTTCCTGCACCAGCAGCACCAGGGCGACCGCTACCATCAGTTTGTCGGCCACCGGGTCCAGGAACGCGCCAAACGGCGTGCTCTGCTCCAGGCGACGGGCCAGGTAACCGTCCAGCCAGTCGGTGGCGGCTGCAAAGGCAAACACCGAACTGGATGCCATGTAGCTCCATTCGTACGGCAGGTAAAACAGCAATATGAAAATCGGTATGAGCAGGACGCGTAGTACGGTGATCAGATTAGGGATATTCATCGGCACAACTGGCTACGAGGTGAGAAGGCATTCTACTCGCTGTGCAGATTTGCATAAATCAACTCTGCGAGCTTTTTACTGATACCGGGAGCTTTGGCTATTTCTTCGATGCTGGCACGGGACAGCTCCTGCAAGCCACCAAAATGTTTTAACAAGTCCCGCCGCCGTGTCGGCCCGACCCCTGCCACCCCTTCCAGGGTTGAGGTACGCCGGGTTTTGCCACGTCGGGCACGGTGGCCGGTGATGGCGAAACGGTGGGCTTCGTCGCGGATCTGCTGGATAAGGTGCAGCGCCGGGGAGTCGCCCTTCAAGGTGAACTCATGGGCTGCATCATTCAAGTACAAGGTTTCAAAACCGGCCTTGCGGGTGGCACCCTTGGCCACGCCGAGCAGGATCAGGTCGGGCACCGCCAGTTCGTTGAGCACGTCGCGGGCCATGGACAGTTGGCCCTTGCCGCCGTCCACCAGCAGGATGTCCGGCAGCTTGCCCTCGCCGTCCTTCAGTTTGCTGAAGCGGCGGGTCAGGGCCTGGTGCATGGCGGCATAGTCATCGCCCGGGGTGACGCCTTCGATGTTGTAGCGCCGGTAATCGGACTTGATCGGCCCTTCCGGCCCGAACACCACGCAGGAAGCCACGGTGGCCTCGCCGCTGGAGTGGCTGATGTCGTAGCACTCCAGGCGCTGGGGCGGCTCGTCGAGCTTGAGGACTTCGGCCAGGGCGTCAAACCGCGCGGCGACGTGCTGGCGGTTGGCCAGGCGTGCGCCCAGGGCCTGTTCGGCGTTGGTCACGGCCAACTGCTGCCAGCGCGCACGGGTGCCGCGCACGCGGTGGCTGATGTCCAGCTCGCGGCCACGCAGTTCGTGAATCGCTTCGATCAGCGCCGGGAAGTCCTCGTGCACCACGTTGACGATCAGTTCGCTCGGTAGGTCGCGCTCGGGGCTGCTGACGTAGTATTGGCCGAGGAACGCCGCCATGACTTCGGCGACCTCCTCTTCTATACCGGTCTGGGGGAAGAAGTTCTTGCTGCCCAGCACCCGGCCGCCGCGCACGCTGATCAGGTGCACACAGGCGCCGCCCGGGTTGACGAAGGCGGCGATGACGTCGACGTCACCGGTGCCGCCCTCCATGCTCTGCTGGTCCTGCACGCGACGCAGCAGGGAGATCTGGTCGCGTAGCTCTGCGGCGCGCTCGAAATCCAGGGTGCTGGCCGCTTGCTCCATGGCGCCGGACAGCTCATCGGCCAGGGCATTGCTGCGGCCTTCGAGGAACATCACCGAGTGACGCACGTCCTCGGCATATTCCGCAGGCTCAACCAGGCCCACGCACGGCGCCTTGCAGCGCTTGATCTGGTACTGCAGGCACGGGCGGTTGCGGTTCTTGTAGAAACTGTCTTCGCACTGGCGCACGAAAAACGCCTTTTGCAGCAGGCTCAGGCTTTCGCGGATGGCGCCGGCGCTGGGGTAAGGCCCGAAGTACTTGCCCTTCTGCTTCTTGGCGCCGCGATGGATGCTCAGACGCGGAAAGTCGCCGTCCGAGAGAAACACGTACGGGTAGGACTTATCGTCACGCAGCAGGATGTTGTAGGGCGGCCGCCATTCCTTGATCAGCGTCTGCTCAAGCAGCAGCGCCTCGGTTTCGTTGGCGGTGATGGTGGTTTCCACCTGGGCGATACGCGCCACCAGTGCCGCCGTCTTCGTTGCCAGGCCGGTCTTGCGGAAGTAACTCGCCAGGCGGCTCTTCAGGTTCTTGGCTTTACCGACGTAGAGCAGGCGCGCTTCGCTGTCGAACATGCGATACACGCCGGGACGGCCACTGCAGGTTGCAAGGAACGCACTCGGATCGAATTGGACCTTTATTTCAGGAGCTGTCATTTCAGGCGCTGGCGTCTACCATGCCGTGGCGTACCGCCAGCAGGGTCAATTCAACATCACTGCTGATGGAAAGCTTTTCGAAAATCCGATAACGGTAGGTGTTCACGGTTTTCGGCGACAGGCACAGCTTGTCGGAGATCGACTGGACTTTCTGACAGCCGACAATCATCAGGGCGATCTGGATTTCGCGCTCCGACAGCGCATCGAACGGCGAGTCGCTGGTGGGCTGGAACGACTTGATCGCCAGCTGCTGGGCAATCTGCGGGCTGATGTAGCGTTGGCCGGCAAATACCAGGCGAATGGCCTGGACCATTTCCGCCAATCCCGCGCCTTTTGTCAGATAGCCAGCCGCGCCCGCTTGTAGCAGCCGTGTAGGAAAAGGATCTTCCTCACACACGGTCACTACCACGACTTTGATATCCGGATGGCTGCGCAACAACTTTGTAGTGGCGCCAAGACCGCCGATCCCAGGCATCTTGACGTCCATCAAAACCACATCGGGCTTCAACTCCCGGGCCTTGATCAGGGATTCCTCCCCTGACTCGGCCTGGCCGACTACTTGCAGGCCATCGATGTCAGCCAGCATTCGTGTAATGCCTGTACGAACGAGATCATGGTCATCGACTACTAGCACCCTAATCAAGCAGACACCTCGCGATATGGTCTTATAGGTTGCTGAACACCTTAGCAAAAAACCACGGCGCAGACCTAGCTGCAAGCGTCATATATATAGAGTTTCAATGCACAACCGGCCGCCGCCGAGTGGCGGGCGGCTCAATTTCCTGGGTAAAAGGTCAGGAATCCGGGGCCGATGACCGG
Source organism: Pseudomonas sp. I8001 (assembly GCF_013385345.1). Taxonomy (NCBI): domain Bacteria; kingdom Pseudomonadati; phylum Pseudomonadota; class Gammaproteobacteria; order Pseudomonadales; family Pseudomonadaceae; genus Pseudomonas; species Pseudomonas sp. I8001. The sequence goes on from NZ_JACAQC010000046.1 coordinate 68,929, forward strand.
TTTTTTCCATTGGTGGAGAGTGAATGCTCGGCCAGGGTAGAGGTCAGGCGATGGATTGCATCCTGGTCTTCCTTGAACATCGCACGGTAGTTGCCCAGCACTTTTTCTTCGATTTGGCTCAGATTTTCCAGTTGGGTCGGCGTCGGCGTGCCGGTCAACACGTACAGGATATCGACACCTTTTTCTGCCACGCGGGACAAGTAATCGGCCTTGGGCGCACGGCCGCCATTTTCGTATTTCCCCTGTGCGTTAGCTTCTACACCTCCTATTTCACCAAAAGTTTTCTGCGACAGGCCAAGTCGCTCTCTTTCTTGCCTTAACCGGAAACCGATTCCACTCATTTGGATGTATGATCCTATTTGGCACACCCCAAGAGGTGACACACTCATCTCGTTTTACACAAACTTGAACGGTTTTGAACTATGCCCGGTATTCGCACTGCTGCACAAGCCAAGGCTTGGCTGGAACATCAAGGTAAGTCTGTTCAAGCGTTCGCCCGGGAACATGGCGTGGACCCGGCAACCACTTATCAAGTGCTCGCTGGGCGCAAAAAGGGACGGCGGGGAGAAGCCCACAAGGTCGCGGTCCTGTTAGGCATGAAGGACGGGATCATCCCGGTTGAGGACGAAACCGTAAGGCAAGATCAGGAAGTCATTTCTTGAAGTCAGTATGCGCTTATTAAAACCAAGTGCCTGTTTTCCCAAAATTGGCAGTACTCACACCTGATCACGGCCGGCAATTGCGCTCCATGCGCCAGAAGCAATCCTCCGCATCTACGATTTCCAGGCCCTTGCGTTGATACAGCCGTCGCGCCGGGTTGGTCTTGAAAACGGTCAACCGTAAAAGACCCAGCCCTTCCGCGCGCGCCTTGTACACCATCTGCTCGATAACCCAGCCGCCAGCCCCTTGATGACGAAACGCCTCAAGGATGTGCAATTCGCGGATATACAACGCTTTGGGGTCACGACTCAGACTGATGAAACCCAGCACCTGGGTATCGCGACAGATCAACCAGTTTTCCCGACCCGCCCAGGCGCTATCGAACCCGGCATCGGACCAGGACAAGTCGTATTGGCGATAATAGTTGCCCATGGCCTGATGGGTCAGGGTTCGGGCGAAGGCCAGGTGCTGGCTGGTTGCAGCCTGTAGTTGAAACGCCATGTGCCTGCGCCTCCTAAATCGCCACCTGTTCCCCGCGCCATTGGCCAGCGCTGCTGCGACGTGCAATCACCAACGAATCGCCCACACCAGGGGCGACTGCGATCAAAGTGCCGTCAGCGCCCCAGATCGCACTGCGTCCGGCGCAGGTCCAGCCACCGGTCGGGCCACCGTGATTGGCCATCAGCACCAGCATTTGGTGCTCGGCGGCGTAGCCTTGTAGCAACGTCGTATCGGGAGCGTAGCCACCTTCGCTGATCAGCACACCCGCAACGTAGATATTCGCCCCGGCTTCGGCTGCCTGCCGTGGGTGGCTGGGGTGGGAGAAGTCTGCACATACCGCCAGGGCAATCCGGTCGTTACCCCATTCAAGGGCGGCCCCGCCCTGCCCTGCAGCAAAGGCCGCTTCTTCACCGGGATGCAGATGCTGCTTGGTATAGACCGCCACCGAACCATCCGGCCCCAGCACCAGCGCGCCGATCAACACCTCACTGCCGGCCCCCAGGCGAATCGGCATGCCCACCACGGCGGTGATGCGCAACTCACGGGCCATCTCCCGCAGCGGCGCCACTACTTCATCGTCAGGCGCAATCGCCAATTCGGCGGCCAACGCTGGTTCGTACCCCGTCAGCGACAGTTCCGGAAACACCAGCAATTGCACACCATGCTCTGCCGCCGTGCGCATGAATGCCAAGTGACGCGCGATATTTCCGGGCACGTCGCCGGCAATGGAGATGGATTGGGCAGCAGCAATCGTGAAGGCAATCATGGTCGCATCCAGGCAATCATCGTGAACTCCGTGCAGCATATCGACACTTGGGTCATAGCCGTAAGTACCCAACCTCAATAGAAATTACTGATTGAATCCACCCGCTCGCCTCAGTTAAGCTCCCCCCATCATTTGGAGACACACCATGTTGCAACTCACCCACACCCAGGTTTGCCCTGCTGCCAGCGCCCAGCGCTCGGTCGTGGCTGCCCGCGTGAGCGGTTTGAGCGCACTGGTCAGCTTTTATTTTGGGTATTGGTTTAGCCACTGGCGCGCCTGATACCTGAAATCGGCGCCCACTACTCAAGGGGTCGCCTACCAGAGAAATCTAACCCCCGGTCGGCTCCCCGACCGGGGGTTTTGTTTTTTCAGCCCTTATTATTTTTGCCACACACCGAACACTTAAAGGACTCACGCCATGAACTACGCCACCTATTACCGCTACGACACCTCCACCGCCTGGCGATTTAGCAAGCTCCGTTCGGGACAGCCTGCCGCCTCCGATCGGTCACCTATTGGTGGCAAGCCAACACACGTAGCCAATACGGCCAATTGTCGAACACCCCAGTAGGGCAGAGCGTGCGGGAACAGCCCGCCGCTTGCCCAGGAAGCCCGAATATGAACGCCTCGATCGCCGCTCTGCCTGTTTCCACCCTGTCCTGCGCCAATGAAGCGCTGACCCAGCGTTTGCCCAGTGCCCTTGAGCTCAAGCACCAACTGCCCCTGAGCCCATTCCTCAACGAACAGATCCACGCCCATCGCCAAGCCGTGCGCGCCATCCTCAAGGGTGAAGACTCACGCCTGCTGGTGATTGTCGGCCCGTGCTCGATCCACGACCCGGAATCGGCCATGGAATACGCGCGCAACCTGAAAAAACTGGCCCATGAAGTCAGTGACCAGATGCTGCTGGTGATCCGCGCCTACGTCGAAAAACCCCGCACCACCATCGGCTGGAAAGGCCTGGCGTACGACCCGCGCCTGGATGGCAGTGATGACATGGCCGCCGGCCTGACCCTGTCCCGGGAACTGATGCGTGAAATGCTGCGCCTGGGCCTGCCGGTGGCCACCGAGCTGCTGCAACCGATGGCTGCCGGCTACTTCGATGACCTGCTGAGCTGGGTCGCCATTGGCGCGCGCACCACCGAATCGCAGATCCACCGCGAAATGGCCAGCGGCCTCGGCATGCCCGTCGGCTTCAAGAACGGCACCGACGGCGGCGTGGCCATCGCCTGTGACGCCATGCGCTCCGCCGCTCACCCGCACCGTCACTTCGGTGTCGACAGCCAGGGCCATCCGGCGATCATCCAGACCCCGGGCAACCCCGACACTCACCTCGTGTTGCGCGGCGGCCATCGTGGGCCGAACTACGATCGCCAGAGCGTGGCCCAGGTTCACGCCGACCTTGCCAAGAGCAAAGTCGCGCCGCGGATCATGGTCGACTGCAGCCACGCCAACAGCGGCAAAGACCCGCTGCGCCAACCGGCGGTGTTCAACGACGTGCTGGAGCAGCGCCTGCAGGGCGACACCTCGCTGATCGGCATGATGATCGAGAGCCACCTGTTCGAAGGCTGCCAGCCATTGAGCCCGTCGATGAAATACGGCGTGTCGATCACCGATGGCTGCCTGGGCTGGGACGGCACGGAACAGCTGCTGCGCAGCGCTGCCGAGCGGTTGCGGGTACACAATCGCGCCTGACAATGAAGATCAAATGTGGGAGCGGGCTTGCTCGCGAATGCGGTGGTTCAGCCAGCACATGCATCAACTGGCACACCGCTTTCGCGAGCAAGCCCGCTCCCACACTGGATCTTCATTCACTTGACTAAAGTGGATAAAGAGCCTCATCAAACTGCGCCAACTTCGGAAACACCAACGGCTGGTCATCCGCCAGCCCTTCCAATCGCTGCTGGTAACTGTGCAGGAAAGTCTGCCGGGCCTCGGCGCTGATATACGGCACATGCCACGCCACAAACGGCTCCAGCACCTCAAACCCGACATACGCCAGCGTGCCACGCAGGATCGGCCGCAGCATGTCCTCCAACGGCCCGTGAATCGCACCCTCGCCAAACATATGCTCGCGCCCGCCAAGGGTCACCGTGACCAGCGCTTTCTTGCCGGCGAGCCCGCCCTGATCATAAAACCGCTTGCCGCCGTAGCACACGCCCGACACCAGCACCCGGTCAATCCAGCCCTTGAGCATCGCGGGCGCCGAGAACCAGAAGATCGGGAAGTTGAGGATCAGCAGATCGGCCCACAGCAGCTTGTCCAACTCCTGCCGGATATCCGCCGCGATGGATTGGCTTTTCACCCCCAGGCGCTGCTCCAGGGCATACACCAGGTAGTCGGGGTTCTCCCGCGAGGTGAAGTCCGAGGCGCTGGCTACGGGATTCCAGTTCATCGCGTACAAATCACTGACCTGCACCTCATGCCCCTGCGCTTGCAGGGTAGCCGTGGCCTGGTCACGCAAGGCCGCGGTAAACGACTGCGGCTCGGGATGGGCGTGGACAATCAACACCTTCATAAAAACTCCTCAAGAAGTAAGCGCGGCCCGTTTGGCCAGCAAATGGTCGAGCCAGTCGGGGTCCATTTCCGGCTCCGATGAAAACAGCAAGCCGGTGTAGTCCTGATACGGCGGGGTGAAGATCGCGCTGCGGCTGCCCTGGTCCACCACCCTACCCCGCTGCATCACCACCACTTCGTCGGCGATGGCGCGCACCGTGGCCACGTCATGGGTGATAAACAGGTAGGCCACGCCCAACTGCTGCTGAATACGGTTGAGCAGTTTCAGCACGCCCTCGGCCACTAACTGATCCAGGGCCGAGGTCACTTCGTCGCAGATGATCAATTGTGGGTCGGCCGCCAGGGCGCGAGCGATGCAGATACGTTGCTTCTGGCCGCCGGACAGCTCACGGGGCTGACGCTCCATGAAGGTGGCCGGGTCCAGCTCGATCATCTCCAGCAACTCGGCGACTCGGGCGCGCATGGCCTTGCCCTTGAGGCCGAGGTAGAAGGTCAGTGGCCGGCCAATGATGTCGACGATGCGCTGGCGCGGGTTCAGCGCGGTATCGGGGATCTGGTAGATCATCTGGATCCGTCGCAACTGCTCCTTGCTGCGCCGACGAAAGTCCGCCGGCAACGCTTCACCGTCATACAGCACCTGCCCCGCCGTAGCCGGCAGCAACCCGGTAATCAAGCGTGCGGTGGAGCTTTTGCCGCTGCCGGACTCACCGATCACCGCCAACGTCTGGCCGCGATGCAAGCTCATCGACACGTCATGCAGCACCGGCTGATGCCCGTAGCTGGCGCACACCTGACGCACTTCCAGCAACGGCATCTGCTGCTGGGGACAGGCCTTGGGCTCGGTGCGAAAGCTGCGCACCGCCCACAGGGACTTGGTGTAGTCCTGCTGCGGGGCGCTGAGCATGGTGCGGGTCTCGGCCTCCTCCACCAGCTTGCCGTGGCGCAGCACCATGATGCGGTCGGCCATCTGCGCGACCACCGCCAGGTCATGGCTGATATACAGCGCGGCACTGCCGAAGGTTTTCACCGCATCGCGAATCGCCGCCAGCACTTCGATCTGGGTGGTGACGTCGAGGGCGGTGGTGGGTTCGTCGAAGATGATCAGGTCCGGGTGACAGGCCATCGCCATGGCGGTCATCACCCGTTGCAGTTGCCCGCCGGAGACCTGATGCGGATAACGCTGGCCGATGGTTTCCGGATTGGGCAGGCGCAGCACGCGGTACAACTCCACCGCCTCGCGTTCAGCCTGGGCGCGGCTGATGCCACCGTTGATCACGGCGGTTTCCACATGCTGGTCAATCAGCCGATGGGCCGGGTTGAACGACGCGGCAGCGGATTGCGCTACGTAGGCGATCCGCAGTCCTCGCAGCTTGCGCAAGGCTTCGGGTTTGGCCTGCAACAGTTGAATGCCGTCAAAGCACACCGAGCCACCGATGATGCGACAACCATCGCGGGCAAAACCCATGGCCGCCAGGCCCAACGTTGATTTACCCGCGCCGGACTCGCCAATCAACCCCAGCACCTCGCCCCGTTGCAACGTCAGGTCGATGCCCTTGATCAGCGGATGCCAGGCATCCTCGTAATGCCCTTCGATCTGCAGGTTGCGGATTTCCAGCAGTGGCTTGTCCATCCTCAACACTCCTTCAGGCCGCTGGATTTATGCAGCATCCAGTCGACGACAAAATTCACGCTGACGGTGATCAACGCCACCGCCAGGGCCGGCAGCAACGGGCTGATGTCGCCGAAGGTAATCAGCACCGCATTGTCGCGGACCATGCTGCCCCAATCGGCGGTGGGCGGTTGAATGCCCAGGCCAAGGAACGACAGCGCGCTGATAAACAGGAACACGAAACAGAACCGCAGGCCGAACTCGGCAATCAATGGCGCCGCGGCATTGGGCAACACTTCGCGGGTGACCAGCCACCACAGCCCTTCCCCACGCAGCCGTGCGGCTTCGACGAAGTCCTGCACCACCACGGTCATCGCCACGGCCCGGGACAGGCGAAACACCCGGGTCGAATCCAGCAGTGCAATCACCAGCACCAGCGAGGTGGCATTGGTGCCCACCACGCTGAGGATCAGCAAGGCGAAGATCAGTTGCGGGATCGCCATCAGGATATCCACCACCCGCGACAATCCTTGGTCGACCCACCCGCCCTTGATCGCGGCTATCAAGCCGCTCAAACCGCCCAGCAAAAACGCCAGCACCGTCGTCAAAAAAGCGATGCCCAGGGTGTTGCGCGCGCCATACACCAGGCGGCTGAACATGTCCCGCCCGAGGTTATCGGTGCCCAGCAGGAATTGGCCGCTCCAGGGCGCAAACCCGTCGCCTACCACCTGGGTTTCGCCATAGGGCGCGAGCAGCGGTGCAAACAACGCCACCAGCACGTACAGCACGATGACCAGCAGGCCGAACTTCGCGCTCAATGGCGCCCGGGCCAGTTGTGTGAGAAGGCTCATGGTCTACCCCTTGGGATGCATCAGGCGTGGGTTGGTGGCGATGGACAGCACATCGGCGCCGGTATTGAGCAGGATGTAGGTGGCGGCAAAGATCAGGCTGCACGCCTGCACCACCGGGATATCGCGCTTGGACACGGAGTCCACCAGCAACTGGCCGAGGCCCGGGTAGACAAACACCACCTCCACCACCACTACGCCCACCACCAGGTACGCGAGGTTGAGCGCGATCACGTTGACGATCGGCGCCAGGGCATTGGGCAGTGCGTGGCGCCAGATAATCCGCGACTGGCTGATGCCCTTGAGCCGGGCCATTTCGATATACGGGCTGGCCAGCAGGTTGATCAGCGAGGCGCGGGTCATGCGCATCATCTGCGCGATCACCACCAGGCTCAGGGTGGCCACCGGCAACACCGAACGTTCGAGAATGGTGGCGAATGAGGCATCCGGCGCCAGGTTGGACAGGCTGGGAAACCAGCCCAGCTTGACCGAAAACACCAGGATCAGCAGGTAGGCGACGAAGAACTCCGGGAACGACACCGCACTCAGGGCCGAGGTGTTGAGCAGGCGGTCGAACCAGCTGTTGCGGTACAGCGCGGCGAGCATCCCCAGCACCAGCGCCAGGGGCACCGAGACCAACGCCGCCAGTGCCGCGAGGCGCAAGGTGTTGCCCAGGCGTGCGCCGATCAGTTCGGCGATGGGCCGCTGGTTGGCCAGGGAAGCGCCGAGGTCGCCGTGCAGGAGGCGCAGCAGCCATTGCACGAACCGGCTCAGGGGCGGCAGGTCCAGGCCCAGTTGGGCGCGAAAGGCGGCGACGGTTTCCGGCGTGGCGGACTGGCCGAGCATGGCCTGGGCGATATCACCGGGGAGCATGCCGACCGCCAGGAAGATGATCACCGAGACGGCGAACAACGACAGCAGGCCAAGGGCGAGGCGTTGGAGTACCAGTTTGAATAGGCTATTCATGTTCGGTTCTCATGAGTGGGGCATGTTCTCGAAGGCGACAAATGTTCAATGTGGCAGCGAGCAAGCCCGCTCCCACATTTGATTTGTGGCGTATCTGAAATCTTCACGCCTGCCACCACCGCTCGATCAACCGCAACCCATCCAGTTCCCCATACGGCGCCGTCAGCGGTCCATGGCTGACGCGGTTCGAGCGGGCCGCCACGGAGCTGGCGAACAACGGCACAATCGCACCGCCGTCGTCCCGGCACAGGCTCTGCATTTCGTTGTACATCTCCTGGCGCAGCGGCGCGTTCATCTCGCCTCGCGCTGCGTTGAGCAACTGGTTGAAGCGGTCGTTATCCCAATGGGTTTCGTTCCACGCCGCGCCCTTGGCGTAGCCGATGCTGAACATGCGGTCGGCAGTCAGGCTGCTGTACCAGAACGAGGTGGTGAACGGCTGCTTCATCCAGATATTGGAGAAATAGCCATCCGCCGGCTCGCGCACCACGTCGATATCAATCCCGGCCTGGCGCGCCTGCTCCTTGAACAGCACCGAAGCATCCACCGCGCCGGTGTAGGCGGCATCGGAAGCTTGCAGGCGCACCTTCAGCGACTCCACACCGGCCTTGCGCAGGTAGAACCGCGACTTGTCCGGGTCGTAGGTGCGCTGCTCCAGGGCGGCGTTGATGAAGCGGCTGCCCGGCTGGATCGGATGGTCGTTGCCCACCAGGCCATAGCCATGCAGCACCGAGGCCAGCAGGGTTTCGCGGTTGATCGCATGCTTCATCGCCATGCGGATGTCGTTGTTCTTGAACTCGTTGCTGTCGCACAACATCGGGAAGGTGTAGTGCTGGGCGCCCTTGGTTTCTTCGATGACCAGCGTGGGATTGCGCTTGAGCAGGGCCACGGTTTTCAGGTCGACCTTGTTGATCACGTCGACTTGCCCGGTGACCAGCGCATTGACCCGCGCTGCGCCGTCGGCAATCGCCAACAGCTCGGCGCTGGCGAAGTGTGCCCTGCCCGGCTTCCAGTAATCGGGGTTGCGCTCCAGGTCCATGCGTACGCCCGGCTCGAAGCTTTTCAGGCGATAACCGCTGGTGCCGATCCCGGCCTGCCAGTCGGCGGCGCCGTCCTTGGCGGGCATGATCACCAGGTGGTAATCGGCGACCACATAGGCGAAATCGGCATTGCCCGAGTGCAATTCGAACACCACTGCATCGCTGCCCTTGGCGCTGACACTGGCCACATCGCCGATCACCGTCTTGGCCGCCGAGGTGGAGTTGGCTGCCAGGTGATGGTTGATCGAGGCCACCACGTCGTCAGCGGTCAGGCTTTTGCCGTTATGGAAGGTCACGCCCTGGCGCAGCTTGAAGGTCCAGGTGCGCGCGTCGGGCGTCGACTCGAAGCTTTCGGCCAATTCGGGGATAGCGCTGCCGTCCACCGCGATTTCCGTGAGGGTGTTGTACACCGCCGAAAAGCCGACGAAGGTGAAGGTGTCGACCCAGGATCCCGGGTCGCGGGAGTCGGTGGTGCTGCCGCCGGCCAGGCCCATGCGCAGCACGCCGCCCGGCTTGGGCGTGGCCTCCTCGGCAAAGGCCTGCAGCGGCAGGCCCATGGAAAACGCGGCGGCCACGGCACCGGCTACGGCGCTGTGCTTGAGGAAGTCCCGCCGGTGCATCGCTTGAGTCATTTTGTTGTTGTTTTCGCTCATGGTGTTGCTCCTCTAAAGGTTCACACAGGCATGCTTCAACTCGATCAAGGTCACGCCGTTGCGCTTGAAACCGTTACGCAAATCCGTCTGCAGCTCATCCAGGTTCTGTGGCTCGCTGACCGTGCAGCCGAACGCCCGCGCCAGGGCGGCGAAGTCCGGGTTGCGCGGCAGTACGCCGATGGGTTCGATGTCCAGGTTCAGCATGTCGTCGCGAATCTGCCCCAGGGCGTCGTTGTTCCAGAGCAACACCACCAGCGGGCTGTCCAGTTCTTCCACGGCCGTGGCCAGTTCCTGGGCGGTGTAGAGAAAGCCGCCGTCGCCCACCAGCACCAGGCCGGGCCGTTGCGGTGCGCCGAACTTGGCGCCGATACCGGCCGGCAGGCCATAGCCCAGGGTGCCGTAGCCGGTGGGATGCAGCCAACTGCGGGTGGCGTTGCTGGGAAAGGCGTAGTTGCCGGTGTAGGCCAGCTGGGTCATGTCGCTGCTGATGAAGGCATTGGCCGGCAGCTCGGCGGCCACGCGGTCGAGAATCGCCTGGTGAATCCGTTGCAACGGACCATGGCCGCTGCTGACTGCCTGGCGTAACGTCGCGACCGCAGCGGTGGCGGCATCCGCGTTGCGCGGCGTGGCTGGCAAGCGTTCCAGCAAAGCCAGCGTCGTTTGCTGGGCATCACCGTGCAACGCGACGGCGCAAGGATAGAAATCGTTGAACTTGCGCGGGTCGATATCCACCCGCAGCAGCTCGCCATTAATCGGCAGGCGTTCACGCCAGAAGTCGGTATCGGCCATTTCGGTGCCGATGGCCAACACCACATCCGCCTCGGCGATGAGCTGCCAGCCGGGCTCGACACACAGGGTCGAACCGGCATTCAGCGGATGCTCCACCGGCAACAATCCCTTGCCGGCGACACTGCTGAAAAACGGCGCCGCCAGTTGTGTGCTCAAGCGCTGCAAGGCCTCGGCCGCCAACAGTGCGCCGCCACCGGCAATGATCATTGGCCGCTTGGCCGCAGCCAGTTTCGCCACGGCCTGATCGAGGCTTTCAGCCGATGGCAAGCCACGCCCGGGACGGCGCACCACCTCATTGCTCCAGTCCCGTTTGATCGGCGCCGACAGTACATCCAGCGGCACCGAAATATGCACCGGGCGCGGTCGCTCACTGTCGAACACCGCGTAGGCCCGCGCGATCAACTCCGGCAAATCCTCGGCACTCAACGCTACTGCCGAAAACGCAGTGATGGGCGCGGTCATCGCCCGCTGGTCCTGGGTTTCATGCAGGCAGCCCCAGCCTTTGCCGAGGCTGGCGGTGTGGTTGACGCTGGAAATCACCAGCAGCGGAATCGAGTCGGCATACGCCTGGCCGATCGCCGTCGCGGCGTTGGTCACCCCCGGCCCGGTGATGATGAAACACACCCCCGGCTTACCGCTGACCCGCGCATAACCGTCGGCCATAAAGCCGGCGCCCTGCTCGTGGCGGGTCAGCACATGCCGAATACCGCTGCCCGGCAAGCCGCGATACAGCTCCAGCGTGTGCACGCCGGGAATCCCGAACACCGTGTCGACACCATAGTTGGCCAGCAATCGCACCAGGGCCTGGCCGCCCGTCAAGGTTTTGCTTTGCATTGTCATCTCCTTCACGCCTGGGCGAGACGGATCAATGCATCGACCGCCGTGGCGCCCCGGGCATTGACCAGCAATGGGTTTACATCGAGTTCCAGCAACTGCCCGGCGTTGGCGCAGGCGTAGTCGGCCACCGCACGAATCGCCGCCACCAGGGCTTCCATGTCGGCCACTTCGCGTCCGCGAAAGCCTTGCAGCAATGCGGCGCTGCGCAGGCTGAGCAAGGCGTTGCGGATTGCGTCGTCGGTGGTGGGCAGCAGCAGGCTGCGGCTGTCCTTGAGCAACTCCACGAGGATTCCACCAGCGCCGATCACCAGCGCCAGGCCGAAGTCGTTTTCGCGCTTGATGCCGACAATCAGCTCGGCCAGCGGCGGCGTAGCCATGGACTCCAGCAGCAGCTGATCGAACGGCACATCCGGCGCATAAGCGGCGATTTGCTCGCGCATATGAGCCAGGGCAGCAGTCAAGGCGAAGCCGTCCTGCAGGTTGAGCGCCACGGCGCCGGCTTCGGTTTTATGCGGCAAGTCGGCACTGACGGCCTTGAGTACCAGCGGGTAACCCAGCACTTTGGCATCGGCTATGGCCCGCTCGGGAGTGCTCAAGACACCGGCTGGCGTGGTCAGGCCGAAAGCCCGTAAAGCCTGCTTGGAATCCCACTCATCAAGCGACTGTCCGTGTTGTTCAAGCGCTTGCGGGCACAGCGGCACCAGTATCGACTCACCCCGCGCCAACAACGCCCGGCGATTGTCTTGATAGTCGGCAATCCGGCCCCAGGCCGCCAGCGCATCTTCCACGCCTTGCAACGCGGCAACGCCCTGGGCATGCAGACGCTCGCGAGCGTGGGCCGGGAGCAATTCGGGAAATGCAGAGGTGACAAAGCCAGTCTTGCCGTGGCGAGTCAGCGCACTGCAAAACAGCTCCAGCAGCAGGTCGCACTCCTTGCGCTCACCGGTAAATTCCGCCGGGTAGTCGAGCACCAGCATTGCCGCATCCGCTTCGGTGCGCAGTGCCGTGTCGAGCATCGTATTAAGCGCGTCGCTGTTGCCCCAGATGGCCGTGGTGAAATCCAGCGGGTTGACCAGATTGGCGTAGCTGGGCAGCACCTGCGCCAACTCTTCACGCTGGCCTTCGTCGAGCTTCGGCAGGCTCAAATCGTTGCGCTCGGCGTAGTCGGCAATCAACCCGGCATCACCACCGGAACAGGCCAGGGCGATCAGGCTGTTGCCCGCCGGCAGATTACCGCAGGCCGCCGCCTTCAGGGTCTCGACAAAACTCACCGGCCCGCTGACCCGGATCACACCCAGGCGCGCGAACAGACTGTCGTACAGCGCATCGGAACCCGACAACGAACTGGTATGACTCAAAGCCAACTCGGCGCCGATCTGTGACACCCCGGTTTTCAGGGCGATGATCGGAATGCCTTTTTCCAGGGCCTTGTGGGCCGCACTGGCGAACCCCGGCACATTCTTCAAGCCTTCCAGGTGCAAGCCAATCGCTGTAACGCGCGGCTCGTCGAGCAGCACGTCCATCAACTCGGCAACCCCCAGCTGCGCCTGGTTGCCCACCGATGCCATATAGGCCACCGGCAGCGAACGGTCGCTCATGGACAGGTTGTAGGCAAAGTTGCCGCTCTGGGTCAGCACCGCAACGCCCTTCTCGACCGGCTTGCCGCCATGGGCCACCGGCCACAACGCCGAGCTGTGCAGGTAATCCAGCAGGCCATAGCAATTGGGGCCCAGCAGTGCCATCTCGCCAGCGGCCTTGAGCAGTTGTTGCTGCAAGGCTTGGCCCTCGGCGCCGGTTTCGGCAAACCCGGAGGCGTAGCAGATGGCGCCACCGGTGCCAATGGCCGCCAGTTCGGCGACACAGGTCAGGGTCAGCTCGCGATTGGTAGCGATAAACACCGCATCCGGACCGCACGGCAAATCGGCCACGCGACGCACGCAGGGAACGCCATCGAGGCTGTCATGTTGCGGGTTGACCAGCCACATCTGGCCGGCAAAACCACCGTCGGCGCAGCGCTTGAGGGCACGGGCCATGCTGCGCCCACCGACAAACGCCAGGTGACGGGGCGCCAGCAGGCGCTTGAGATTGTCGCGAATAGCCTGGGACATAAGCGTTCTCCGACCCGATCAGCGCAACAGTGGCCGCAACAGTTCGCGGGCAATAATGTGGCGCTGGATTTCCGAAGTGCCTTCCCAGATCCGCTCGATCCGCGCATTGCGCCAGATGCGCTCCACCGGGCCTTCGTCCATCAAACCCATGCCGCCATAGATCTGCACTGCTTCATCGGCAACCTTGCCCAGTACTTCGCTGGCAAACAACTTGGCCATGCCGGCCTCGCCGTCGGTCATGGTGCCCTGGTCCATTTTCCAGGCGGTGTTCAGGGTCAGCAGTTCGGCCGCACGGATTTGCGTGGCCATGTCGGCGAGCTTGAACGAGATGCCTTGGTAGGTGCCGATGGGCTGGCCGAACTGCTTGCGGTCGGCCGCCCATTGCAGGGAAACGTCCAGCGCACGCTGGGCCTGGCCGACGCAGTTGGCAGCCACCATCACCCGGCCTGCGGTCAGCCAGGCATTGGCGACTTCCCAACCTTTGCCGACTTCGCCGAGGACTTTGGAGGCTGGTACGCGGCAGTCGTCGAAGAACATTTCATAAGTGTGGTAGCCGCGGTTGCTGACGCACTTGGGGCCCCGGCGAATGGTCATGCCCGGCGTGCCACGGTCCACCAGGAACGAGGTCACGGCATTGCGTTGGCGACCGTTGTGTTCGTAGGTGTCGGTAACGGCAAACACGATGGCGAAATCCGCGTGGCCGGCGTGGCTGATGAAGTGCTTGCTGCCATTGAGCACAAAGTCATCACCGCTGCGCACGGCGCGGGTCTTGATCGCATTGGCGTCGGAACCGGCACCCGGTTCGGTCAGGGCAAAGCAGTCGATCTTCTTGCCCTGCACGCACGGCAACAGGTACTCGCCAATCTGCGCGCCGGTGCAGGCCATGAGGATTTTCGACGGCCGGGCGACAAACACATGCAGCGCCCAGGAGACTTTCGACAACTCGCGCTCAATCAACGCCTGTGACAGGTAATCCAGGCCGCCACCGCCGACGTCTTCCGGCATGTTGAAGGCATAGAAACCGGCAGCGATGGCCTTGTCACGAATCTGCGCGGCAAGCTCCGGCGAAACTTCATCGGCGCGGTCCACCGCCTCCTCGTGGGGCAACAACTCCTTGGCAACAAAACTGCGTACCGCGTCCACCAACATGTCTTGTTCTTGGCTGGGCTGGAAATTCATGGCGCTACCTGTCGATCGTTCGAGGGTGTTTTGAAGGGGAATCAGTTGCCGGAGAAGTTCGGTGGGCGCTTTTCCATCGAGGCGCGTAGGGCTTCAGCACCGTCGGCGCTGCGTCCACACAGCAGGCCGGCGGCGAGTTCCGCCTGGAGCTGCTCGGGCAGGCTGCGCCCGGCGCCTTCGCGGATGAGGGTTTTGGTCTGGGCAAACGCAAAGGTCGGGCCGTTGGCCAGGCGCGTGGCCAGCTCGGCGACGTGGGTATGCAGTTGCTCGTCGGCAACGACTTCGCCCACCAGCCCGGCGGCCAGGGCGCGGTCGGCGCTCCACAATTCATCGAGGAACAGCAGGCGCTTGGCTTGCTCGCTGCCGATCAGGCGCGGCAGATGCCAGCTGGCGCCGGCGTCCGGCGAGTAGGCCATGCTGGTGTAGCCGGCCTTGAAGCGTGCCGATTGCGCGGCGACGCGCAGGTCGCAGCACAGGGTGAGGTCCATGCCGGCACCGACCGCCGTGCCGTTGATGGCGGCGAGGGTAGGTTTGTCGAGGGTGTGCAGGCGGGTCATCAGGGCGTGGGCGGTTTCGGTCCAGCCGTAGGTTTCGAGGGCGCCACGGGCTTCGGCATCGGCCCATTCGGCAAGGTCGGCACCGGCGCAGAAGCTGCGACCGCTGCCGGTCAGTACCACCACGCGCACAGCCGGGTCGCGGTTGAAACCGTCCAGCAAGGCATGCAGGTGCTTGAGGGTCGGGATGTCCAGGGCATTGCGCTGGGGGCCGCGATTGAGGGTGATCCAGGCAACGCCTGCCTGCACCTGAGTGAGCACGGACGGATCTGTAGTCATGGAATCCTCGAATTATTTTAATTGGCTTGAGGGGTGCGACATGGGGCGATACTAAACGAGTGTTCAGTAAGGAGGCAATCGGGTAACTGCAAATATTTTTCGAGGGGAAAATGCCGGCCCGGACATTGCGTCCAGGCGGCGCGGAATCGTCAGGTCAGGGTTTGATCTGGAAGCGCTTGCGCCCGCCCGACTGCAAGCCATCGACCCAGGCTTCGCAGATCTGGATGCCCTGCTCCGGGGTGAAGGTGCCGGGATTGAGCCCCGATTCCAGCCACAAGCCGTCGAGCAAGGCGCTCAAGGCGATGGCCGCCAAATCGGCATCGAACTGCTTCCAGCCCTCCTCCCCGGCCATGTCCACCAAGGCCGAACGCATGATGGTGCGGTACTCGCCATAGGAGTGTTCGTGGGCCTGGTTGATCGCCGGGGCCGTCTTGACCGCCCCCCAGAACACCAGCCAGGCATCCAGCAGTTGCGGGTCGAGCAATTCGGGGGAGAACGAGCCGCGGAAGAACGCCGACAGCCGCTCCCGCGGACTGGGCGGCGCCTTGGCCATCGCATCCCGCAGCAGGTCCATGACCTGCCGGGTGATTGACCGATAGGCCTCGGCCACCAGCTCATCCTTGCCCGAGTAGTGATGACTGATCAGCCCCACCGACACCCCGGCCTCGGCGCTGATCTTGCGGATCGACGCGCCCTGGAAGCCGTCGCGCTTGAGGCAGGCCAACGTCGCCTGCACCAGATTGGCCTTGCGCAACTCCGGTTCCATGCGGGAGAAACGGGATTCCTGGGTCATGAGGCGGTGTCCTTGGGTTGAGTCGGCTGGACGACTCTACCTCACTCCCGGAACCCCGGCGACACCCGATCCAGTAACCGCAGCAATGCCGCCCATGCCAGTTGCATGGCGTCCGGGTCTGCCAGTTCGCCCTCTTCCAGTGGCCGGCCTGGCTCATTGAACTGCCGCTCGGTGTATTCACACACGTGCGCAGGCGGCAGGATCAGCTTGCCGCACGCCTGGGCGGCGATCTGGATATCGCAGGCCTTCTCCAGGTAATACATGCGCAGGAACGCCTGGCTGACCGTCTCCCCTACCGTCAACAAACCATGGTTGCGCAGCATCAACACCGGCTTGTCGCCGAGGTCGCGCACCAGTCGCTGTTGCTCGTCCATGTCCAGCGCCACGCCTTCGTAGTCGTGGTAGGCGACCTTGCCGTAGAACTCCATGGAAATCTGGTTCACCGGCAACAGCCCGCATTCCAGTGCCGCCACCGCACAGCCGGCGCGGGTGTGGGTGTGCAGCACGCACTGCGCATCTTCGCGGGCGCCGTGAATCGCGCTGTGAATCACAAACCCCGCCGGGTTGACGCCATGGGCCGAAGCCTCGACCGCACGTCCGTCCAGGCCGATCTTCACCAGGCTGGAGGCGGTGATCTCCTCGAACATCAGCCCATAGGGGTTGATCAAAAAGTGATGCTCGGGCCCCGGGATACGCACCGAGATATGGGTGAAAATCAAATCGCTCATGCGAAAGTGCGCGATCAGCCGGTAGCAGGCGGCAAGCTCTTCGCGCAGCTGTTGTTCGGTGGCCCCAGGCATTTTTATTCTCCAGGCGGGTGGGTGATGTGGCTGACGCTAATCCAGTCGCCAGTAAAAAAACAAGTTGATTTTTTACTGAGGCTGACCTCCTATAGAAAAATAATAACAACAGCGCCTGGAGTATCCGCACCATGTCGCCCCATGCCTTTCCGCATCTTTTTGAACCGCTGGTACTGCGCGGCAAACGCCTGAAAAATCGCATCATGTCCAGCGGGCACGACACCTCGATGCCCACCGACAACCAGGTCAACGAGCAGTTGATCGCCTACCACCGGGCACGCGCCGAAGGCGGCGTGGGGCTGATTGTGTTGCAGGTGGCCGGGGTGCACGACAGCGCCCGCTACACCTCCCATGTGCTGATGGCCACCGATGACAGCTGCATCGACGGCTATCGCCGACTGGCCGAAACCTGCCACGCCCACGGCACCGTGGTGCTGTCGCAGATTTTCCATCCGGGGCGGGAAATCATGGAGTCGGCCGACGGTTTGCTGGCGGTGGCTTACTCGGCTTCCGGGGTGCCCAACGAACGCTTCCGGGTGATGCCGCGCGCCCTTGACCAGACAATGATCGACGAGATCGTCGCCGGCTACGGCGCTGCGGCAAGGCGCCTGTATCAGGCCGGGATTGACGGTGTGGAAGTGGTCGCCAGCCATGGTTACCTGCCTGCGCAATTTCTCAACCCGCGGGTGAATCGCCGCACCGACGGCTACAACGGCGAGCTGGAACAACGCCTGCGTTTCCTGCGGGAAATCATCGCCACGGTGCGTGCCGAAACCGACGAGCACTTCATCATCGGGCTGCGCATTTCTGCCGATGAACGCGACCCCGAAGGCCTGACCGAAGAGGATTCCCTGGCCGCCGTGCAACAGCTGCAATCACACCTGGATTATGTGCACATCGTTGCCGGTACCTCGGCCTCCCTCGGCGGCGCGATCCATATCGTGCCGCCCATGGCGATTGCCCCGGCGTACCTGGCGGCAGAAGCGGCGACGTTCAAGACGCACCTGTCGATTCCGCTGTTCGTTACCGGGCGCATCAACCAGCCCCAGGAGGCCGAATTGATGCTGCAACGCGGCCAGGCCGATGTGTGCGGCATGACCCGCGCACTGATCTGCGACCCGCGCATGCCGGCCAAGACCTCAAGCGGCCATGCCGAGGATGTACGGGCGTGCATCGCCTGCAATCAGGCGTGCATCGGCCACTTCCACAAAGGCCTGCCGATCTCCTGCATCCAGCATCCCGAGACCGGCCGCGAATTGCAGTTTGGCCAACTGCAACCGACACTGCGACGCCAGCGGATCATGGTCGCCGGTGGCGGCCCGGCAGGGATGAAAGCGGCAGCGGTGGCGGCGCAGCGCGGACATGAGGTGACCTTGTATGAAGCCAGTGCCCAATTGGGCGGCCAGGTGCTTCTGGCGCAGTTACTGCCCCGACGCAGCGAGTTCGGCGGCGCCAGTACCAACCTGCAGCGCGAGATGGAACTGGCCGGGGTCCGCGTGGTGCGCAACACCCGCGTCGACCGCCCATTGGTGGAACGCGAACAACCTGACCGGGTGATCATCGCCACCGGCGCCGAGCCCTACTGGCCGACCTTCGAACGCGGCGGCGAGCTACAGGTGGTGGATGCCTGGCAAGTGCTGCGCGATGAGGTGCAACTGGGCCGTTCGGTGGTCGTGGTGGACTGGCGTTGCGACTGGATCGGCCCGGGCATTGCCGAGCGCCTCACCCGTGCCGGCCATCAGGTGCAACTGGCGGTGAACGGCACCCATTGCGGGGAAAACCTGCCGTTGTACGTGCGTGACCAACTGGCCGGCGAACTGCATCGGCTGGGCATTCCGATCATCCCTTACGCCCGTTTGTACGGCTGCGACGACACTACCGTTTACCTGCAACACACCGCCAGCGGCGAGCCGATGCTGCTGGAAAATATCGACACCCTGGTGTTGTGCCAGGGCCACCAGCCGGTGGACACTCTGGGCGCAGAACTGGAAGGCCTGGTGGCGTTCACGCGGATCGGCGATTGCCTGGCGCCGCGTACCGCCGAAGAGGCGATTTATGAAGGATTGAAAGTAGCGTGGGACATTTGAACGACCAACCGCCACAGCTGTTTCTCGGCACCCGCATCCGCGGCTTGCGCAAGGCCCGGGGCATGACGCTTACCGAATTGGCGCAGATGAGCGAATTGACGGCCGGTTATATCAGCCAACTGGAACGCAACCTCGCCTACCCGTCGATCCCGGCCTTGTTCAACATCGCCCGCAGCCTGGGGGTGACGATCCAGTGGTTTTTTGCCAGTGAGACCACGCCGGCAGCGGAGGATGAAGGTTTTGTGGTGCGCAGGAACAATCGCCAGAGCATTCACTATGAGGACGGGATCGTCGACCAGTTGCTGACGCCCCTGCCCAATCATCAATTGGAGATGCTGCACTCGCGCTTTCCACCGGGCACCTATAGCCAGCAGAGCTATAGCCATGAGGGTGAAGAGGCGGGTTATGTGTTGAGCGGAACGTTTGAGTTATGGGTGGGCGAGCGGCATTTTCAGCTGGCTGAAGGGGACAGTTTCAGCTTCTCCAGCAGTGAGCCCCATCGGTATGGCAACCCCGGGAAGGTGGATGCGGTGGTGATTTGGGTGATTACGCCGCCGACGTTTTAGACCGTTGGGGCAACTAAGGACGTTTCCTACGATACGCGGGGAGTTCTGGATGGGGGCCATCAGTAGTCGGTAAAAACGGCTCTTGCTATAAAACCGACTACTTTTTTATGAGGGTGCCGGTCATGTTTGAGTCGTTTGCGTGGTTCAAGAAACCCACTGAGGAAGATCTGGAAAATATCAGGGCAATCAAGCGGTACAAAACCATGAGGATAGTGGGTGAGTGGGGTATTTCTGTCGACCCGGCGGAAATCGCCAACTCACCCGAGTTCAAGGAACACAAGCGCAAGATACGTGAACTGATATTCAAATAACCCATGGGGCTACTACTGATACTGCCGTTACTGGTGAGTGGCTATTTGGTGTGTTTGAAACACCCCGGCCATTACTGCCGCCTCCACCGCTTTGAGGGCCAGTTACTCTATCTACAGGTCGCAAGATTAGGCTGGACCTGCCTCGTACTGTCGTTCGTACTGACCACTTTGATTCTTTGCCTGTCCAAACAGCCGCTGCAACTGGCTGGCCAGACAATCCCCATTGATTACAGTGTTTATCTGGGCAAGCTGCTGATAGAGCTGGATATTGCCACCGAGAGAAATCATGGCCTCTGGGTATTTTTGCTCCAGGTCGGCCTGACAGCCATGATCATTCCCTACTGCTGGGCGCGATTATTTGTGCGTTGGCGTCGACGAAGACTGCAACTTGCTTCAGAGGAGGAACTGAACCAGCAATTGATGCTCGAGCTTCTAACGGGGCGCCCCCTCAGGACCCTGCTCAGGGAATCCATTGCGCGCGGCTCTCAATGCATGTTCACGCTCAACGATCGGAATGTTTATGTGGGCGTTGTTTCATCCATCTGCGAGCCGAATGAGTCCGAAGGTATAGATCACGCCTTCAGTCTGATTCCGACCTGCAGCGGCTATCGCGACAAGGACACCTTGGAAATCATCCTCGATACTGAATACCCGGATGCGTCAGACGCTATTTCCATCATGCTGCTCCAGGAAGCGGTGGTATCAGCCACCCGCTTTGACCCTGCGACGTGGATGTCTTTCCAATCCCGCATACGGGCAAAACCCCAGCCTATCCGGAGCTATCGTCGTGAGTCGGCACGCAGGAAAAAGACGCCAGGTGCCTGCGCCTGAGGTCCTCCCGCCAAACAGTAAACCTTCCAGCCATTCCCACATCTACCCGCCGGTTTCAGTGCACACAAAAACGCAACACTGAACTGCATCGATTGTGATGGCCGCGTCACACCGGGGTTTATATAGTCGTCCCTACTGCAACCCGCCATGAGCCAGCCGGCCCATCACAAGGAAGCGTTCGATGACTGACCTGCATACCCTTACGGCCGCCGAACTGTTGGCGCAATTTGCCAGCCGGCAACTCGCGCCCATCGACTACTACGACCAGCTCCTGGCCCACATCGACCGCTGGGAGCCGCAGATCAACGCGCTCTATGCCTTCGACCCGCAACAGGTGCGCCAGCAGGCCCAGGCCTCCACCGAACGCTGGAACAAGGGCCAACCCAACGGCGCCCTTGATGGCGTACCGGTGACTCTCAAGGAATTGATCGCCACCGAAGGCGTGCCCATTCCCCTCGGCAGCGCGGCCACCCGCCTGACCCCGGCCCTCAGGGACGCACCGCCCGCAGCCCGCATGCGTGAAGCGGGCGCGATAATCCTGGCCAAGACCACCAACCCGGACTTCGGCATGCTGTCTTCCGGCCTGTCGAGCTTCCACGGCATCACCCGCAACCCGTGGAACACCGCCAACAACACCGGCGGTTCCAGCTCCGGTGCCGCCGCAGCGGCCGCCGCCGGTTACGGCCCGCTGCACGTGGGCACCGACATCGGTGGCTCGGTGCGCCTGCCCGCCGCCTGGTGCGGCCTGGTGGGATTCAAGCCGACCCTGGGCCGCATTCCCATCGACCCGTACTACACCGGTCGCGCCGCCGGGCCCATGACCCGCACCGTCGATGATTGCGTGCTGTTGATGCAACACCTGGCCCGCCCCGATGCCCGCGATGCCACCAGCCTTCCGCCGCTCACCACCCAGTGGAGTAACCAGCCGCTGTCAGTCAGGGGCCTGCGCGTCGGCCTGATGCTTGAACCCGGCGCAGGCATGCAGCCTGAGGGCTTCGTGTGTGAATCCGTGGAGCAAGCCGCACGGCTGTTCGAAGCCCACGGCGCCAAAGTCACGCTGATCCCGCCAATCATGGACCGCGCACAACTCGATGGCCTCGACCATTTCTGGCGCGCCCGCCAGTGGGGCGATTTGTCGGCCCTGAGCAGCGAGCAGTTCGACAAGGTCTTGCCGTACATCCGCGACTGGGCCGCGCCGGGCGCCGAGATCAGCGGCGTACAAGCCGTAAAGGGTTTCAACCAGACCTTTGAAATGCGCCGCCGCGCCGCGCAGGTGTTCACCGAACTCGACCTGGTGCTGTCCCCCACCAACCAGGTCAACGCCTTCCCGGCCGAGTGGCCTTCACCCAGCAACAACCCGCAACTGCCGTTCGAACACATCGTGTTCACGGTGCCGTGGAACATGGGCGAGCAACCGGCATTGTCGATCAACTGCGGTTTCGCCGCCGATGGCATGCCTATCGGCTTGCAGATGATCGCCCCACGCTTTGCCGATCAATGGCTGCTGCAAATCGCTAAAACCTACGAGAGCTGGCGTGGCGCAATCCACCACTGGCCGAATCCTTCCTGACTTTGACGCTGTAAGAACTGCCCACCCACACGCCAGCTCCGGGCCTACGCGGCCGGAGCTTGGACGACCTATAACTAAAATCGAGGGGCTGGTATGCACACTGAGCAATTGACACGATCCGATCCTGATCACGCACCCGAAACACCGTCCCCGGACGCCGGCAAAAAGAGCATCTTCGCCGTGGTCCTGGGTAACGCCGTGGAGTTTTTCGACTTTGGTGTGTACGCAACCTTTGCGGTGATGATCGGCCACACGTTTTTCCCGTCCGACAGCGCTTTCGTCAGCCTGATGCTGTCGGTCACGGCGTTCGGTATCGGCTTTATCGTCCGGCCCCTGGGCGCAGTACTGATCGGCGCCTACGCCGACCGCGTCGGGCGCAAACCGGCGATGCTGTTGACCCTGGTAATGATGGCCGTGGGCACCGGCAGCATCGCGATATTGCCCGGTTACGAGACCATCGGTATCGCGGCGCCGATCCTGCTGGTGCTCACCCGCATGATCCAGGGCCTGGCCTGGGGCGGTGAAGCCGGCCCCGCCACCACCTACATCCTCGAAGCGGCGCCACCCCACAAACGCGGGACCTACGCCTGCTGGCAAGTAGTCGCCCAGGGCGTCGCAGCCATGGTGGCCGGGCTGGTAGGGTTCACCCTGACCAAGGTCATGTCCCCGGAAGACCTCAATAGCTGGGGCTGGCGCGTGCCGTTCGTGTTCGGCCTGCTGGTGTTGCCGATCGGCATCTACATCCGCCGCAACCTCGCCGAAACCTTCCACGGCCACGGCGAGCAAACCAGCACCGGCGACCTGGTACGGGAAGTCTGCGGCAAGCACCGGCGCGCACTGGTGCTGGGGTTGCTGATCCTTTCCGGCAGCACCATCACCCAGTACTTCCTCAACTACATGACCACCTTCGCCCTCACCGAACTGAAGCTTCCCACCAGCATTTCGATGCTCTCGACCCTGGTGGCCGGCGCCGCGATGGCCGTGTGCGCGGTGGCTGGCGGCATGCTCTGCGACCGCTTCGGGCGCCGTACGATCCTGATGACACCGCGGGTGGTGTTGCTGTTGATTTTATTCCCGGCCCTGCAACTGATGACCGAGCACCCAAGCCCGGCGACCTTCCTGTTGACCCTGGCGGTACTCTCGGGCCTGCACGGCATGAGTGGCGCGGCGCTGATCGTGTTGCTGGTGGAAAGCTTCCCGAAATCCGTGCGCTCCACCGGTTTCTCCATCGTCTACGCCTTCGGTGTGGCGGCGTTTGGCGGCACCGCGCAGATCATCATCACCTGGCTGATCGGCACCACCGGCGATCCGATGTCACCGGTCTGGTACCTGCTGATCGCCAACCTGGTGTGCCTCACCGCCGCCTGGTTCGCCAAGGAAACCCGTCCGCCGCTGCCCGGCAGCCCGGCCCGCGAAACCCGGCTCACAGAAGCTTCGGTTCGCTGAATACCTTTTCCCACTGTCCCGCGTCTTTTCGCCACCGACCGGCAGCACCTGAAGGCCTGCCGGGACGGTCGCCTTACGTCTGATTTGTATGGGGATTTACCATGTATCCACGTCTTTTGCTGGCCGTCACCCTGGCGTCCAGCACCCAGGCTTTCGCCCAGGAAAACGCCCAGGCCAGCGCACCGGGCTTTCTCGAAGGCAGCACCCTGGACCTGAACCTGCGTCACTACTATTCCAACCAGCACACCAAACGCACCACCCACTTGAGCATCAAGAAAGCCGGCGGCGTCGAGCCCACGCGTGTACGGGAAACCTGGGTGCAGACCAGCATGCTCAAGTACAGCTCCGGCTACACCCAGGGCCTGATTGGCGTGGGCGTGGATGCGGGGATCTTCAGCGCGGTTAACCTGGAGCGCGGGCACGGCAAGGTGGCCAATGGCGGCGACCGGGTGCTGGTGGACGGCGACGGCGATGCGATTCCCACCTGGAGCCGCCTGGGGGTGGGCGACGTGCGTTTTCGCCTGTCGAGCACCGAGATCAAGGCAGGTCGGCTGATGACCGACAATCCGATCCTGCGTTACAAGGACAACCGCGCCCTGCCCTCCAGCTTCCAGGGCGTGGGCTTGTTCAGCAACGAATTCGACTGGCTGTCGGTGCAGGGCGGCAGCTTCGAGCGGGCGATTCCACGCACCGGCACCGGCGCCGAAAAGCTCACCACCACCTTCGGCAACCGCGCCTACAGCGGCGCACGCATCAGCTACCTGGGAGCCACGGTAAAACCGGGTTACGGGCTGGAAGCCAGCGTCTACGCGTCGCGTTTCGAAGACATGTGGGACCAGACCTACGTCGGCCTGACCCACCGCATCGGTGACAAAAGCGACATCGCCTTGAAGACCGCCTTCAACTACTACCACACCAGCGACTCGGGCGACAAAAACCTCGGCTACATCGACAATAACGCCGCCAGCCTGGCCTTCACCGCCACGCACCTGGCCCACAGCCTGACCCTGGCCTGGCAGCAGGTATTCGGCAACGAATACTTCGACTACGTGTGGGAGTCCACCGGCAACTACATGGCCAACTCGCTGTACTCGGACTACAACGGCCCCAACGAAAAGTCCTGGCAGTTGCGCTACGACCTGGACTTCGCCGCCTACGGTGTGCCCGGCCTCACCGCCAGCCTGTGGCACGCCAAGGGTTGGGACATCGACGGCACCCATTACGATGGCGACCGCAACGGCCACAACACCGGCTACAACGTGCGCAGCCTGGATGGCGCCAAGCACAACGAAAACGGCTTGATGCTGGCCTATGTGATTCAGTCCGGAACACTCAAGAACACCGTACTGCGCACCATCGTCTACAACCATCGCGCCAGCGGCGGGCAGATTGACGGCAGCTACGATGAGTTCCGCCTCGTCGCCAATGTGCCGATCAACATCTTCTGAGGCTCAGGCTCAGTTCAGCGAACAACGCTGCATCGCCCCCGCCAGCATTTCCTGGCACTTGAGCACCGCCACCGAGCGGGGGCGGTTGCGGTACACGCAGAGGTCGATGCGGATGCGGCCGAGGTCTTCATCGGCGATCGGCACGGCGACCAGGCCGTCGCCCAGGTCCCGCACGTCTGCCTCGACCTGGGGCAAAATCAGCACCGCTGCCCGTTGCCGGGCCAGGCTCTTCTGCACTTCCAGGGAGCTGGTGGTGAACACCGGTTCGAGGGTGACGCCGCGTTTTTTTGCCGCCACTTCCAGGGCCTGGCGCACGCCGTAGGCCGAGTCGGGAATCGCCAGGGGCTGGCCTTGCAGTTCGCTCAATTCGATGCTGTCGCGCTGGGCGAAGGGGTGTTCGGCGCTGACCAGCACCCGGTGCCATAACTGGCAGTGGGCGGTGACTTCGACGTCGGCGCGCTCTTGCAGGTAGAACGCCAGGCCCAGGTCCGCCTCGCCGCTGCACAGGGCGTCGAGGGTGGCCGAGGCGCTGGCGATCACGATGTTGAAGGTGACCTTGGGGTGGGCGCGGTAGAAGGTGGCGAGCACCGGGGCGAGCACGGTGGAAACGATACTTTCTGACACATGGATGCTGATGTTACCGGCCACCTGGCTTTGGCGGCTGGCGATGACTTCGCGTACCTGGTCGAGGCCGCGCAGGGTTGAGGTGACTTGTTCGGCCAGGCATTCGCCCTCGGCGGTGAGGCGGATGCCGCGGGGGCCGCGCTCAATCAGGGCGGCGCCGAAGAAGTGTTCCAGGTGTTCGATCTGGCGGCTGACGGCGGTGGGGGTGACGTAAAGACGTTCGGCGGCCTTACGCAGGGAGGCGCAGCGGGCGACCTCGTGGAAATATCGCAAGGCGCGTAGTTGCATGGGGGGTGCTCCTTTTTTGGGGGGGTGGATTGGGGAGGACGCAATTACTGCGCCATGCGGGTGTACATATCCGTTTCTTCGGTCACGGCGTCCTGCCGGTTTACTCGCTCTGCACTACCCGCGTTCGCTCAGATCAAGATCAAAAGCAGATCTGCTTTTCTGTGGGAGCTGGCTTGCCTGCGATGCAGACAACTCGGTGCATCAGGTACACCCA